>JBFWUJ010000018.1:15754-33473 GCA_050247295.1 Sphingomonas sp. | reverse complement strand
TCGGTCCGCATCGGCGGCATGGTGCGGCAGGGATCGATCCAGCGCCATTCGGATGGCGTGACGATCGATTTCCTCGTGGGTGACGAAACGGCCGCCACCATCCCGGTGCGCTTCACCGGCATCACGCCGGAGCTGTTCCGGGAGAATAGCGGCGTCGTCGCCGAAGGACGGTTCCAGCCGGACGGGCGCTTCGTCGCGACCGAGATCCTGGCCCGACACGACGAGAATTACATGCCTCCCCGGCTCGGCCCGCAAGGCGACCGGCATCAGACGAATACGCTCAAATGATCGCCGAGGGGGGTCTTGCTGCGCTCTGGCTGGCGGCGGCGCTGTCGCTGCTGCAGCTGCTGCTCGGCGCGGCCAGCCTCCGGGCCGGCGGCGAACGGCTCGCCGCAGCGGTGCGGCCGGCGGCGGTCGCGCAAGGGGTGCTTGCGGCGATCGCGTTCCTGATGCTGATCTGGTTGTTCCTGCGCACGGACCTGTCGGTACAGCTCGTCGTCGCCAACAGCCATTCCGCCAAGCCCTGGCTGTACAAATTCGCCGGGGCCTGGGGAAATCACGAGGGTTCGATGCTGCTCT
Organism: Sphingomonas sp.; assembly: GCA_050247295.1. Lineage (GTDB taxonomy): Bacteria > Pseudomonadota > Alphaproteobacteria > Sphingomonadales > Sphingomonadaceae > Allosphingosinicella. The sequence goes on along the minus strand of JBFWUJ010000018.1, from coordinate 32,894 downwards.
GGGTGACGGTGCTCGCCGTCGCCGGAGCCGCGGTGGCGTTGTTCGAGCGGCGGCTCAAGCGTCCGACGTTGACCGCGACGCTGGCCGCGCAGGCGGCGATCGGACTCGGCTTTTACGCCTTCCTGCTCTTCGCCTCCAACCCCTTCACCCGGGTCAACCCGGCGCCGGCCGAAGGCAACGGGCTCAATCCGCTGCTCCAGGATCCGGGCTTGGCCTTCCATCCGCCGACCCTTTATTTCGGCTATGTCGGCATCTCGATCGCCTTCTCGTTCGCGGTCGGGGCGCTGATCACGCGGGATGTCGGCCCGGCGTTCGCACGGGCGATGCGGCCCTGGATCCTGGCCGCCTGGATATTCCTGACGCTGGGCATCACGGCCGGCTCCTATTGGGCCTATTACGAGCTGGGCTGGGGCGGCTGGTGGTTCTGGGATCCGGTTGAGAATGCCTCGCTGATGCCGTGGCTGGCGGCGACCGCACTGCTGCACAGCGTGACCGTGCTGGCGACTCGCGACGGCCTCCGTGCCTGGACGATCATGCTCGCCGTCGTCGCCTTCTCGATGTCGATGATCGGCACCTTCCTCGTCCGCTCCGGCATTTTGACCAGCGTCCACGCCTTCGCCGTCGATCCCCAGCGCGGTGCCTTCATCCTCGGCCTTCTGGTTCTCTATATCGGAGGTGCGCTCGCTCTCTTTGCCCTGCGCGTCGGCACGGTGAAGGAAGGCTCGCGCTTCGATCTCGTGAGCCGCGAAGGTGCGCTGGTGGTCAACAATCTGCTGCTCACCGTCATCCTGGGAGTGGTCTTCGTCGGCACCCTCTATCCGCTCGCGGTCGAGGCGGTGACCGGCGAGAAGCTGTCGGTCGGCCCGCCTTATTTCAACAGCGCCGCCGGACCGGTGGCGCTGCTGCTGGCGGCGATCATGGCGGCCGGTGCGCTGCTGCGCTGGCGCAGCGACCGGTTCCGGGCGCTGACCGGCCGACTGGCGCTGCCGATCCTGTTCAGCGCCGCCGCCCTGCTGGCGCTGATCCTCTTCGCGCCGCGAATCGGTATCCTGCCGCTGCTCGGGCTGGTGCTGGCCCCCGGCGTCGCGGCGGCGAGCATCGCGCCGCTGTGGGGACGCAATCTCCGCCGGACGCCGCTTTTTATCTGGGGCATGGTGACGGCGCATCTAGGTATCGCGGTCAGTCTTGCGGGCATGGCTTCGGAAAGCGCCTTCATTCGCGAAACGCTGATTGCCGCACGGCCCGGCCAGACGACCAGCGTCGGCCCGTTCACCGTCCGCTTCGACAGCGTCGAACCGATTGCCGGCCCCAACTGGACGGCGATCGAGGCGCGCCTGACGGCGCGACGTGGAGAGGGGGGCACACCGTTCGGGCTGGCGCCGCAGGCGCGCCTTTTCTATTCGCCGCCCACGCCGACCAGTGAGGCGGCAATCGCCACCCGCTGGGACGGTCAGCTCTACGTCTCGATCGGTGAGGAGGATCAGCAGGGGCGGTGGCAACTTCGGCTGTGGTGGAAGCCGTGGGTCACCCTGATCTGGCTCGGCGGCGGCATGGTGGCCTTGGGCGGCCTGCTGGCGCTGATCGGACGCGTCAGGCGCGAGCGCAAGGCAGCGAAGCAGAAGCTGGCGGAGGCTTCGGCATGAAGCGCCGGCTGATCCTGTGGGTGCCGCTCGCGGTTTTCATCGGCTTCTTCCTGTTTGTCGCGATCGGCCTCTATTGGCCGGCGAACCGCAACATCCGTTCGGCGCTGATCGGCCAGCCGATCCCTGACTTCACGCTGCGTCCAGGGGTGCCGGACCGGCCGGGCCTGTCCAGCGCGGCGCTGCGTCAGGGACACCCGCGAGTCGTCAACGTCTTCGCCAGCTGGTGCCTGCCCTGCCGGGTCGAGGCACCGCAGCTCGCCGACTTGCAGCGGCGGGGCGTGCCGATCGACGGGATCGCGATCCGCGACCGGACCGAAGACCTGCAGGCTTTCCTCACGACCTATGGCAACCCGTTCCAGACGATCGGCGCCGACGTCGACCGCCGAGTACAGCTCAACCTCGGCTCCGCCGGCGTGCCAGAGACCTTCGTGATCGACGGTCGCGGGATCATCCGGCATCAGCATATCGGCGCGATCATGCCGGAGGATGTGCCGGCAATCGTCGCCGCGGTGGAGGCGGCGCGATGAGGGCGCTCCTCGCGGCGCTCCTGCTGCTTGTCGCAGGACCGGCACTCGCCGATTCGCTGATGCCGGCGGCGGAATATGCGAACAAGCAGCTGTCCGATCCGCGCCAGGAGGCGAGGGCGCGGGCGTTGATGGAGACGCTGCGCTGCCTTGTTTGTCAGGGACAGGCGATCTCCGACAGCGACGCCGAAATGGCGGGCGACATGCGTCACCTGGTCCGCACCCGCATCCGGGCCGGTGAATCGCCGGAACAGATTCGGGACTGGTTGATCTCGCGCTACGGCAATTGGGTGACCTACGATCCGCCGTTGAGCGCCGTGACCTGGCCGCTCTGGGCGGCGCCGATCCTGTTGATCGCCGCCGGCCTGTTCCTCGCCCGCGGGCGATTCCGCTGGAGGAAAGGCTGATGGGCTGGCTCGTCCTACTGATCCTGGCGCTGCTCACCTTCGCCGGACTGTGGTTCTTCATTCGCGACAAGGCGGCGGTGCAACTGCTGGGTGCCGCACTGCTGATCGCTTTGGCCGGCTATGCCTGGCAGGGGCGACCCGGCCTTGCCGGCCGCCCGAAGACAGCGCCGGAGCGTCAGCAGGTTCCCGAAAGCGAATTCAGCGCGATGCGACAGAATTTGCTCGGCCGCTTCGATCGCGCCGCCGCCTGGCTTACTATGGCGGAGGGCTTCCAGCGGCGCGGCGACACGCGGACCGGGGTCGAGGTCATCCAGGCCGGGTTGCGCGACAGCCCGCAGGATGCGGACCTGTGGGTCGGACTCGGCAACGCCCTTGTGGTCCACGCCAACGGAATGATGAGCCCGGCCGCCCAGCTCGCTTTCCAGCGCGCAGCACGGATCGCGCCGGACCACCCAGGCCCGGCCTTCTTCTACGGCCTCGCTCTAGCCCAGGGGGGCAATTATGCGGAGGCCGAGCGGGTGTGGCGCCAGCTGCTCGCCAGCGCTCCGCCCAACGCGCCCTATCGCGCAACCATCGAAGAACGGCTGCGGGCGATCGACGAAGCCCGGGTGCGGGGGCAGATTCCCGGAGCAGCGCCGGCTGCGGCGCCGCCGCAATCATCCGCGCCGGGCAACAGCCAGTAGCGGCTCAGACCGGTTCGAACGGCAGCCCGAGCGCTTCCGCCACTGCCTGATGGCGAACCTTGCCGGCGGAGACGTTAAGGCCCGCCGCGAGGTGCTTGTCTGCCTTCATCGCCGCGTCGGGGCCGAGATTGGCGAGCTTCAGCGCGAAGGGCAGCGTGGCGTTGTTCAGCGCGAAGGCGGAGGTTCGTGCGACCGCCCCCGGCATATTCGCGACGCAATAATGGATGACGCCGTCCACCTCGTAGACCGGGTCGCTGTGAGTCGTCGGCCGTGAGGTTTCGAAGCAGCCCCCCTGATCGATCGAGATATCGACCAGCACCGATCCGCGCTTCATCGTCTTCAGCATGTCGCGGGTGATCAGCTTCGGCGCCGCCGCACCGGGGATCAGCACCGCGCCGATCACGACTTCCGCCTTCGTCACCGCATAAGCGATCGCCGCCTTGGATGCGTAAGCGGTCTTGATCTGACTGCCGAAGAACATGTCGAGCTCGGCCAGCCGGGCATTGGAGATGTCGTAGATGGTGACGTCGGCGCGCATGCCGACGGCCATCTGGGCCGCGTTGACGCCCGAAACGCCGCCGCCGAGGATCATCACCCGCGCCGGCGCGACGCCCGGAACGCCGCCGAGCAGAACGCCGCGGCCACCCTGCTCCTTCTCCAGATAATGCGCGCCGACCTGGACCGACATCCGCCCGGCGACCTCGCTCATCGGCTTCAGCAGCGGCAGCGAGCCATCCCTGGCGGTCACCGTTTCATAGGCGATGCACGTCGCGCCGGATTTCAGAAGACCGTGCGCCTGATCGGGATCGGGCGCGAGGTGGAGATAGGTGAAGAGCAGGTGGCGCGGCTCCAGCAGCGCGATCTCGCTCGCCTGCGGTTCCTTCACCTTCACGATCATGTCCGACCTGGCAAAGACCTCGGCGGCGTCGGCCGCGATCTTGGCGCCGACTCCGGTATAGTCCTCATCCGAAAAATCGATGCCGATGCCGGCATTGGTCTCGACGATGACCTCGTGTCCGGCCGCGACCAGTTCGGCGACCGAGGCCGGCGTCAGGCCGACCCGATATTCATGGACCTTGATCTCTTTCGGCACGCCGACACGCATCATTCTCTCCATCGAAGGCTGGTTTTGGCGCGCTCTATAGCGGGTTTGCCGCCGTTGCGAAGGCGCAATGGCGATGCTAAGCGCCGCCGCTCCGCGCATATTGGACCACCAAGGAAGGTGGACGTTTACGTTCCTGACCGATGAGCGATAGCGCCGCCACCCATACGCCCGCCGCGCATGCGGCCGGGCACCACCCGCAGTCCGGCATCCTCGGTCTCGCCGTCGGTGCGATCGGCATCGTGTTCGGCGACATCGGCACCAGCCCGATCTACGCGTTTCGCGAGACATTTTCCGGCCACCATCCGCTGGCCAGCGGCCCGACTGAAATTCTGGGCGTCCTCAGCCTGATCTTCTGGTCGATGATGATCGTCGTCGCCTTCAAATATGTCATGATCATCATGCGGGCGGACAATAAGGGGGAGGGCGGCAGCCTCGCCCTTCTCGCGCTGATCAACCGGGAGACGAGCGGCCAACGCAAATGGACCGCGGGAATCGTCCTGCTCGGGGTTTTCGCCTGCGCGCTCTTCTACGGCGATTCGATGATTACGCCGGCGATCTCGGTGCTCTCGGCGGTCGAGGGCCTGACTACCGTGGAATCGGGCTTCGGACCCTTCGTGGTCCCGATCGCGATCGGTATCCTCGTCGCCCTGTTCGCCATCCAGGCGCACGGAACGGCGCGGGTGGGCGCCCTGTTCGGCCCGGTCATGCTGTTTTATTTCCTCATCATCTCGGTTCTCGGGATCATCCATATCGCCGGCGCGCCTTGGATCATCGTCGAGACCCTGAACCCGCTCAACGCCATCAATTTCTTTCTCACCGATCGCTGGTCCGCCTTTCTCGCGCTCGGTTCCGTCGTGCTCGCGGTCACCGGCGCCGAAGCGCTTTATGCGGACATGGGGCATTTCGGGCGCAAGCCGATCGGCTTGTCATGGCTCTGCTTCGTCATGCCCGCCCTGATGCTCAATTATATGGGGCAGGGCGCGATGATCCTGTCGCTGGAGCCGGCGGCGGCGGCGGAGGCGCTGCGCAACCCGTTCTTCCTGCTGGCCCCGGAATCGCTCCGCCTGCCGCTCGTCATCCTCGCCACTTTCGCCACCATCATCGCCAGTCAGGCAGTGATTTCCGGAGCTTTTTCGGTGACCCAGCAGGCGATGCATCTGGGCTTCATCCCGCGCCTTCGCATCCGTCACACCAGCGAACGCGCGATGGGGCAGATCTACATCCCGGTGATCAACTGGACGCTGATGGTGATGGTCATCATCCTCGTGCTCATGTTCCAGAACTCGTCCAATCTCGCCGCCGCCTATGGCATCGCGGTGACCGGAGCGATGTTCATCGACACCTGCCTGCTGACCGTCGTTCTGTTTTCGCTCTGGCGCTGGAAATGGTACTTCGCGACGCCGCTGCTGGCGCTCTTCTTCCTCGTCGATCTCGCTTATTTCGGCGCGAACCTGACCAAGGTGCCGGATGGCGGATGGTTCCCCCTGCTCGTCGGGCTCTTCGCCTTTACCATGCTCACCACCTGGGCACGCGGCCGCAAGCTGATGATCAAGCGGATGAGCGAAGCGGCGATGCCGGCTGCGATCTTCATCAAGTCCGCCGCCGCGAGCGCCGCCCGGGTTCCCGGCACCGCGGTCTTCATGACAACATCGGCCGACGGCATCCCGCACGCTCTTTTGCACAATCTCAAACACAACAAGGTGCTGCACGAACGCGTGTTGCTGCTCACCGTGAAGATCGAGGACGAGCCTTATGTCGAGGAGGAGAAGACCTTCCACCTCGAGCCGCTCGGAGCAGGCTTTTTCCGGCTGATCATCCGTTACGGCTTCATGCAGGAGACGGACGTGCCGAAGGCGCTGGCGCGCGTGGAGAGCTGCGGGCCGGAATTCAAGATGATGGACACGAGCTTCTTCCTCGCCCGCCAGACTTTGATCGCCGGGCCGAAGCCCGGCATGGCGATCTGGCGCGAGCATCTGTTCGCATGGATGATGCGCAACGCCGAAAGCGCGATGGATTTCTTCAACCTGCCGCCGAACCGCGTGGTGGAACTGGGCAGCCAGGTGGAGATTTGACCGCGCCGCCGGCCGCCGCGCCGATCATCGTCACGGCGACCTTCGGCGACGGCGACAATGGCTGGCTCCAGCAGGCGCGGCGCGATCACTATCCCGCCGATCGCAACCGGGTGCCCGCCCATCTCACGCTCTTCCATCAGCTACCCCCCGGAATCGGGCCCGAGCTATCGCGCCGTCTCGCGGCGGCGACCGCCGCGCCGCCACCCCCGGCATGGATCGCCGGCATCGCCGACCTCGGCGGCGGCACCGCCTACCGCGTGGAAAGCGAGGCGCTGACGATCATCCGCGAGGAGCTCGCCGCAGCCCTGCACGGCCTGCTGACGTCGCAGGACCAAAATTCGTGGCGGCCGCACGTGACCATCCAGAACAAGGTGGACTCCAAGGTTGCGAAGGCGCTGCAGCAGCGCCTGAAGGCCACGTTCGAGCCGCGCCCGCTGAGCATCCGGGGATTGGCGTCCTGGTATTATCGCGGCGGCCCCTGGGAGCCGATCAGGGAGCATGTTTTCCGGCGCTGACCGCTCAATCGGACTGGCCGACGCCGTCGCAATTATAGTCGAAGGCGGCGAGGCCCGATTCGATCTGGCCGCCGAGCAGGGGCATGTCGGTGAGTTCGTCCATCCGTTCCTGGGTGCTCAGCTCGTTCGCTTCCGCAAAGGCTTCGTCCCACTCGCCCGCGTCATAGGTGCCGTCGCCGATCCAGGCCAGAGCGAGCGTCTCGGCGAGCTGATCGTCGGCCAGATCGTCAAGAAGCGCCTGCACCTCTTCCTCGACGGCGGTGTTGAGATCATCGTCCAGGGCGGACAGCGCCTGATCGCCCTCATCGTCATAATCATCGACGTCATCGGCATCCTGCAACTCGTTCGCCGTCGGCACCTGCGCCTCGAGTTCCTTTGCGCGCAGCACCAGGCGGCAAAGCGTGTCGAGTGGGGTCAGCAATTCCATCGCAGGTCTCCTGTCCGGACCGCAAACGAGGCAAGCGGCGCCGGGTTCCGGCGCTCGAAAGAGCCGGGGAGGCCCCTTGTTGACCGTCCGCGCGACGCTACCTATAGCGCCGGCTCGCCCGGCTTAGGCTCGGGCCGATGCCCCTGGGGCGGAGTAGCTCAGCTGGTTAGAGCAGCGGAATCATAATCCGCGTGTCGGGGGTTCAAGTCCCTCCTCCGCTACCATCCCTACGACGGCAGCTTTTCCAGATAGCCGGCGGCCCAGAGTCGCTGCAGCAACTCGTCCGGGCCTTCGCATTTCAGGTCCGCGACCGTGAACGGCGGGCCGGCGAGGGCGAGCTCCAGCGCGTCGCCATCCGCTTCCCCGAATTCAAGATCGCCGCCGGGACCGATCAGCACCAGCTTGGCGTTCTCGTCGCTGGCGATGTTCCAGGGAACGTAGCGGCGGCGGCGATAGCGGTCCTCGGGCGTCGGCGCACTGCGCGAGGCGGTGATGATCCCTGACACGTTCGGCTGCCGGGCACGGAGGAAATTGTCGGCCATCAGATCGAAGGCGCTGTCCATCTGCGCCTTGTCGCTGATGATGTCGATCAGCTGATCGAAATGCTGGCCGGCAAGCTCGCGATCGAAGTCGCGATCGGCGAAGCCGGCCGGGAGCGAGCGGCGGAAGGCCGGTTCGTTGAGCGCCAGCTCGGAGATCGATTCGAGCAGCAGATCGGCCCAGGTCTTGGTGATCAGGCCGACCGTGATGTGCAGCGAGGGCTCATCGCCGACATTTTCGGCATCGTGCATCATGCCGCGCGGCAGGTAGATGCAGTCGCCGGCGCTCATCGTGAAGGTCTGGGTCGGATCGCCGGCCTCGTGGCGGGCGATCTCGAACGTCTCGCCGCGGAACGGCGTCGCCACCGGCGTGCCATAGATGCGCCACGCCTTGGAGCCGGAAATCTGCATCACGAACACATCGTGATTGTCATAATGCGGCGGGAAGCCCTGGGTGGACTTGCCCTGTTCGCGGCTGGCCGGGGTCAGGTAGATGTTGGTTTGGACGTGGCAGGAGAATACCTCCTCCAGCGATCGCGCGAACTCGCCAAGATTGTACATGGAATCATGCAGGTGCGGCAGAATGATCGTCGCGCCCTTCAGATATTCCTCGGTCACCGCGACCTGGATCACCTTGCCGTTCTCATCGACATAGGCATCGCGGGTGACCCGGTTATGCCTGTTCGACAGGTCCAGCATGCCCTCGCGCAGATCGGCGCTGGCGATGAAATGATCGAGCGATTCGAGGGTGAGCAGGTCGGCATAGCGATCCGGCTCGTTGCGCAGGTTCAAGAGCTCCCGCTGCTCATAGATATTGGCGAGGAAATCCTCCCGGTCTGAGGGAGCGATCAGAAAGCCGAGCGCATCCTCCTGCCAGTTCGGGCCATGCCCTTGCTCGCCAACTGCCTGCAATGTCTGCTGCTTCGTCGCCATGAACGCCTCCCCAACGCTGAGGCAGTGTATCGCGCAACGCGCCGTCCGTAAGCCGGAAAATCGCCTGCTTTGCGGCTACCAGCCGATAATCTTGTCCCATCGATCGACAATCCGCGTTCCACCGTCGACGACGAGATAGTGATCGTGGATCGCAGCGGTCATGCAGACATGGTTGGTAAGGACGCGAACCCTCGCGCCGATCGGCAGGCGCTCGAAGGCGTCCGCGGGCACCTGATCGACCTCTCCATGTTCCTGATGGACGCCGCCGACCGTGAGCCGGCCGAGCGACGGCGCGCCGGCCACGTCAAGCAGGAGGCCGTAGCCGAGATCCTGGGCGAGGCCGGCGGTCGACCGGTCCTTCGACAGCGCCAGTCCGCCAGCGTCGATGACGATCCGGCCATCCGCCTCGTTGCGTCCGATGACGCTGGCGAGCACCGATACGGCGATCTCATCCTCCCGCAGCGAAGCGATGCCCGACTGAAAGAGATCGCCCGCCATATAGACGCCGGCGCGAACCTCGGTGAGGCCGTCGGCCCGGGCCATGTAAGTCGCGGTCGGGGTCGAGCCGGCGCTGACGCCGGGCACCTCGAAGCCCGCGGCCCGAAGGCACGCCGCGGCTTCGACGACCGCCGACTGCTCCTGCTCCGCGACGGCGGCGATCTCCGCCGCCGAACGTGCCGCATAGCTGTGGCCGCCGTGGGTGGCGACGCCGGCCAGCGCCGCGCCGGCGCCGCGCAGCAGGCCGGCGATCTCGATCAGCCGCGGATCCCGGGGGGCGAGGCCGGTACGATGCTCGCCACTGTCGATTTCGATCCAGACATTGCACCAGGCGGCGGACGGCAGGGCGGCGATCGCCCGGGCGATCTCGAGACTGTCGAGGAAAAAGCTGAAGGCTGGCGCGCGACGCACGATCTCTTTCGCTTGTAACAGCTTATCGGGTGTGATGCAGACTGCGTATTGAATATCGGCCAGGCCGTGACCGGCGAAATATTCCGCCTCGCGCAGGGTCGACACCGCGATGCCGCCATGCGCCGGATCGATCGCGAGCCGCGCCGCATCGATCGATTTCAGCGTCTTCATATGCGGCCGAAGCCCGACTCCGAAGCCGGCGCACCGTGCGATCATCCGCGCGCAATTGGCGGCCAGCCTGCCCCGGTCGAGGATCAGCGCCGGGGTTGGCGCGTCGGCAAGGCTGGGCAAGTCAGGCGTCGACCTTGGCGCCGGGGATCACCCCGCGGCGCATCTGGTCGAGCTCGATGCTCTCGAACAAAGCCTTGAAATTGCCTTCGCCGAAGCCCTCGTTGCCCTTGCGCTGGATGATTTCAAAGAAGATCGGGCCGACCATGTTCTCGGTGAAGATCTGCAGCAGCAGGCCCTCGCCGGTCTCGGGCGAACCATCGATCAGGATCCGCCGATCGCGCATTGCCTGCACGTCGTGCGAATGGCCGGGGATGCGCTGGTCGATCATGTCGTAATAGGTGTCGGGGCTGTCCTGGAACTTGATTCCATTGGCGCGCAGCTTGTCGACCGTCTGGAAGATGTCGTCGGTCGCGAAGGCCAGGTGCTGGATCCCTTCGCCCTTATATTCCTTCAGATATTCGGCGATCTGCGAATAATCGTCCTGGCTTTCGTTCAATGGAATGCGAATCTTGTCGTCCGGCGCCGTCATCGCCCGCGACAGCAGGCCTGTCTGCTGGCCCTCGATGTCGAAATAGCGGATCTCGCGAAAGTTGAAGATGCGCTCGTAAAACTCGGCCCAGTGGTTCATCCGGCCGCGATTCACATTGTGCGTGAGGTGATCCAGCGTGTGGAGCCCGACGCTGTTGTCGTTCGGCCCGGCGCCGGGCACGGGCTCGAAATCCACGTCGTAAATCTGGTCTGCGCCATAGCGATCGACGAGATAGAGAAACGATCCTCCAATCCCCTCGATCGCAGGAATCTCCAGCTCGCCGGGGCCGCGTGGGCTTTTCACCTCGGTGGCCCCGCGTTCGACCGCCATCGCCATCGCGGCCTTGCCGTCGCGGACACGAAAGGCCATGCCGTTTGCGGATGGGCCATGCGCCTTGCGGAAGTCCGCCGGTTGGCCCTCCGGCTCCATGTTGAGGATGAAGTTGACGTCGCCTTGGGCGTAATGGCGCACCTGCTTCGAGCGGTGATTGCCGACATGGGTGAACCCCAATTTCGTGAACAAATCCGCCATCGCCGCTGGATCAGGGCTGGTGAACTCGACGAACTCGAAGCCGTCGAGACCGATGGGATTGTCACGCGCGGTCATGGCGAAATGTCCTTTGGTTCAGGGATCGCGACGCCTTACCAGCGGCTGTGGATAGAAGCAAAAGCGCCATTGCGAAGGGATTGGCCGCCCCCTAACTCCTGTTCATGACCGCTACCCATTCTTCCCGGATGATCATCCTGGGTTCGGGCCCCGCCGGCCTGACCGCCGCCATCTACGCCGCCCGCGCCGGCCTCGCGCCGATCGTGATCCAGGGCATCCAGCCCGGCGGCCAACTGACGATCACCACCGACGTCGAGAATTATCCCGGCTTCGCCGACGTGATCCAGGGTCCCTGGCTGATGGAGCAGATGCAAAAGCAGGCCGAGCATGTCGGCACCCAGATGGTATGGGACCACATCGCCGAGGTCGACCTCGGCGAGAGGCCGTTTCGGCTGAAGGGCGATGGCGGAGCCGTCTATCTGGGCGATACGCTTGTCATCGCCACCGGGGCGCAGGCGCGGTGGCTGAACCTGCCGACCGAGGAGCGACTGAAAGGGAAGGGCGTCAGCGCCTGCGCGACCTGCGACGGCTTCTTCTATCGCGGCAAGAAAGTGATCGTGATCGGCGGCGGCAACACCGCGGTCGAGGAGGCGCTCTACATGACCAACCACAGTCATGACGTCACCCTGATCCACCGCCGCGACAGCCTGCGGGCCGAGAAAATCCTGCAGGAACGGCTGCTCGCCCACCCGAGCATCAAGGTGATGTGGAACCGGGAAGTGGCCGAGTTCATCGGCGGTGGCGAGCCCGAGGGCCTGGTGGCGGTAAACCTGCGCGACACCGTCACCGGTGCGACCGAGCGGTTCGACACCGAAGGCGCCTTCGTCGCCATCGGCCACGTGCCGGCGACCGAGCTGTTCAAGGACAAGCTGGCTCTGGATGCCGATGGCTATATCCCGGTGACGCCGGGGACGGCCCGGACATCGATCGCGGGCGTGTTCGCCTGCGGGGACGTGATGGACAAGATCTATCGGCAGGCCGTCACCGCCGCCGGCACCGGCTGTATGGCCGCGCTCGATGCCGAGAAATTCCTGGCCGAGGCGGATTTCGAAAGCAGCCCGCAGGCGGCGCTTCAGCCCGCCTGAGGCGCCAGCGCCTGCAGCGCCCGCTCGACCGCAGCCAGCAATGCCGCTTCGTCGCCGACACGCGCGAACGTATGGGAATCGCTGTCGATGGTGTCGCGACCGGCGATCAGCCCCGTAAAAGCGGGAGCCCTCAGTTCCGCGACCGCAGCCGCCGCGGTGGCATCGCCGGCGGCGAGGATCAGACGACAGGGCAGCGCCGAGCGGCGCAGCGCGTCGGCGACCTCCGCAGCGAGTGGCGCGTCGCGATGGACCGTCCAAGCCTTGCGCAGGCCCCTCGACAGCTTGCGCCAATCGACCGCGCCCGAGAGCAATTTCTGCCACCCCTCGCGACTGGCCAAGCGTCGCCGATAGTGGCTGCGGACAGCGGCCGGCGGCAATTCGCCGGTATCGGCCTCGACCAGCCAGGGATTGACGAGGATCGCGCCTTCCAGACCGGCCTCGTCCCCGAACAGCGCCAGCGTCGTCGCGCCGTCGCACAGGCCGAAGCCGACGACGCGGGAGAGGGCCGGGCATTCGGCCCGGAAGGCGCGGGCGGCGGCGGCAAGATCGGGCCCGCTGGCGCGATAGCCGGGATCCTCGCCGGGGCTGTCGCCAACTCCACGCCGATCATAACGGAAGCACGGATAACCTTTATCTGAAAGTGTTTTGGACAGTCTTTCGTACATCCTGTGTGAGCCGATTCGGGTCTGGCTACCGCCGACGACGAGGAGCAATCCGGTCGAGCCGCCCCCGTCGTCAAGGGTCGCAGCGAGCTGCCGGTCCTCGCAGGAAAAGGTCAGGAGCCGGCGCATGCGCGGCTCCAGTCATGGATGTCGGCGGCGATCGCTGCCGCGAGTTCGGCTGACTGGCCGGGTTCCGAACGGCGCCACAGCGCCGGGCCAGCCAGCCGGCCATCGGCTTCGGCCCGATCGGTCGTCAGACGCACCGTCCGAAGCGGCGCGAGCGGCGCCGGCATGGCGGCCGCCAGATCGGCCTTGAGATCGGCCGATGGCGCATAGCCCGCCCATTCCACTCCGGCGAGCCCGGCACGCACCATGTCGCGGGTCAGGCTGGCGCCATCGGCAGGCGCGAAGCGCCACCAGCCGCGCGCCGCGGCTGCATCGTCGAGCAGGGCGCCGCCGCGGAGCGCCGCCACGATCGGTTCTCCAGCCTTTTGGGTGACATAGCGAGCCGCCGACGTGACGTCATGACGCCAATCGTTCCAGCGAATTTCACCGAGCGCGCGCAGGCTTTCGCCGGTCCCGGACAGATCCGGCAGCCAGCAGCCGTGGCCGAGGGCCGCCATCAGGCGCATCACCGCGGCGACAAGAGCCCGGGTCCGATTCATTTCCTCGAACAGCGGCGGCACGAACAGGATCGGCGGCGCCTCCGCTGGGCCGATCCGCATCATCCATTCGGGACCGGCCTGGCCGGGAAAGGTTTCGAAGGCGATCCCGCCTTCGCTCATATCAGTGCCTTGGACCGGGAAAAATTGAGCAGCGCGCCATAGCTTTCCAGCATGTCGGCATCGACCTCATGATCTTCGATGACGATGCCGAGCCGTTCCTCAAGCTCGGTCAGCAGCCCCGCCACCGCCATCGAATCGAATTCCGGCAATGCACCGAACAAAGCGGTGCTCTCGTCGAAGCCGGCCACTCGTTCCTGCGGCAAGCCGAGCACATCGACCAGCACCGCGCGCAGCGTCGCGTCGACCTCCTGGGCGTCGCTGGGCTCGTGCATATCTGGCAATCCCCCTGAAAAAGCCGCGCCGCGCCTATCCGTTTCGCCCGCGCCCGGCAAGTTTTGCAACCCGGGCACGGACGGCGCCGAAAAGGCCGCGAATGGTCCGGGGATTATAAGCGGCGACGCGCCACAGCGTCCGTCGCTCGGCCATCCACTCCGCCTTATAGGCCTCGTCGCCGGTCCCGTAGTCGATGGTCTTCACCCGGTCGACATCGAGAGCGTGGCGAAACATCGCCTCGCCCAGAATCGTGCCCGGCGACAGCGACTTGGCGCTTTCCGCATATGCAAGCTTGTGGATGGTCGCCTCGCCATTCTCCACCAGCCACAGCTGGGCCGCCACCGGCTCGCCTTGCAGGCGGGCAATGCCCAGGCGGAGCGCACCGGCGGCGCCCTCCTGTTCGGCCAGCGCCCGAAGGAACGGGAAAGAGCCTTCTTCCGGCTTCCAACTCGCGCGATAGACCGCCTCATAGGCGGCCCAGGCATCCGGATCGAAACGGTCGTGGATCTCGATATCGAGATTGGCCGCCTTGGCACGTCGCTTGAAGGTGCTCCGGAGCTTGCCCGGTCGCGACGCCCAATAATCCGCGAAGTTCATGCCGCCAGTGTCGATCCGCCAGTTCGCCGTTTTCGGGTCGACCCGAACCACCCAGCCGGCGGCGCGCAGGGCAGCCGCCAGCGGCTCTGCCTCCTCGACCGGCGCGAGTTCGATGCTGGCGAGGCCCCGGTTGCGCAGCGTTCGCGCGATCGCCGTCATGACGTCATCTTGCCGGTTGCCGGCGATGCCGACCCGAAGCGAATACCAGGCGGCGAAGGCCGTCGCCTGGCGGTCCTGGACGGAGAGGAACAGCCATGCCGCCTTGTCGCCCGAGCTGGCGCGGGCGACAAGAAGCGTGCCCGGGGGCGGGCAATAAGCGGCGATCAGCCGGTACCAGTCGAGCCGCTCGTAGATATTTGTGCGGCTCGACCGATCCAGCGCCCCCGCAGCATCGCGCGCGACGGCGTCGAGATCGTCGTAAAGCTCGATGTTAACCGACACGCTTTATGCCCCTTTGCCGTCGCCCTATCATGGCGCTCTTTAAGCGGGAATGAAGTTGCTCGATCCCACGCCCCGTCCGCTCGATCATCTGACCCTGCGGGGGGCGCCGGACGCGCCGTCGTTGGTGCTGCGCGGGGAGAGCCTGGACTATGCGGCGCTCGAGACGGCGGTCGCGTCGCTGGCCGGCGGACTGAAGGCGCGCCGGCTCGAGGCCGGATCGCGGATCGCAAGCTGGCTGCCGAAGACCAAGCTGACCAGCCTGCTGCCGCTCGCCTGCGCCCGTGCGGGCCTCGTCCACGTCCCGATCAACCCGCTGCTGAAGCGGGCGCAGGCCGCGCACATCCTGACCGACAGCGGTGCCAGCCTGCTGATCGGTGGGGCGGCGCGGCTGGCATCGCTCGTGGCGGGCGACCTGCCGAAGGACTGCCCGGCCCTGGACGAAATTGAGGCGGAGGCGCTGTATGCGGCCGATCTCCTCAATCCGTCCAATGCCGCGCCCGACGATCTCGCCGCCTTGCTCTACACCTCCGGCTCCACCGGACGACCGAAGGGGGTGATGCTGAGCCATGCGAATATGTGGCTCGGTGCAATCAGCGTGGCCCACTATCTGAGGCTTTCGGCGGCGGATCGGGTGCTGGCCGTGCTGCCGTTCAGCTTCGACTATGGGCAGAACCAGCTCTTCTCGACCTGGGCCGCCGGCGGTTGCGTCGCGCCGCTCGACTATCTGACCGCGCGTGACGTGATCCGCGCGGTAGAGAAACACGAAATCAGCACCTTGGCTGGGGTTCCTCCGTTGTGGGTTCAGCTTGTCGAGGCGACGTGGCCAGAGCAGGCGGCGCGATCGCTCAAGCGGCTGACGAACAGCGGCGGCAAGCTCTCGCCATCGGTGATCCGGCGGATGCGAGAGGTTTTTCCGGCGGCCGATGTCTATTCGATGTACGGCCTGACCGAAGCCTTCCGATCAACCTATCTGGAGCCCGAATTGCTCGATGCGCATATGGAATCGATGGGCAAGGCGATCCCGTTCGCAGAGATCATGGTGATCGACGAGGCGGGTCGCGAGGCCGCCGAGGGCGAGCTCGTCCATGCCGGGCCTCTGGTGGCGCAAGGCTATTGGCAGGATCAGGTGCGGACGGCCGAACGGTTCAGGCCGGCGCCGGCGAGCTCGCGCCATGGGGGGATGGCGGTGTGGTCGGGCGACCGGGTGCGGCGCGATGCCGAAGGCCTGCTCTACTTCGTCGGCCGCGAGGATGGGATGATCAAGACGTCCGGCAACCGGGTGAGCCCGACCGAAGTGGAAGAAGCGGTGGTCGCTTCGGGCTATGCCGCCGAGGCGGTGGCGCTGGGGCTTCCCGATCCGCGGCTCGGCGAGACGATCGCCCTGGTGCTGCGGCCCGATCGGCGCGGCGAGGAGGACGCGCTGCGCGCATGGCTGCGGCAGCAGCTGCCCAATTTCATGCAGCCGGGACCAATTCTCTGGCGCGACGACCTGCCGCGATCGCCGAACGGCAAGCTGGATCGGGTGGCGCTGAAACAGGAGTTGATGGCGTGAGCAAGCCGATGGGAACCATCCCCGCCGGCTTCGCCGCCGACCCCGAAGGGATGCTGCTGATCGGCGGCCGGCGGGCCGACGATCTGGTGGCCGAGGCGGGCGATACGCCGCTCTTCGTCTACGACCTTGCGATGGTTCGGGCGCGGATCGCGCGCTTCCGCGCCGCTTTCGCTGGTGTCGATCTTCATTATGCGATCAAGGCCAACAGCTTCGGGCCGCTGCTGAAGGCGGTGTCGGCGCAGGTTGACGGGCTCGACATCGCTTCGGCCGGCGAACTCGGCTTCGCCCTCGATGCGGGCGCGAACCCGCGCGAGATCAGCTTCGCCGGCCCCGGCAAGCGCGACGAGGATATCGAGGCGGCGATCGCCGCCGGGGTCGTCCTCAACACCGAATCCGAAGGCGAGGTCCAACGAGCATTGGCCATCGGCGCGCGCAACGGCGTCACCCCGCGACTGGCGGTTCGCGTGAACCCCGATTTCGAGATCAAGGGCTCGGGAATGCGGATGGGCGGCGGCGCCAAGCCGTTCGGCGTCGACGCGGCGCGGGTCCCGGCGCTGATCCGCCGGATCGTCGAGAGCGACGCGGAATGGGCAGGCCTGCACATTTTCGCCGGCTCCCAGGC
>JBFWUJ010000018.1:7537-15654 GCA_050247295.1 Sphingomonas sp. | reverse complement strand
GAATGCGGATGGGCGGCGGCGCCAAGCCGTTCGGCGTCGACGCGGCGCGGGTCCCGGCGCTGATCCGCCGGATCGTCGAGAGCGACGCGGAATGGGCAGGCCTGCACATTTTCGCCGGCTCCCAGGCACTCGACGCCGATGCTCTGATCGAGGCGCAGCGGGCGACGCTCGCACTGGCGGCCGCACTTGCGGAGGAGGCCGGCGCCTCGCCGCCCTTGGTCAATCTCGGCGGCGGCTTTGGCATCCCTTATTTTCACGGCGAGCAGGCGCCGGATGTCGAGCGGGTCGGTGAGGCTCTGCGGGAAAGCCTGCGAAACCGCCCGCAAGTTCTTGCCGGCTCAGCGTTTGCGATCGAACTCGGGCGCTGGCTGGTTGGCGAGTGCGGGGTCTATCTGTCACGCATCGTCGACCGCAAGCAGAGCCACGGCAAGACCTTCCTGGTCACGGACGGAGGCATGCAGCATCAGCTCGCCGCCAGCGGCAATTTCGGCCAGGTCGTCCGGCGGAATTACCCGGTCGCCATTGCCGATCGCTTCGGCGGCTCACACGAGGCGGAGGTGACCATCGTCGGCTGCCTCTGCACGCCGCTCGACCGGCTCGCGGACGACGTGATGATGCCACGCGCCGAAGTGGGCGATCTGGTCGCCGTCTTCCTCGCGGGCGCTTACGGCCTGTCGGCCAGCCCCCAGACTTTCCTGGCGCAGCGCCCGGCCCGGGAGATGGTCGTGGGATCAGCGCCTTAACCCATTGTGCCGATCGGTCCCGAAACGGGACGCCCCTCTGAAAGCGGCCGGGTTCCTAACCGTAAGTTTACCTCTTCCTCCCATATGATCCTCGATTTCGTGCTCGCAACGATCCCGAAAAGGGACGCGGCGGGACGCCCATCGGCGGCTGTTGAAGAGGATCGATCATGCGTCACTCGTCCAGGCTTTCGGCTCTGTTGATCAGCGCCAGCGCGCTCGCGCTCGCGGGCTGCGGCGGCGCCCCGCGCACCGGCCTGACCCTGCCAGCGGCGAGCTTTGTCGGATCGTCCGATCAGGTCAGCGACAATTACCTGATCGGGGCGATGGACGAGATCACGATCTTCGTCTGGCGCAACCCGGAGCTTTCCGCGAACGTCCAGGTGCGGCCGGACGGACGGATCACGACGCCGCTGGTCGCGGACATGGTCGCGGTGGGCAAGACGCCGGCCCAGCTTTCCGACGATATTCGGCAGGCGCTGTCGCGATATATCCAGGATCCGCTGGTTTCGGTGATGGTCAACCGGCCGCAAGGCACCTTCGCCCAGCAGGTCCGGATCATCGGCGCCACCACCCGCCCGGCCGCTATTCCCTATCGCGCCAACATGACGCTGCTCGACGCGATGATCGCGGTCGGCGGCCTTTCCGAATTCGCCGCCGGCGACCGGGCCCGGCTCATCCGGGTCGATCGCAACACCGGCCGGCAGCGCGAATACGATCTCAGGATTGCCAGCCTGATCCGGCGCGGCGACGTGCGCGCGAACGTCCGGCTTGAGCCGGGCGACGTCATCATCATCCCCGAGAGCATGTTCTGATCCCGGCCATGGATGGGCTCTACGATCAGGTCCGTATCGCGGTCCACCAGGTCTGGCGGCGTCGCTGGCTGGCGATCGCTGTCGCCTGGGGCGTCGCGGTCGCCGGCTGGCTGGTCATCGCGCTGATTCCCTCGACCTACGAGGCGAAGGCGCGCCTGTTTGTGCAGATGCGATCGATCCTGCCCAATCAGGTCGGGATCACGCCGGATGAACGGCAGAACCAGCTGCTGCGGTTGAAACAGACGCTGACCTCGAACGAGAATCTGGTCCGCGTCGTGCGTCGTACCGATCTCAATTCGCTGGCAACGAGCGAGCAGGAGCTGACCCGGGTGGTCAACGCGCTCCGGCTGCGAATCCAGGTGACGACCCAGCCTGACGGCATGATGGAGATTCGCGGCACCTCCAATATCTCCGGCTTTTCCAACGTGCAGAATGCGCGCACCGCGGCGGCGTCCGTGCAGGGCCTTATCGACCTGTTCATCGAGCAGAACCTTTCCGGCGACCGCCGGGAGACCGGCCAATCGCTGCAATTCCTCGACGAGGAGCTGGCGCGGCGGGAGACGGCGCTGCGCGAGGCCGAACAGCGGCGGATGGAATTCGAGCAGCGTTTCATGGGACTGCTTCCGGGCGAAGGATCGGTCATCCAGCGCATGTCGACGGCCCGCGCCGAGCTGGCCAATCTGGAACAGCAGGTCGCTGCCGGCCAGGCCTCGGTCAATGCGATGCGGGCGCAGCTTCAGGCGACGCCGCAGACCCTGCCGGGACTGGATGGCGGCGCCGGCGCAGCCACGGCCACCGGCCAGATCGCGGCGCTCGAGGCGCAGATCGGCCAGTATCGCGCCCGCGGCTGGACCGACTCGCATCCGGATATCATTTCGGCACGGCAGCAGATCGCGCGCCTCCGCCCCTATGCGCGCGCCGAGGCACAGCAGCGCGGCACAACGGGTGCCGGGGCCACCAACCCCAGCTATATCTCGCTGCGCGCCATGCTCTCGGAGCGCGAGGCGCAGCTCGCCGCCGCAACCAGCCGGCGCAACCAGCTCCAGTCCGACCTCGCGCAGCTCGCCTCGCGCCAGTCCTCCGAGCCGGGCACGGCGGCCGAACAGGAGCGCCTGGGCCGCGACTACAATGTCCTCAAGCAGCAATATGACCAGTTGCTCGCCAATCGCGAGCAGGTCCGGCTGCGCGGCGACATGCAGAACCGGACCAGCCCGATCAACGTACAGGTGGTTGAGCCGCCGTCGGTGCCGTCGGTGCCTTCGGCGCCGAACCGGCCGATCTTTCTTACCGTGATCCTGATCTTCGCGCTCGGCGCCGGCGTGGCCGCCGCCTTCGTGGCCGGCCAGCTGCAGACGACCTTCCCGACCCAGAACCGGCTTGCATCGGTCACCGGTCTGCCGGTGCTCGGAACATTGAGCGAAGTGGTGACAGCACCGGAGCGCATCCGTCGCCGGCAGAGGCTTATCTGGCTTGGCGGCGCAACCGCGGCGCTGGCCGGTAGCTGGGCGATCCTGATGCTGGTCGAATTCTGGCAGCGCAGCACGGTGGCGTGAGGAAGCAGGCATGAGCAAGCATGATCCCCTGTCGCTGATCGAGCGCGCCGCCCAGGTCTATGATTTCGGTGCCGCGTTGCGCGCACCGGCGGCCATGCCCGAGCCGGCCGCGGAGCCTGTCGAACGCCCGGCTCCGCCGGTCGCCGAACGTCCGCAACCGCGTCCGATCGAAGTCGCCGAGATCGCCCAGGTCGCGGCCGAATTGCCGGAACCGTTCGATTTCGCCCCTCGCGACGCCGCGCCGGTTGACCGCGAGCGGCTCGCCCGGCTGGGCTTCATCGTGCCGGGCGGACCGGTGACCGGTCTGGCCGAGGAATTCCGGCTGGTGAAGCGCCAGCTGCTGAGCAACATCGCCCGGCGCGTCTCGCTGCCCGAGGACAAGCGCCGGACGGTACTGATCGCTTCATCGCGGCCGGACGAGGGCAAGAGCTTTTGTGCGATCAACCTCGCGCTTTCCCTCTCCGGCGAGCGTGAGAACGAAGTGCTGTTGATCGACGGCGATTTTTCCAAGCCGGAAGTGCTGAAGACCCTCGGCATCGCGGACGGCCCCGGCTTCGTCGAGGCGCTGGCCGATCCGCATGTCGAACCCGAGGATCTCGTCATTCGCACCGACATCCGGGGCCTTTCGGTCCTGCCGTCGGGGCGCAAGACCAATAATGTGCCGGAGCTGCTGGCTTCGGATCGCACCAGGGAGGTGCTGGCGAAGCTCGTTGCAGGCGACGGCAGGCGGATCATCCTGTTCGATTCTCCGCCCGCCCTGATGGCGTCCCCCGCGACCGTGCTTTCGGCCCATGTCGGCCAGACGCTCGTCGTGGTGCGCGCCGACCAGACCACCGAAGCCGATCTGCGCGAAACGATCGGCCTGCTCCAGGGCTGCGACCATGTCGGGCTGATCCTGAACGGAGCGGGCGTCGCGGTCAGCGGACGCAAGTTCGGCGAATATGATGGATATGGCCATGAAGACTGAGCTTGCCCGCCGCTTCGCGCTCGCGATCGGCCTGACACTGGCGGCGACGGCCGCATCCGCGCAGGAATTGCCGCCGGCTTCCGGCGTCTCTTACGGCGTATTGGGTGGCACCGAGGCCGGGCCGGCGGATGCCGGCCAGGCCGCGGCGGCAGGACCGGAGGAACAGGCGCCACGCGAGCGCCGCCGCCGGCGCGTCGATATCGCTCCCTATCTCGAGGTCGCGCAGGGGATCAGCCACGAATTCGGTGGCGACACGCTGACCTACAGCACCCTGTCCGCCGGTGTGGACGGCCGGGTCGAGACCCGCCGGGTCACAGCCGTGCTCAGCTATCGCTACGATCGGGTGATCGAATGGCAGGGAGATGTGGGCGACCGTGACAGCCATAGCGGCGTCGCGCAGCTTTCCGCTCAGGTCGTACCGGGCGCCGTTCAGCTCGATGCCGGTGCGCTCGCCACCCGCACGGGGGGCCAGGGCAGGGCGTCCGGCCTTTCCGATCGCGACGATTCGGTCGAGGTCTATGCGGGCTATGTCGGCCCCAGCGTTTCAACCCATGCGGGACCGGTGGCGATCAATGCTTCCTATCGCCTTGGCTATGCGGCGATCGACGATGACAGCGTCGCCGGCGGCCCGGTCGAGGATTACAACAGCTCCGTTTCGCACAGCGCCAGCGCCAGTGTCGGCATGGCGCCGGGCCGGCTGCCGTTCGGCTGGACCGTGGGCGGTGGCTATGTCCGCGCCGACGATAATGGCGAGTTCGACAACCGCTTGGAGGGCAGCTACGCCCGCGCCGATGTCGTCGTGCCCGTCGGCCCGACGCTCGCACTGACCGCCGGCGTCGGCTACGAACGGATCCGCTCCAGCCAGCGCGACCTGCTGCGCGACGGCGTCGGTACGCCGGTGATCGTCGGCGGCCGGCCGGTCGCCGATCCGAACGCACCGCGCCTCCTCACCTACGATGTCGATGGCCTGATCTATGACGGCGGCGTCATCTGGCGGCCGACGCAGCGCACCGAATTGCAGGCCCGTGCCGGCCATCGTTATGGCGGCACCACGGTCGTCGGCTCGCTGAGCCATCGCTTCAATGACAGCTACGGCATGAGCGCGGTCGTCTACGACACCGTCGAGACCTTCGGCAGTTCGCTGACGTCGACTCTCAGCCGCTTGCCGCAAGGCATTGAGGTTACGCGCAATCCGATCACCGGTGACCTGAACGGCTGCGGCTTCGGCTCGGCTCCGGGCAGCGCCGGCTGCTTCGACCGGTCGCTCCAGACCATCCGGGGCGGTACCTTCCGGGGTCGCGGCGGCACGCTGGCTTTCTCCGGCAGCCGCGGGCTGTGGAGCTTCGGCGCCGGTGCGAGCTACGACCATCGCCGCTACGCCCGGCCGAATGACGACGCGTTCGACGCGTTCGGGGGAGCCACCGACGAAAGCTTCAGCCTGTTCGGCTCGCTCGGTCGGCGCCTCAGCCGCACGTCGGACCTCAACCTCAGCGCCTATGCGAGCTGGTTCGACAGCGATCAGCCGGGCTTCGACCGGGTGTTCAGCACCGGCGGCTCGATCAGCTACAGCCGCCGTCTGCTGCTCGACCGTCTCAGCCTGACCGCGGCGCTTGGGCTCAATCACAGCGACGACGGCACCGATGAAAGCACCGTCGCCTCCGGCGTCGCCGGACTCCGCTACACCTTCTGGTAAGCGAAGGCCGCTAGGGAGAAGCTATGTATAGCGAGCATTATGGCCTGAACGGACAGCCGTTCCAGCTGACACCCGACGCGCGTTTCTGGTTCGAGAGCCGGACGCACAAGCGGGCGATGGCCTATCTCGGCTTCGGTCTTGCGCAGGGCGAGGGCTTCATCGTCATCACCGGCGAGATCGGGGCCGGGAAATCGACCCTCGCCGCGCACCTGCTGGCGACGATCGACCGGTCGCGGCTCAACGCCATCTCGCTGGTTTCAACGCAGGTCGAGGGCGACGATGTCCTGCGGCTGGCGGCGCAAGGCCTGGGTGTCGCGGTCCGCGGCGTCGAGAAAGCGGCGCTGCTTGACGCTGTAGAGCGGCGGCTGGACGAGGAAACGCGGGCCGGCAAACGCACCTTGCTGGTGGTCGATGAGGCGCAGAACCTTCCCGTCTCGGCGCTCGAAGAGCTTCGTATGCTCTCCAATTATCAGCTTCGCGGCCGACCGTTGCTGCAGATCGTGCTGCTCGGTCAGCCCGAATTTCGCGACAAGCTGGCGACGCCCGGGCTCGAGCAGCTTCGCCAGCGGGTCGTGGCGAGCCATCATCTTGACGCCATGGGCGCGGACGAGGTGGAATCCTACGTCTCGCATCGGCTCGCGCTTGTCGGCTGGGCAGGGCGACCCGCCTTCAGCGCCGGTGCCTTCGCGGCCCTGCATCAGGCGAGCGGCGGTATCCCGCGCCGCCTGAACCAGCTCGCCAACCGGGTGATGCTGCAGGCTGCGATCGACGACGTTGGATCGATCGACGACGCGCTTGTCGGCACCGTCGCCGGCGAGCTTGCCAACGACGCACCAGCGCCGCGGCCGGCCGAGGCAGCGGCGCCCACCGCCGAGAAGGTGCTGCCGCTTCGCTCGGTCCGGCCCGCCGCCGGTTCCGCCGCGCTGAACCAGCAGGCCGGATCGCCGCTCCAGATCATGGTCGATCCCGAGATCTCCCGCCGGCTGGACCTGCTCGAGTCACGGGCCGAGGAGCAGGAGGCGACGCTTCGCCGCGTCCTCGGGCTGCTGGTCGAGTGGGTCGAGAAAGAACAGCCGGAGGCCGGCTACCGGATCAACGCTGCCTGAAGGAGGGCGCATGCGCAACGCGCTCTCGGTCGATGTCGAGGATTATTTCCAGGTCGGCGCCTTCGAAAAGGTGATCGCGCGCGATTCGTGGGATTCGCTGCCGCGCCGGGTCGAGGCCAATACCGACCGGGTGCTGAGCCTGTTCGCCGAAGCCGGCGTCACGGCGACGTTCTTCACCCTGGGCTGGGTGGCCAAGCGGCATCCGGCGTTGATCCGCCGGATCGCCGATGCTGGCCACGAGGTCGCCAGCCACGGCTGGGACCACAAACGCGTCTTCGCCATGACGGCTGACGAATTCCGAGCCGATCTCGACCGCACCCGAAAGGTGCTGGAGCACACCAGCGGCCAGCGGGTTACCGGCTATCGGGCGCCGAGCTTCTCGATCGACGCGCGGACCCCATGGGCGCATCAGGTGCTGGCCGAAGAAGGCTATGTCTATTCCTCCAGCGTCGCGCCCGTGGCGCACGATCATTATGGCTGGCGCAGCGCACCGCGTTTCGCCTGGCGCCCGATCGAGGGTGCCGAGCTGATCGAACTGCCGGTGACGACGATCGAGATCGGTGCGCGGCGGATGGCGGCGGGCGGCGGCGGCTTCTTCCGGTTGCTGCCCTATTTCGTGTCGGACCTTGCGGTGCGGCGGGTGAATCGTGAGGCGCGGCCCGCAATCTTCTATTTCCATCCGTGGGAGATCGATCCCGATCAGCCCCGCGTGCCGCACGCCTCGATGCGCTCCAAATTCCGCCACTACACCAACCTCGAGGCGATGCGGCCGAAGCTGTTGCGCCTGCTGCGCGCCCATGACTGGGGGCGGACCGACGAGATCGCCCTGGCCGAAGGCACGAGGCTGTCGTGAACGCGCCCGTACCGCTCTCCGTGATCGTACGCACCGCCGATCTGCGCGATGCGCGCGAATGCGCCCGGATCGACGCGTTCGCCACGGAGACCGACGGCGGCACGATCTTCCACCGTCCGCAGTGGAGTTTGGCCGTCGAGCGCGGCTGCGGCCAGCGCGCGCATTATCTGGTCGCCGAACGTGGCGGCGCGCTGATCGGCTGCCTGCCGCTCACCGCCATCCGGTCCCGGCTGTTCGGCAATGCAATGGTGTCGGCCGGGTTTGGCACCGGCGGCGGCATTATCGGCGACGGGGCTGACCGGCTCGCCGATGCAGCCTGGGAGATCGCCGCGACGTCCGGCTGCGCCACCGTGGAGTTGCGCGGCGGTCCGGTGCCCGACGGCTGGCAGG
>JBFWUJ010000018.1:1390-7437 GCA_050247295.1 Sphingomonas sp. | reverse complement strand
GGCACCGGCGGCGGCATTATCGGCGACGGGGCTGACCGGCTCGCCGATGCAGCCTGGGAGATCGCCGCGACGTCCGGCTGCGCCACCGTGGAGTTGCGCGGCGGTCCGGTGCCCGACGGCTGGCAGGCCAGCGAAGGCATTTATGCCCGCTTCGACCGCAGCCTGCCGGGCGATGCCGAGACGCTGCTGGGATCGATTGCCCGCCGGCAACGGGCGGAAGTCAAGAAGGCGCTTGATTTCGCGCTGGAAACGAGCGCGGGCAACGATGCGCGCCACCGCCGGGCGCACTTCTCCGTCTATGCGGAGAGCGTCCGCAATCTCGGCACGCCGGTCTTTCCGAAGCGATTGTTCGACGCCGCTCTGGATGCGCTCGGCGATGAGGCCGACATCATCGTCGCTTGGAAGGACGGACGCCCGCTCGCCTCCTTGCTGACGCTCTACTTCAACGGCACCTGCCAGCCTTATTGGGGCGGCGGGACATTCGAGGCGCGGCGCTGGCGGGCGAACGATCTCATCTATTACGACGTCATGCGCCGGGCGATCGAGCGTGGCTGCATCCGCGCCGATTTCGGCCGCTCGAAGATCGGTAGCGGCCCGTGGAACCGCAAGCGCATCTGGGGCTTCGAAGAGACGCCGCTCCGCTACGCCGTTCGCACCGCCGACGGCACTCCGCCGCGCGAGGTGAATCCGCTCAACCCCAAATACCGGCTCAAGATCGCAGCGTGGCAAAGG
Source organism: Sphingomonas sp. (assembly GCA_050247295.1). Classification (GTDB taxonomy): domain Bacteria; phylum Pseudomonadota; class Alphaproteobacteria; order Sphingomonadales; family Sphingomonadaceae; genus Allosphingosinicella. The sequence continues at coordinate 6,705 of JBFWUJ010000018.1, read as the reverse complement.
ATGCCGCTATGGGCCGCCAACCGGATCGGCCCGCTGATCGCGCGGGGACTGGGCTGATGGGCGATATCCTGTTCCTCGCCCACCGGATTCCGTTTCCACCGGATCGTGGCGACAAGATCCGGTCGTGGCAGCTGATCAAGCGGCTCGCGCGGCGCGGCCGGGTTCATCTCGCCTGCTTTGCCGACGACGAAGCCGATGCGGCGCATCTGACGGGCCTGCGGGCGGCATTGGGCGATGCGCTGGGCGAGACGCATGTAGAGGTCCGGCGGACGGGAAAGGCGGCGGCCGGCGCAAGGGCGATCGCGACCGACAAGCCGGTCTCGCTGACCCTGTTCCACAGCCAGATTCTTCGCCGGTTCGTCGAGCACCTCCTGAATCGCCGGGGAATCGAAGCGATCTTCGCATTCTCGGGACAGATGGCGCAATTCGTGCCGCCCGTTCCTGGCGTACCCTTCATCATGGATTTCGGCGACGTGGATTCGGCCAAGTTCGCCGCCTACGCCGACGAGGCCTCGGCCCCGATGCGCTGGCTCTACCGGCGCGAGGCGATGCGCCTGTTCGCGTTTGAACGGGCCGTGGCCCGGCGCGCCGACTACACCACCTTCGTCAGCGAGGCGGAAGCGCGGCTGTTCCGCGACGCGACCGGGCTGGCCAATATTCGCGCCCTTTCGAACGGCATCGATTTCGATCATTTCTCGCCGGACGCCGATTTCCCGGCGTTGCCGGCATCGGAACGAGGTGACGGACCGATCCTGCTGTTCACGGGCCAGATGGATTATCCGCCCAATATCGCGGCCGTTTCCTGGTTCGCACGCGAGGTCATACCGCGTCTGGACGAGGCCCGGTTCGTCATTGCGGGCCGGGCGCCGACGGTGGACGTGCGGGCGCTTGAAGGCGAGCGGGTGACCGTGACCGGAGCCGTCGATGACATGCGCAGCTGGCTTGCGGCCGCCGATGTCGTGGTTGCTCCGCTGACGATCGCGCGCGGCATTCAGAACAAGGTCCTCGAAGCGATGGCGATGGCGCGGCCGATCGTCGCCTCGCCGGCGGCGTTCGAAGGAATTGAAGCGGAGCCGGGCCGGCATCTTGAAGTCGCCGAGGGCACGGAGGCGATGGCGGTCACAATCGGCAAGCTGCTTGCCGATGTCGATGCCGCCGCCGCAATGGGCGTGGCGGCGCGGCAGCGTGTCGTCGAAAGTTATAGCTGGAGCAGCCGGCTCGCCGACCTGGATTCCATGCTGGACGCTGCCGGCGGGCGGAAGGCGGCATGACCGCCGCCGTCGCCATCGATGACGGGTCCGCGGACGTTTCGACGTGGCGGACGCATTTGCTCGTCCTCGGCGCGGCCGCGACGGCGATCCTGTGCCTCTTCCGCCGTGACGTGGCGGACATGGCCACGATCTGGTGGCACAGCCCGACCTTCAACCATTGCCTGCTGATCCCGCCGATCATCGCCTGGCTGATCTGGCAGCGGGTGCCGGAGCTGGCGCGCCTGCGCCCCGCGAACTGGCTCCCCGCTCTGGCGTTGGTTGCACTTGGCGGCTTGCTCTGGTTGCTTGGCGACGCCGGTGGCGTCGCCGTGGCGCGGCAGGCGGCGGTGATCATCATGCTGCAGGGTCTCATCGTTTCCTGCCTCGGCCGCGACATCGCGCGCGGCCTGCTGTTCCCGCTCGCCTATGCGCTGTTCCTGATCCCGATCGGAGCGGAGTTGGTTCCGGCAATGCAGACCGCGACGGCCCGGATGGTCACGCCCTTGCTGGCGCTGACAGGAATCCCCGCCCATCTCGAAGGCGTCTTCATCACCACGCCGGTCGGCTATTTCGAGGTCGCCGAGGCCTGCGCGGGCGTCCGCTTTCTGGTCGCGATGACTGCCTTCGGAGCCCTGGTTGCCAACGTCTGTTTCCGGTCCTGGCCGCGGCGGATCGCTTTCATGGCTGTGTCAATCGTCGTGCCGATCCTTGCCAACGCGCTTCGTGCCTGGGGTACGATCTATGTCGCCGAACAGAGCGGCAGCGTCGATTTCGCCGCCGGTTTCGACCATGTGATCTACGGCGCCATCTTCTTCGCGATCGTCATCGCGATGATCCTCGGCCTCGCCTGGCGGTTCTTCGACCGTCCCGTCGATGCGCCGTGGCTTCCGCACCTCGTATCGAACGATCAAGGCGGTCCGCCGGCCTACATCGCGGCCGGCCTCGCGCTGCTCCTGGCCGTCGCCCCTCCGCTATGGATGCGCGCCGTCGCTCTTGCCGGCGAAGCGACTCTGCCGGCGCAGATCACGATGCCGGACGTTCCCGGCTGGCAGCGGGTGTCGGCGCCGCAGGGCCGGCCGTGGCAGCCGCATTTCGAAGGTGCCGACCTGCTGCGCACGGTGCGCTATCGCGATGCCGCCGGGCATGAGGTGGATCTCGCCATCGCCGTCTTTGCCCGGCAAGGCGAAGGGCGGGAGCTGGTCGGCTTCGGCCAGGGGGCGGCGGGGCCGGACAGCGAGTGGGCCTGGACCTCGAACGCGCCGGCTCCGGCCAACGGACGGGCGGAGCGGATCGCCTCGCATGGGCTGGTCCGCGAGGTGCTGAGCTTCTATCGCGTCGGCGATCTGGTGACCGGCAGCGGGACGGGGGTGCGGATGGAAATGATGCGGGTGCGGCTGCTCGGCGGCCCACAGCGGGCGGTTGCGGTGCTGCTGTCCGCCCCGGAGCCCGCCGCGGGGGTTTCGCCGCGCGCTAATCTTGATTCCTTCCTCGCAGCGCTTGGCCCGGTCGATCGTCTCGCTGATCGCGCCGCAGGCATGGAATAGCGCGATGTGCGGCATCGCCGGCATTTTCCATCGCGACGTTCCAAAGCCGGTGGATCCGGCGCGGATCGAGGCGATGACCGAGGTTCTCGCCCACCGCGGCCCGGACGGCAGCGGCATCTGGACCGCGCCGGGAATAGGCTTCGGTCATCGCCGGCTCGCGATCCTCGATCTTTCCGATGCCGGGGCGCAACCGATGCTGACAGCGGACCGGCGCGTCGCCGTCACCTATAATGGCGAGATCTACAATTTCCGCGAGGTGCGCGAAGAGCTGGAGGCCAAGGGTCATCAGTTCCGCAGCGAGAGCGATACCGAAATGATCCTTGCCGCATGGCGGCAATGGGGTCCGGACTGCCTGTCCCGTTTCAATGGCATGTTCGCGCTGGCGCTCTACGATGCCGATCGCGATGCGCTATTCCTCGCCCGCGACCGGTTGGGGGTGAAACCCCTCTATTTCGCGGAATTGCCTGACGGTGCTTTGATCTTCGCATCGGAGCTGAAGGGTCTGCTCGTCCACCCGCGGCTGCGGCCGGCGCCGTCGGTCCGTGCAATCGAGGATTATCTGGCGTTCGGCTATGTGCCGGATGACGCCTGCGTCGTCGAAGGCGTGCGCAAGCTTCCGGCGGGGCATTGGCTGATGGTCCAGCGTGGCTTTCCGCTGCCGGCGCCGGTGCAATGGTGGGACGTGGATTTCGCGACGCCCGACCGGCGACCGGTGAAGGCGCTGGAGGACGAGCTTGTCGATCGGCTGCGCGCCGCGGTGCGCTCGCGCATGGTGTCGGACGCGCCGCTCGGCGCCTTCCTTTCCGGCGGCGTCGACAGTTCGGCCGTGGTCGCCTTCATGGCCGAGGCGAGCCGCGACGCGGTCGAGACGTGCTCGATCGGCTTCGACCGCGCCGATCATGACGAGACCGCTTATGCGGAACAGGTGGCCCGTCGTTTCGCGACCCGCCACCGCGTCCGCACGGTGGCGGCGGACGATTTCGGGCTGATCGATACTTTGGTCGAGGCCTATGACGAGCCGTTCGCCGATGCTTCGGCGATCGGCACTTACCGGGTATCACAGCTGGCGCGCGAACAGGTGACGGTGGCGCTGTCGGGTGACGGCGCCGACGAGGCTTTCGCCGGCTATCGCCGCCATCGCCTGTTCGCGGCCGAGGAGCGGGCACGACGGCTGCTGCCGGGGCCGATCGGCCGCGCCGTGGGCGCGATCGGCGATCTTTATCCCAAGCTCGACTGGGCGCCGCGCGCCGTTCGCGCCAGGACGACGCTGCAGGCGATGGGCCAGACAAGCGGCACCGCTTATGCCCTTGGCGTCGGGGTCACGCCGCCGGCGCTACGGCGGCGGATCTTCACCGCGCCGCTGGACGGTCATGACGCGGAATCCCGCTATGTCCGCGCGATGGCCGACGCGCCAGCCCGGGACGCACTTTCGCGCGCCCAATATGCCGACCTCAAGATCTGGCTGCCGGGCGATATTCTCACCAAGGTTGACCGGGCCAGCATGGCCGTGAGCCTTGAGGCGCGCGAGCCGTTGCTCGATCACCGGCTGATCGAATTTGCCGCCCGTCTGCCGGCCCGGCTGCGGCTGCGCGGCGGCAGCGGCAAATGGCTGCTGAAGCGGGTGCTCGCCGACCGTTTGCCGGCGGAAATCCTGCACCGGCCGAAAATGGGCTTCGTGACGCCGGTATCGGCCTGGTTCCGCGGGCCGTTGGCGGGAGAGGCGGCGCGGATCGCAAGAGGATCGGCCCTTGCCGAGACGGGCTGGTTCGATGCCGAGGCGATCGCCGGCCTTGCCGAGGCACACCGGACAGGGCGCGCCGATCACGGCCGGCTGCTGTGGCAACTGGTGATGCTCGAAAAGTCGTTGCAGCGTCTGTTCGGGCTTGGCGCGACGCGATCCGCCAACCCGCGGGCGCGTGGCCCCACCCGTCGCCGCGCCGCTGGCTAGGCCATCGGATCAGCGATCGCCGGGATAATCGGCGCCGACGAAATAGAGCCCTTCGGCCGGCGCGTTGAAGCCAAGCGCGGCACGGTCGCGCGCATCCAGCGCGGCCTTGAGATCCGCCTTCGTCCACTTGCCGCGGCCGACCAGCATCAGGCAGCCGACCATCGACCGCACCTGATGATGGAGGAAGGAGCGGGCATCGGCCTCGATCTCGATCATCTCGCCCAATCGCCGGACCGTCAGCCGATCGAGCGTCTTGACCGGACTTTCCGATTGGCAATGGGCGGAACGGAAGGTCGTGAAATCATGCTGGCCGACAAGCACCTGCGCGGCCTTGTTCATGTCATCGGCGTAGAGCACTACCGGCACCCGCCAGGCGTGGCCCGCATCAATGGCCAGCGGCGCCCGCCGATTGGCGATCCTGTACCGGTAGCGGCGACGAATGCAGGAGAAGCGGGCATGGAAATCGTCATCGGCCTCCTCCGCATGGAGGATCGCGACCGGATGTGGGCGGAGCGCCGCGTTCAGCCCGTCGGCGAGGCGATGGGCGCTGACCGGGCGAACGATGTCGACATG
>JBFWUJ010000018.1:0-1290 GCA_050247295.1 Sphingomonas sp. | reverse complement strand
CGAGTCCAGCCAGCGTTTCCACCATCATCCCGGCGCCGAGCGCCGCGAGTTCCGCGATCAGGTCGCCTCCGGTCTTGCGGTCGATCGGCGTGTCGCGCCGCAGATAGACGGGACCGGTATCGAGCCCTTTTTCCATCTGCATGATGCACACGCCTGTCATCTCGTCCCCCGCCAGGATGGCGCGCTGGATCGGCGCGGCGCCGCGCCAGCGGGGGAGGAGGGAGGCGTGGACGTTGAGGCAGCCGTGCTTTGGCGCTTCCAGGATCGGCAGCGGCAGGATCAGGCCATAGGCGGCGACCACCGCCACATCCAGATCCAGCGCGGCGAAGGCCGACTGCGCCTCGGGATCGCGCAGCGTGTTTGGCGTGCGGACTTCGATCCCCGCTTCTTTCGCGCGGCGCTGCACAGGGGAGGGCGCGAGCGCCTTGCCGCGGCCCGCCGGGCGGGGCGGCTGGGTATAGACAGCCGCGACCTCATGCCCTGCATCCAGCAAGGCATCGAGTGTCGGCACCGCGAAGTCCGGCGTTCCCATGAAGGCGATACGCATTGTCTGTCATTGCGAGGAGCGGGGCGACGAAGCAATCCAGTTCCGCACGCCGGATTGCTTCGCTCCGCCCGCAATGACAGAGGAGAGCAATGGCATCGCCCGAGATCGACGCGCTGGCGCAGGCGCTTGCCCGGCTTCCCGGCCTCGGCCCGCGCTCTGCGCGGCGGGCGGTCCTCCACCTGATGAAGCGGCGCGAGACGGCATTGACGCCGCTGCTCCGCGCGCTGGAGCGCGTGAACGAGACGCTCTCAGTCTGCCGGACCTGCGGCAATGTCGACACCACCGATCCCTGCGGCATCTGCGCCGATCCGCGCCGCGACGCGCGGATGCTCTGCGTGGTGGAGGAGGTGTCGGACCTCTGGGCTCTGGATCGCGGCCGGCTTTTCCCCGGGCGCTTTCATGTGCTGGGCGGCCGGCTCTCGGCGCTGGAGGGCGTGCGGCCGGAGGATCTCAACATCGCCGGTCTGGTCAACCGCGTCGCGGCGGGCGGGATCGACGAGATCGTGCTGGCGATGAACGCGACGCTGGAGGGCCAGACGACCGCTCACTATCTCGCCGAGCGGCTGGAGGCCTATCCCGTCCGGCTCACCCAGCTCGCGCACGGCCTCCCGGTCGGCGGCGAGCTCGATTATCTGGACGAAGGCACGCTCGCGCAGGCGTTGCGGGCTCGCCGCCCGGTTGCTTGAAGAATCGGGCTTTTTTCCCTACCTCCCCCGCATGGCCATCCTGCCCATTTACGAGAC
>JBFWUJ010000017.1:18634-33694 GCA_050247295.1 Sphingomonas sp. | reverse complement strand
CCGGACCTTCGTGCCCCACCGGCCGGAACGGCCGGAAAAGGCGCAGGGCGGCAAGCCGTTCCGGATCGTTTCCGACTATCGGCCGGCCGGCGATCAGCCGCAGGCGATCTCCGAACTGGTCGAGCAGGTGAGGGCGGGAGAGAAGACGCAGGTTCTGCTCGGGGTCACCGGATCGGGCAAGACCTATACCGTCGCCCAGGTGATCGAGACGCTGCAGCGGCCGGCGCTTGTGCTCGCTCCCAACAAAATCCTGGCCGCTCAGCTCTATGGCGAGTTCAAGAGCTTCTTTCCCGACAATGCGGTCGAGTTCTTCGTCAGCTATTACGACTATTATCAGCCGGAGGCCTATGTTCCGCGCTCCGACACCTACATCGAGAAGGAAAGCTCGGTGAACGAGGCGATCGACCGGATGCGCCATTCCGCCACCCGATCGCTGCTGGAGCGCGACGATGTGATCATCGTCGCCTCGGTCTCCTGCATCTACGGCATCGGATCGGTCGAGACCTATTCGGCGATGATCTTCGACCTGAAGAGGGGCCAGAGCGTCGACCAGCGCGAAATCATCCGCAAGCTTGTCGCGCTCCAATACAAGCGCAACGACCAGGGCTTCGCGCGCGGCAATTTCAGAGTCAGGGGCGATAGCCTGGAGATCTTCCCGTCCCATTATGAGGACAGCGCCTGGCGCATCTCGTTTTTCGGAGACGATATCGAAGAGATCATCGAATTCGATCCGCTGACCGGCAAAAAGACCGCCAACCTCGACCACGTCCGGGTGTTTGCGAACAGCCACTACGTGACTCCTGGCCCGACGCTGAAGCAGGCGATGGAGGCGATCCGGCACGAGCTCGGCGAACGGCTGAAGGAATTGCAGGCGGAAGGCCGCCTGCTCGAGGCGCAAAGGCTGGAGCAGCGGACCAATTTCGATCTGGAGATGATCGCCGCCACCGGCTCTTGCGCGGGCATCGAGAATTACAGTCGTTTCCTCACCGGACGCCTGCCCGGCGAGCCGCCGCCGACCCTGTTCGAATACCTTCCCGACAACGCCCTGCTTTTCGTCGATGAGAGCCACCAGACGGTGCCGCAGATCGGGGCCATGGCGCGCGGCGATCATCGGCGGAAAATCACGCTGGCCGAATATGGCTTTCGTTTGCCGAGCTGCATCGACAATCGCCCGCTGCGCTTCAACGAATGGGACGTGATGCGGCCGCAGACAATCGCCGTCTCGGCGACGCCGGGGCCATGGGAGATGGAGCAGGCGGCGGGCGTCTTCACCGAGCAGGTCATCCGCCCCACCGGCCTCATCGACCCGCCGGTCGAGATCAAGCCCGTGGAGGACCAAGTCGATGATCTGATCGCCGAGGCGAAAGCCGCCGCCGCCAAGGGCTATCGCTGTCTCGTCACCACATTGACGAAGCGGATGGCCGAGGATCTCACCGAATATCTGCACGAGGCAGGCCTGCACGTCCGCTACATGCATTCGGACGTGGAGACGCTGGAGCGGATCGAGCTGATCCGCGACCTCCGTCTCGGCGTTTACGACGTGCTGGTCGGTATCAACCTGTTGCGCGAGGGCCTCGACATCCCCGAATGCGGGCTGGTCGCCATCCTCGACGCCGATAAGGAGGGCTTCCTGCGCTCCGAAACCTCGCTGATCCAGACCATCGGCCGTGCCGCCCGCAACGTCGAGGGCAAGGTCATCCTCTATGCCGACACGATCACCGGATCGATCGAGCGGGCGATGCGCGAGACCGACCGCCGGCGCGAGAAGCAGCAGCAATATAACGCCCTCCACGGCATCACGCCGACGACGATCAAACGCGACATCGCCGACATCCTGGCCGACGTTTCCAACCGCGATTCCGTGATGATCGAGACCGGCGATGACGAGAAGCCGCACCTCGTCGGGCACAATTTGCGCGCCTATATCGACGATCTCGAGAAGCGTATGCGCGCCGCCGCCGCCGATCTGGAGTTCGAGGAGGCGGGCCGGCTGCGCGATGAGATCAGACGGCTGGAGGCCGACGAACTCGGCCTTCCCGACGACCAGAAACGTGCCCCGGTGATCGGCCATTCCAACGAGGGCAAGCCGGGCACGAGGAAGATGCGGTACGGAAAAACGCAGCGGAAATGGCCGGGCGGCCGGCCCCGCTAGCGCCGCCGTACGAAGACTTGATGATTGCCCGGGCTCCATGTCACGCCGCCGTCCGCGGAAATTTCCATCCGGGATTCGAAGCGGTCGGCGGTCACTGCATAGCGAGTGAAACGCAGGCGCATGCGCCTGCCATCTCCAGCCGGCACGTCGGGGGTCATGCGAATTTCGGTGTCGTCCGCGCCGGTCATTACCCACAGACGCCCGTCGGGCCCGACCGAAACCATCTCGACCTCGCGCGACGCCGGACGCAGGTAAAAAAGGATGGCGGAGACTTGCTGGAGCGCCGGCATGCGGCTTACGCCGCGCAGGATATGGTCGGGGACGACCCAGTCAAATTCATAGCTGCCGTTGACTGCGCGGGCGACGCTGCCGTCCGGGCTGAGGAATTCGGTAACCACATCCCATGTGCCGACCACGTGACGCAACTGCTCCAGCGCCGGGCTGACGCGCGGTGGCTCAACGGGCTGCGCCGAAACGGTCGACGTGGCGAAAAAAGCGCAGGCGAAGACGATCAGTCTCATCCGTATTGTCCTTCCGCCGGGGCAGCGCGGGATGCGGCTTCGCTACCTTCCCACAAGCGCCGCCAATATTGGACTGCGGCTAGTTGAACGCCCCGATGATCGCGCCCATGATCGTGAACTGCAGCACGAAATAGCCGGCGTTGATCAGCCACAGGCCGAGCGGGCGGCGCTCGAACAGATAGTTGACGCCGAGGCTGGTCGCGACCCAGCAGAGGCCGACCGAAAGGCCCGCCAGCGTCGCATATTTGAGTGGCATCGGCCCCAGGAACATCGCCAGCACATAAGCCGCGAGCAGGTTCAGGAGGAATGCAGCGCCGAAGATCACAGCCATGTTGCCGGATTTCAGCGTATCCTCGTCCTGCCCGGTGAGGCGCATCCACTGGTTCGCGAACAAGGCGGGTGAATACCAGAGCCCGCCGAGCAGGAACGCCGACAAGGCGGCGAGCGCCACCGCGATATAATTCACTTCAGGCATGTTTCCCTCCCCCTTTTGTCGATCCTATTCGGCCGGCACGTGCTCCTGTCCGGCCGTGTCCATCAGCATGTCGAAATGCTCGCGTAGCACCGCGATGTTGCGATCGAAGCTGGCAATGTCGCGGTAGGTGCGTGCTTGCATGATCGCGCCTTCCATCACGGTCAGCGTGAACTCGGCCAGTCGTCGGCGGTCGAGGTCGGCGGGGAGGCGCCCCCCCGCTTCTTGCAGGCAATGTTCGATTGCGTCGACCCACTGGATGAAGTTCACCGACAGGAGCTCACGGATCTTGAGGTCCGGCTCGTGCAGTTCCAGCGCCAGGCTGCCGATCGGGCAGCCATAGGTGCATTCGGTGGTTACGAGCTGGGTGCGATAGCCGGCCAGGAGCGCGAAAATTCGCTCGACTGGATCGTCGACGCCCGACCAGGCCGGCTTGAGCAGCCATTCCTCGATCCCGTCGCGATAGGCTTCCAGCACCGCTGCAAGCACGTCCTGCTTGCCGGGGAAGAAGTGATACAGACTGCCGGAGTGGACCTGGGAGCGGCTGAGGATGTCGGCGATCGAGGTCGACTGGAAGCCCTTCTCCCAGAACAGCTCCATCGCGGTCATCACGATCCGCTGGCGGGTCGCGATGTTCATGCACCGGCCCTTTCGTAAGCGGCGCACAGCCATGTCTCGATCTCGCTGTCCACATCGGCCGGACTGGCGAGCCTCACCCGGTGGCTCACCATCGCGTTGAAGCTGCCGGAGGATTCCAGCCGCTCCGTCGACGGCTCGCCTTTGAGGTTGATACCCAGATCGAACCGGTCCTTCGTCGAGGGCTGCAGGATTGCGAACTGCTTGGCCCGGCGCACGCTGACATAGCCCTTTTTGGGGGCGAATTCGACATCGTCGCCAAGCGATTTGATGATGTCGGCGAGTTTGTCGTGGATCGGCCTGAGCCCCGCCTTCGGCCCCGCGAACATTGCAGTCATGAGCGCCTCGTCGCCGATAGCGCCGGCGTCGGTGCCGAAGGTTCTCAGCGCGACGCTATTGGCATAGCCATGGGTGAGCCCTTCGTTCGCCTTCAGGTGATCGACCAGCGCCTTGTGCTTGTCGATGCCGCTCGCTCGCGCCGTGATCACCCACTCATCGAGCCCGCGGCCGGTGTTCTTCTTGAGGCCCTTGTCTACCGTCGCCCAGATATCGTCGGTCATCGATTCCTCCCGGCTTTGCGTTGATTGAATGATCAATCAACAGCTTGTCAAGACGGATTGCGATGGCCTCGCGGCGCGCAGGCATCGTTCCGGTTCAGCGAGGGTCGGAATGGGATGCGCGCGCCGGCCTGTCGGGCTAAGGACGTTTGGATTCGCAGCCTGCCGGAAAGGACCACCATGTTCGCTCGCGCGCTTCCTCTAGCGTTCATCCTTCTCGCCGGCTGTGCCCGCTCGGAGGATGCCAGCGTCGCCGTCGATATGAACGTTGTCGCGCCGGACATCGTCAGCAACGCCAGCGCCGACGAAGAGATCACCGCCGGCGCTTGGCGCGAATCGACTCAGAATAACAGTACCGCGCTGGAGTTCCTCGCCAGCGACGGCGCCGCTCCGCAGTTCAGCCTGCGTTGCGGAGAGCAGGGCGGCCTGATCCTGCAGCGACACGGCGTCACCCAGGCGGGCGGCAGTCCGGCGCTGGCGCTGGCGGTCGGCCGGGAACGCCGTGACGTTGCTGCGGCACTGGAGGAGGATATCCTGCGCGCCAGTTTGACCGGCGGCGACAGCCTGATCGCGGCGCTCGGCGCGGCGGCGACGCCGATCGGTGTCCGGGCGGTCGGGGTTGCGCCACTGCTCCTGCCGCCTGGTCCTGCGGTGAACGCCTTTGTCGGCCGTTGCATGTCCACCGGCCAATCTGCGGTTGCGGCGGGCAATAGCAGCGCAGAGACCGCCACCGAGCCGGCCGCCAATGCCGCGGCGCCGGCGGAAGGCAACGCTGTCACGCGCTGAGCCGAGTCGTCCGGAAGCTGTGGGAAGCGCCGACGGCGGCGCGAAGCACGGAATCCTAGCGTCGAAAAAACGCAATTCAAGGCTTGATCGGCGATTCGCTCCGACTCATATCTTCACCGGGCACAACGCTAGCGAAAGGAGGTGATCCGATGTCTCATGGTTCAGCAGAGGGGTCGGTCAAGTCCGTTCGGGAGATGAAAGCCTAGGCTTTCCAACATCTTCCGGGCAGTCGGCTTCCGGCCGCTGACCATGTCGAGAGGCCGCCGCGGGAACCTTCGCGGCGGCCTTTCGCTTATCCGGGCAGAACGGCGGCGCAACTATTCCCGCGGTCGTCACTCTGTTACGGACAAGAAATTGTCCTTCGGCAAGGAGATGGGTGGATGGCGAAGACCAAATCCAGCGGCAAGACGGGCTCTGGCACGCGAAAGCCGGCCGGTTCGGGAGCGACAGGCCGTGCCAAGGCTGCCGCCGACTCGATTCCGGACGCACTTCGTGAAGCTGGCCGTCGGGCGTCCGACCTCGCCCAGAATCCAGTCGCCCGCAGCCTGCTCGCAGCAGGACTGGTGACTGCGGCGGCGGCGCTCGCCGCCAACAAGAACGTTCGCGATAGTGCCAAGCGCAGCGCCCGCCAGGCTCAGGATGCGGCAGAGGCTGCGGCCGACGCCGCTGCGGATAGCGCCAACAAGATCGGCGCGGCGATGATCAATGCCGCCACAGAGGCGGTCCGAAGGATGATGGGTGGCGGAGCGGGCGCGGCTGCGAGCCCGCAGCGGGCGACCTCAAGCGCTCCGCGAAAGACGAAGACCGCGACACGCAAGCCGGCGCCCAAGAAGGCCGCCGCACCGAAAAAGCCGGCGGCGAGGAAGCCCGCCGCGAAAAGGACGGCGGCAAAGCGCCGCACGCCTTCTACCCGCACGAAGCCGCCAGGAAGTTAGAACAAAAAGGGGCGGCGCGTCATTGCTGACGCGCCGCCCGATCTTGATTCACGACACCGTTAGCGGCAGCGACGGCCGCGACGGCTGCTGCGCTGGACCTCGCGGCCGATCAGCGCGCCAGCGACTGCGCCGACCACTGTACCGGTTGTCCGGTTGCGACCGCCATCGATCTCGCGGCCGATCAGGGCGCCCGCCGCGCCGCCGATCAGCAGACCGGTGGTGCCGTTGGAGCGACGACAGCGATAGCGTCCATCGCGGCCGCGCCAGGTCGGTCCGTTATAATAGCCGTTCCGATCATAATAGCGCCGCTGCGCCTGCGCCTCTTCGGTGGGGAACGCCATGGTTACGGGAACGGCGACGGCCGCTGCCGACACGGCAAGAACCAGATTACGCATGAGAAGCCTCCTTTGGGAACCGGGTCATCAACGAAGCCTGACGCCGCCGGTTTCATGAACATAAAACAACGTCCGGCTCAGGTTGGGGCAAGGGCGCTGGACGGCGCGAGAAGGTCGTCCTACAGCCGCCACGCCCGCCTGAGCGGGCGGGAATCCGGGAATAACTAGTGGTGAATGTCACCGTCATCGGCGGACAGTGGGGCGATGAGGGCAAGGGCAAGATAGTCGACTGGCTGGCCAGCCGCGCCGATCTCGTGGTTCGTTTCCAAGGCGGCCATAATGCCGGCCACACCCTTGTCGTCGGGGATCAAACCTACAAATTGTCGCTGCTTCCGTCCGGGATTGTCCGCGGCACGCTGTCGGTGATCGGGAACGGCGTCGTGCTTGATCCCTGGGCGCTGAAGGCAGAGGTCGAAACCCTGCGCGGGCAAGGCGTCGAGGTTACACCGGATAATCTCAGGATCGCCGATACATGCCCCCTGATCCTGCCCTTCCATCGCGATCTAGACGCATTGCGCGAGGATGCGTCCGGGGCCGGCAAGATCGGGACAACCCGCCGCGGTATCGGCCCTGCCTATGAAGACAAGGTGGGTCGCCGCGCGATCCGGGTGTGCGATCTTGCCCATCTCGGCGCGCTCGGCCCGCAGATCGATCGCATTTGCGCTCATCATGACGCGCTGCGGGCCGGCTTTGGCAAGCAGGGAATCGATCGGGCGCGGCTGGAGCGCGACCTGGCCGAGATTGCGGATTTCGTGCTGCAATATGCCGGACCCGTCTGGAAGACGCTGAACGAGGCAAAGGGGCGCGGGCGCCGGATCCTGTTCGAGGGCGCGCAGGGCGTGCTGCTCGATGTCGACCACGGCACTTATCCCTTCGTGACCTCCTCCAACACCATCGCCGGTACGGCGGCCGGCGGCACCGGCCTCGGCCCGTCCGCGGCCGGCTTCGTCCTCGGCATAGTCAAGGCCTATACGACCCGGGTGGGCGCCGGCCCGTTCCCGACCGAGCTGGACGACGAAATCGGCGAGCGGTTGGGCGAACGGGGCAGGGAGTTCGGAACGGTCACGGGCAGGAAACGTCGCTGTGGCTGGTTCGATGCGGCATTGGTGCGCCAATCGATGGCAGTCGCCGGCGTGACGGGCATCGCGCTCACGAAGCTGGACGTGCTCGATGGTCTGGAGGAGGTTCGCATCTGCACGGGCTACCAGTTGCGCGGCACGCGTATCGATCATCTGCCGGCCCACGCCGCGGACCAGGAGGCGGTTGAGCCGGTCTACGAGACGATGGCGGGCTGGACCGAGTCGACGGCGGGCGCGCGCAGTTGGGCCCAGCTTCCCGCGCAGGCGATCAAATATATCCGCCGCGTCGAGGAACTGATCGCCTGCCCCGTTGCTTTGGTTTCGACGAGTCCCGAGCGCGAGGACACGATCCTTGTGAGCGATCCTTTCAGCGGTTGAGGAAATTGCGTCCCTATGACGACCCGCGAAGCCACTGGCCTGCTGCCCCGAATGGGCGACACGCCGGTCATCGGTTCGGACGGACGCTCGTTCGGCGACTGGGCAACCCTCCTGAGCATCGGCGCCATACAGTGGCCGTGGCTGCTTCGAAGCCTGTATGGCGGTCGGCTTGCCGACAAGCACGAGCTGCTCGATCGGTTGGAACTGCCCTACGACGCCTTGCCCTTTCTCGGCAGCTGGAAAGCCGACACCGGCCTTTTGACCCTGCTCGTCGATCACATCTTGGAACAGAAGCCTAACCTAGTCGTCGAATTCGGCACCGGCGCCTCGACACTGGTCATATCGCGGGCGCTTCAGAGGGCGGGCGGCGGGCGATTGATCAGCTTCGATCAGCATGCCGATTTCATCGACGCGACCCGCGCCTGGCTGGCCGAGTTCGGAATGACGGCCGACCTGCGGGCGGTGCCGCTGCGTCCATCGCCGGGAGGGCGGCCCGGGCTCTGGTACGATCACGGGCCGCTGCCCAAGGGCATCGATCTGATGCTGATCGACGGGCCGCCCTGGTCGATCCATCCGTTCACCCGCGGTGCGGCCGCTTCATTGTTCGATCATGTGTCACCAGGCGGCACGGTGATGCTGGACGATGGCGCGAGACCCGGCGAGCGGGTCATCGCTCGCCGTTGGCGCAGGGCGCATCCGGAGTTCGACTTCGTCCTCGATCGCAGCGGCACGAAGGGTACGCTGATCGGCCGCAAGCGCCGCTAGGCGGTCCCCCGCTGAGCGAAGCCGGCCGGCGCCCCTTCCTCCGTTTCCTCGACGTCGACGCGTTCGACGCACGCCGCCGATGGTCCTCGGTGCGTTCGCTGGATCATCTCGGTCACCGCATGGTCTGGACCGTCGAGCAGCATCTCGACACTGCCATCCCGACGGTTTCGTACCCAGCCATCCAGCCCGAGCGAGCGCGCTTCGTCCACCGTCCAGGCACGATACCAGACGCCCTGCACCCGGCCGGAGACGCGGATACGCTTGCTCATCCGCACTGCGCCCGGTGCAGCAGCTTTTGATCGGCGAGCACGAGCGCCAGCATCGCTTCGACGATCGGTCCCGCACGGACGACGACGCACGGATCGTGGCGGCCGGTCACACCCAGCTTCGGCACTGACGACGGCGGCTTGAAGCCCACGCGCACCGCGATCGGCGCGCCAGTTGAGATGCCGCCGGTGATCCCGCCGGCCAGCCCGGGATCGGCATTGTCGCTGCCCTTCGCCCGCGCCGCGGCGAAGCCCGCGCCGATCTCGACCCCTTTCACCGCATTGATTGACATCATGGCTGCGGCGATCTCGGCGTCGAGCTTGGCGTAAAGGGGCGCACCCCAGCCCGCAGGAACGCCGGTCGCGATTCCCTCGATCAGGCCGCCCAGCGATTCTCCCGTCTGGCGCGTCGCGGCGATCATCTCCGGCCAGCGCGCCTCGTTCGCCTCGCCGCCGATCTCAATCACCCGGGCCGCAATTTCCACCTCCGGGATTACCAGCCTGGCCACCGCTCCCGCAGCGACGCGCGCTGCCGTCTCTCGCGCCGAGGCTCGCCCGCCCCCGCGCGGATCGCGAAAACCATATTTCGCATCGTAGGCGGCATCGGCATGGCCGGCACGCGGCGGCGCGTTCGCCGGATAGTCGGCCGGCCGGGCATCGATATTCTCGATCACGAGGCTGATCGGCGTGCCGGTAGTCATCCCTTCGTATGTCCCCGACAGGATCCGCACCCGATCCGGCTCGGAGCGCGGTGACGTCAGCGCATTGCCACCCGGGCGCCGGGCATCGAGGAAAGGCTGGAGATCGGCCTCGCGAAGGGCCAGCCCCGGCGGACAGCCATCCACCACCGCCCCGATCGTCGGCCCATGACTCTCACCCCACGTACTGAAGCGAAGGAGCCGGCCGAAACTATTGACGCTCATGTTCCCGCTCCAAAATGCGCGAAGGCGGGCGCATAGGCGGCCGCGCCGGAGCGAGGCAAAGGCAGATCTTCGTTGAGCTTCAACGCCATGAAATAGGGGCCGGCATAAGGCGAGGCGAAGGGCGCCGCGGTCTCCGCGGCGAAGCCGAAGCGGCGGTAATAATCCGGCTCGCCGAGCACGAAGACCAACTCCTCGCCCATCGCCTCGGCGACGGCGAGCGCCGCCTCGATCAGGCGGCTGCCGATCCGGGCGCCCTGATGGCCCGGCAGCACCGCCACCGGCGCGAGGCCGAGCGCGCGATAGGCGCGGTCGCCGCCGCCGACCCGCATCCGGCTGAGCAGGACATGACCGGCGACCGTGCCATTCCGAGCGTCGACGAGCGCCACGACGCCGTCACCGTCGGCGACCAGCGCCTCGACCAGATCGGCCTCGGCGGGAGTCGGGAAGGCCGCCTCGTGGACGGCGCGGATCGCGGGTGCATCGTCCGGCGCGGCGGGCCGGATCACGACACCGTGATGTCCGGCGCGTCCTCGGCCTTCATGCCGATTACGTTGTAGCCGGCGTCGACATGGTGGATCTCGCCGGTCACGCCCGATGCGAGATCGGAAAGGAGATAGAGCCCCGCGCCGCCGACATCCTCGATCGTGACGTTTCGACGCAAGGGCGAATTATATTCGTTCCACTTCATGATGTAGCGGAAATCGCCGATGCCGCTTGCCGCCAGCGTCTTGATCGGACCGGCCGAAATGGCGTTTACGCGGATCTTCTCGGGGCCCAGGTCCATGGCGAGATATTTGACGCTGGTCTCCAGCGCCGCTTTCGCCACTCCCATCACGTTATAGTGGGGGATCACCTTCTCGGCGCCGTAATAGGAAAGGGTGAGGAGGCTGCCGCCGTGCGGCATCATGGCCTTCGCCCGCTGTGCGACCGCGACGAAGCTGTAGGCGGAGATGTTCATCGTCATCAGGAAATTGTCGAGACTGGTGTCGACGAACAGCCCGCGCAATTCGTTTTTGTCCGAAAAGCCGATCGCGTGGACGACGAAGTCAATCGTCTCCCAGCGGGCCTTCAGCGCTTCGAAGGCTGCATCCAGCGCCGCCATGTCGGAAACGTCGCAATCGATGAGGAAATCGGAGCCCAGCTGTTCCGCGAGCGGGCCAACGCGCTTCTGCAGCGCCTCGCCTTGGTAGGAAAAAGCGAGCTCCGCCCCCTGCTCGGCCAGTTGCCTGGCGATCCCCCAGGCGAGCGACCGATCGTTGGCGAGGCCCATGATCAGCCCCCGCTTTCCGTCCATCAAGCCTGCCATCATGCCTCCTTGCCCGTCCGATCGTCGGTCTGGCCGATCACATCCTGCGCCTCGCCCGGCGATTCCGCGAGCGCGGCGTTCAGCTCCGCTCCGATAACGACCCCGAGCCCGACGAGGTAGAAGAAAAACAGGCTGACCATCACCCCTGCAAGGCTGCCATAGGTCGCGTCATAGGTGAGCAGGCTGGCGAGCAAGGGGGGCAAGGCGAAGGTTACACCCACCCACCACAAGGTGGTCAGCAGCGCCCCCGGCCATTTCGGGTAGCGGCGGGCGCGATAGCGGCTCGGCGTCAGCGTGTAGAAGAGAAGATAGAGCGAGACGAAAAGGCCGAAGGCGGAGATGCCGCGGGTCAGGGCGATCTGGAAATAGGGATTGAACTCCTGCGGGAGCACCCGGGTGACGAACTCGTCGATCGCGGTCACCAGCACCTGGGCGCTGAACGAGAATAGCAGCAGCACGACCGCCCCGACGATCAGGCCGATCGAATAGAGACGGTATTGCCAGAAGCTCTTGCTATATTGGGTGCCGTAGGCGCGTCGCAGGATGTCGCGGATCGTCTCGATCAGGCTGCCGACCGTCCACAGGCCGACAAGGGCACCGAGCCAGAGCAGCAGACCGCTGCGCGCCGTAATCACTTCGCGGATCGGTTCGTCGAGCGTATCGGCGACGCTTGGCGGCATCGTCGCCAGGATCACCTCCAGCGCGTGTACGCCCTCCGCCGTCCGGCCCAGCGCGCTCATCAGGGCGGTGGCGGTGATAAAGAACGGAAACAGCGCGATCAGCGCCATGTAGGCAAGGTTGCCAGCATGGATGAAGCCGTCGAAATAGGCACCGACGAGCACCCGTTTGGCCACGTGGAAAGGCCGCGTTCCCGGCGCCACGGCGGCATAGGAACGCCGCCACAGGCCCTGCTTGCGTAGCGTTCTCTGGGCCAGGATCGCAGCCTCGCGCCGGGCTTCGGGGGAATGTGGAGAGCGGCCCTCGGCGGCGAAATGATCGGCCACCTCGTTCTGGACCGCCTCCACCGCCGCCCGCCCTTGGCGGGCATCGGGCGAGGGATCGGCGTCGTCGCTCATCGCGGCTTAAACGCCGAGACCGGCCCGGACGTTGCGGCTGTCGCGCCAGCCGCCGGTGAATGCGTCGAGCGCGGCGTCATCGGCGGGCAGATCGATCATCAGGGTAACGAGCTGATCGCCGCGCTGGCCGCCCTTGGCAGTGAAACCCTTGCCCTTGAGCCGCAGCACCTTGCCGGAGCTGGAGCCCTTGGGAACGGAAAGCATTACCGGACCGTCGACCGTCGGAACGCGGATCTTCGTCCCGTTGACCGCTTCGTCGAGGGTCACCGGCAGGTCGAGCCGGATATGGTTGCCGTCGCGGTGGAAGAACCGGTGACCTTTGATCGCGATGGTGACGATCGCATCGCCGCTGCCGCCGGGGCCGGCCTGGCCCTGGCCCGCGAGTCGGATCTTGGCGCCGTCCTCGACGCCGGCCGGCAGCTTGATGTCGAGTGTTTTGCCGCCGCCGAGCGTCACGCGCTGTCCCCGCAGCGTCGCCGCGTCCTCGAACGGTACCTCCAGGCGATAGGCGATGTCCGCGCCCTTCTGCTGCGCCGCGCTGCGCCGGCCGAAGCCGCCGAACGGATTGCCGCCACCGCCGGAGCGCCGGCTCCCGCCGCCGAACAGGCCCTCGAAGAGATCGGAAAGATCAGCCGCTTCGCCGCCGCCCGAAAACTCGAATGTCTCGCCATTGGGGCCGCGGAAATCCGCTCCGCGGCCACTACGTGCGCCGCCACCCCCGCCGAAGCCGAACGGCATGCGGGGGTTGCCGTCCTCGTCTATCTCGCCGCGATCATATTGGGCCCGCTTGTCCTTGTCGGTCAGGATGTCATAGGCCTGCGTCGTCTTCGAAAAGCGTTCGGTCGCCTTCGGGTTGTCCTTGTTGCGGTCCGGGTGAAGCTCCTTGGCGAGCTTGCGATAGGCCTTCTTGATATCAGCCTCGCTCGCGCCTCGCGCGACACCGAGAGTGGAATAGAGATCGGCCATGCGGGCTACCTTCTCCAGCGGCGGCCAAAAGTCCATCCCGCGCCGCTTGTGTGTGCGCAAGCGGGAGGCGTACAGGCGCCTCCATGGTCAACGATCCGCACCGGCTGTTCGAGCAATGGTTCGCAGAGGCACGCGTCAGCGAACCGAATGACGCCGAGGCGATGGCGCTGGCCACGGCGAACGCTGCGGGCGCGCCATCGGCGCGGATGGTGCTGCTAAAGGGACACGATGAGCGTGGCTTCGCCTTCTACACCAATGGCGAAAGTCGAAAGGGCGGCGAACTGGCCGAGAATCCTCGCGCCGCTTTGGTCTTCCACTGGAAGTCGCTGCGACGCCAGGTGCGGATTGAGGGCAGGGTCGAATCCGTGTCGCTGGAGGACGCGGACGCCTATTTCGCCAGTCGCTCGCGCGATGCCCGGATCGGCGCTTGGGCCTCCGATCAGTCGCGGCCGCTGGAGAGCCGGGCGTCATTCGAAGCGCGCTACGAAATGCTTGTCGGCGAATTCGAGGGGCGCGAGGTCGATCGACCGGATCATTGGCGGGGCTATCGGCTGGTGCCCGAGCGGATCGAATTCTGGACCGATCGGCCGCACCGGTTGCATGAGCGGCGATTGTTCACACGCGGCGGAGGCGGCTGGATCGAGGGCCTGCTCTACCCATGAACGAGCGGGCGACGCTGACCACGCGCGCCGCACTGGCAAGCGTTGCGGCGGCGCTGCTTCTGCTGGTGCTGAAGACTTATGCCGCCTGGGCCACCGGTTCGGTGGCGATGCTCGGCTCACTTGCTGACACCGGGCTCGATCTTGTCGCATCGCTGGTCACACTGTTCGGCGTGCGGGTTGCGGCGCTGCCGGCGGACAGCAATCACCGCTTCGGCCATGGCAAGGCGGAGGCGCTGGCCGCGATGGTGCAAGTCGTGCTGATCTCGATCTCGGCGATAGGCATCGGCTGGCGTGCCGCCGACCGGCTGGTCGCCGGCGATCGTACCGTCAACGCGGAATACGGAATCGCGGTCTCCGCGGTGGCGATTGTCGTCACGCTCGCGCTGGTCGCCTATCAGCGCGCCGTGGTCCGCCGGACCGGCTCGGTCGCGATCCGTGCGGACAATGTCCACTATCAGAGCGATCTGCTGCTCAATCTGGCCGTGATCGCGGCGCTGGTGCTCGATCAGTTTGCGGGTCTCACCGGGGCCGATCCCGCTTTCGGCCTCGCGATAGCGGGGTGGCTCTTGTTCGGGGCATTGCGGGCCTCCAGCCACGCGCTCGATCAACTGATGGACAAGGAGTGGCCGGAGGAAAAACGGATGCGTTTTCTTTCCGTCGCATCCTGCAGGCCGGAGGCGAAAGGCATCCACGACTTGCGCACCCGGACCAGTGGCGCGCAGGACTTCGCCCAATTCCATATCTGGGTCGATCCCGCGATGACGGTCGCCGCCGCGCATGAGGTTGTCGAGGCGATCGAAGACGATCTGGCGCGCGAGTTTCCCGGCTGCGAAGTGCTGATCCATCTCGACCCGGAAGGGCGGGTCGACCATCCCGGAGACCTGCTGCGCGAAACCGACGAGACCAAGGAGCCAATCCCCGAATGACCCAGCTGCGCTTCGTCCAGATCGATGCTTTCGCCGACCGTCCCTTAACCGGCAATCCGGCTGCGGTCATGCCGCTCGAGGCCTGGCTGCCGGACGAGGTTCTGCAGGCCATCGCTGCAGAGAACAATCTCAGCGAAACGGCCTTTACCGTGCCCGACGCCAATGGCGATGCGGATTACGAATTGCGCTGGTTCACGCCGACCACCGAAGTCGCGCTCTGCGGCCACGCGACGCTGGCGAGCGGCCACCTCCTGATCGC
>JBFWUJ010000017.1:14568-18534 GCA_050247295.1 Sphingomonas sp. | reverse complement strand
CGCCATCTGATTGAACTCAATCCGATCTACGTCGTCACCGACGTGGCCGAGGACAGCGCCGGCGCATTGGCGGCGATCGCGCGCCGCCGGCCGGATCTGGCGTTGGTCGATCTTCAGCTGGCTCATGGCTCCACCGGCTTCTCCGTCGCTGCCAAGCTCGCGGAGATGGGAATTCCCTGCCTCTTCACCAGCGGCAAGGCGCCGAGCTTTCCGATTCCCGACCTTGCCCTGGGCTGCCTGGTAAAGCCGTTCAGTGAAGATGATCTGGTCCGGGCGCTCAAGGCGGCTGAGGATATCGTGCGCGGCCGGGAACGGCTGCGGCCCAGCCGGCCGGAGAATCTGCGTCTCTATGCCGAGGAGCGGGCGGCGGAGGAAGCGGCGAATCCTGACCTGCTGCCGGTGCCGGATCGGTCCGCCGCGCGCAGGGGTCTGCGCAACCGCCTCGGGCGCATGTGGCGGGGCCTTCATCGCCGGAAGAGCTACGGCTGACTCAGACCGACACGAGCGGGCTGAAGGTCAAATCGATCGTCACGTAAAGGCCTCGATGGACCTCGGTCGGCAGGCGCAGCGGCGCGCAGCGCAGCACCGATTCGATCGCCGCTGCCGCCATCCGCTCCGCATAAGCCCGGTTGCTCGCATCGACCCCGTCCTGCGAGACGATCGCGGGAAGGCCGGCGATCGAACCGTCCGGATCGATCCGAATGCGAAGGCGCGTGACGATCTGCCGTCCGGCGCTGGCCATTCTGGGGCCACGATAGCAGCGCCGCACCTGCGATGCCGCGATCGCCATCGCCTGGACCATCGCCGGATCGTCGGGCGGCAGCGGCATGACATAGCGGCGCGGTTGCGCGCAGCCCGAAACCGCGATGCAGCCGAAAGCAAGAATGCAGGCGCGCGAAATCCTCACGTCGCCGTTGTTTAACGCACCCGCAGGCTGCGGGAAACGGCTCAGTGCGCCGGCGCGGGCACCACCGCCTTCGGCGGGAGCGGAAACAGGGTGATGAAACGCTCCGCCACCGCCCTGTCGCCCTCGATCGCGAGTTCGCCCTGTCGCTCGAGTTCCACCAGCGGCACACCGCCATAGATCGCCGCCGCCACCATGGCCGGCGCACCGATGAAGGTAACATCGGCGGCGGGCGGCATGCCGCGCCGGACATCGACCGTTCCGTCCGCAATGCGGGCGAAATAATGATCCCGGTTATCGCGAACGCCGATCGTCGCCGTGAAGCCTTTCGACAAGGCGGAACTGTGCATCGCCTGGAAGGACAGCATCAGCGAGGTGGCGCTGAAATGCCCGCTCACGTCATGGCCCGGAGAGCGGGTCGCCCAGCGCCCCATCGCGCCCATGATCGGCCGTGCCTGATGGCCCCATTCGGTGAGCGCATAGACTTGGCCCGATGCGGGCGGATCGAGTCGCCGGCGAACGACAATTCCCGCGGCTTCCAGCCCCTCCAGGCGCTGGGTCAGCACATTGGCGCTGATTCCGGGCAGATCGGCCCGAATGTCACTGAACCGTTTTGGGCCGAGCATAAGCTCGCGCATGACCAGCAAGGCCCAGCGTTCGCCGACGAGATCCATTGCATGGGCGGTGCCGCAGGCATCTTCATAGCGCCGCCGCGACGGATTGGGTCGAATATCAGTTAGTTTAGATAACGACATGGTTGCTTTTAATAACTCATAGGTGCATCAGCGTCAAATTCGATTCGGTGATTCGAAGGGAAAGCTGGGGGGTGAGATCCGATCCGCCCGGCGACCGGCGTACGAAAAAGAGGAGAGGGCCCATGACTTATGTCGAAGGTTTCGTTGCCGCAGTGCCGACCGAGAACAAGGAAAAGTATCGGCAGCATGCTGCCGATGCCGCGCCTCTGTTCAAGGAGTTCGGCGTTGCGCGGATGGTCGAGAATTGGGGCGACGACGTGCCGCGGGGCAAGCTCACCGATTTCTACGGCGCGGTCCAGGCGAAGGATGACGAGACCATCGTCTTCTCCTGGTTCGAATATCCCGACAAGGCGACCCGCGATGCCGCCGGCGAGAAGATGATGAGCGATCCGCGCATGAAGGCGATGGGAGAAACGATGCCCTTCGACGGCAAGCGGATGATCTATGGCGGCTTCCAGTCCATCGTCGATGAGCGGCAGGATGGCACGACGGGCTATGTCGATGGCTACCTCCTGCCGGTGCCCGAGGACAGGAAGGAGGACTATCGTGCCATGGCCGCAAAGGCGGCCGGCAAGTTCAAGGATTATGGCGCCGTGCGTGTCGTCGAGGCGTGGGGCGACGACGTGCCCGAAGGTAAGGTCACCGATTATCAGCGTGCGGTGAAGGCCGAGGCCGGCGAGGGAATCATCTATTCCTACGTCGAATGGCCGGACAAGGAGACGCGCGACAAGGGCTGGGAACGAATGATGGCCGATCCCGACATGCAGCCTGACGGCGATATGCCGTTCGACGGCAAGCGGATGTTCTGGGGCGGTTTCCGGCCGATCATCGACGAATAGGCCGAATGGCGGGGAGGCAGGCGATGTCCGATAAGTTCATCTGGTACGAATTGCTGACATCCGATCTGGACGCGGCGATCGATTTCTACAGCCACGTCGTCGGCTGGACCGCCGCCGACCATGAGAATTCGGCGTCGACCGGTTTTCGTTACGCGATCTTCTCGGCCTCCGGTCGGAGCATCGGCGGTGGCATGGCATTGACTGACGACATGCGCGCTGCCGGCGCCCGGCCGGGCTGGCTGGGCTATGTTGGTGTTGCCGACGTCGATGCGAAGGCGGCGCAGATCGAGCAGGCGGGCGGAACGCTGCACGTGCCGCCGACCGACATTCCCAATGTCGGGCGCTTCGCGCTGGCAACGGATCCGGGCGGCGCGGCCCTCTACGTGATGACGCCGCAGCCCGCGGACGGCACCACGCCGCAGGCCGAGCTTGCGCCGACGGCGCCCGGATTGATCAGCTGGCACGAACTCTATGCCAGCCAGGGCGACGAAGCGGCGTTCGGCTATTATTCCGGCCTGTTCGGCTGGGAGACGTTCGAGGTCATGGATATGGGCCCGATGGGCTATTATCGCATCTTCGGCGCCGACGGCGTGCAACTCGGCGGCATGATGATGAAGCCGGACGCGATGCCCGGCTCGGCCTGGGGCTATTATATCAATGTCGATGGCATCGACGCCGCGGTCGAGCGCGTGAATGCACGCGGCGGCCAGGTGCTGATGGGGCCGCACGAGGTGCCGGGGGGCAGTTGGATCATCCAGGGGATGGATCCACAGGGCGCGAATTTCTCGCTCGTTTCCCAAACCCGCTGAGGAGAGATTTCATGACCAGCAACACGCTCGTCACCTGTCTTTGGTTCGACCATGGCAAAGCGCGCGAGGCGGCCGAATTTTATGCCGAGACCTTCCCTGACAGTCGCGTCGGCCCGGCGCATCATGCCGCCTCGGACTATCCCGGCGGCGAGCAGGGCGATGAGCTGACGGTCGAGTTCACGGTCCTTGGCCAGGCCTTTGTCGGCTTGAACGGCGGCCCGAACTTCAAACCCAACGAATCCGTCAGCTTCATGGTTGTGACCGAGGACCAGGTGGAAACCGATCGCTATTGGAATGCAATCGTGGGCAATGGCGGCACCGAGAGCGCCTGCGGCTGGTGCAAGGACCGCTGGGGTTTTTCGTGGCAGATCACACCCCGTGTCCTGCTCGAGGCGATGGACAACCCAGACAGGGCGGCAGCCAAACGGGCGATGGAAGCGATGATGACCATGGGTAAAATCGACGTCGCCGCCATCGAACGCGCCCTCGCCGGGGAACCGGCGGACGCGAGCTAGGGTTCAGAACGTAACCGTGACCACGAGCGTGTCGCTATAGGCACCCGTGGTCACGTTCTGGCCGGCGGGAATCCGACCGTAAATGGTGCGCGCATAAGTGCGCCAGATGAAGAAGCTGCCTTGCAGCAAGAGGTTGGCGGCCGA
>JBFWUJ010000017.1:1832-14468 GCA_050247295.1 Sphingomonas sp. | reverse complement strand
GCGAAGGCGCGGCCGTCAAGCAGGCCCAGCGAGCCGCGTGCCGCCACCCTGACTCCGGTCAGCCCGGCAATGTGGCTGGCCTGGGCGGTCACCGACGCCATGGAGAAATTATGCATATAGGTGACCTCACCGCCATTCACTTCGCCCAGCCGGGCGATCGCGCGATAGCCGCCGCCCGGACCGGCGGGCGGGTCGCGCTGATAGGAGAGCGTCGCCGCCTGGTCACGACGGCTGCCGTCGATGCTGGCCGATGCACTGCCGCGTCCGCCGAGCGCGACAGCGAGATTGAACCCGAAGCTCGTTCGGCGGGCACCCAGGATCGAATGCCGCACATAGGCCTGGGCCTGGAATCGATCGCTGATGCGCCACGAGCCGAAAACGCCGACCAGCGTCTCGTCCGACTCGCCGCGCAGCGATCGGTGGAGGAGATTGACGCCAATGCCGCCGCGCGACCATGGAGCGTCGGCAAAAGCCTGGAGCGTGTAGCGAGGCAGCGGCCGCGCGTCCTCGCGGCCAAGCGTCGTGAAAGCGCTGCTGGCATAATCCGCCAGCATGCCGAACGAAAAGCCGGTGGACCGTCGTTCGAAGGACGCGGCGGCGCGAAAGCCGGTGCCAAGCCGACGCGAATGGCTGACGGCGACAGAACCACCGACCTGGGCGAGGTCAAACGCTATCGCGGTGGCCGCAACGCCGACCATCTGAAGCGATCGGCTCACCTGCACGATCGCTTCGCCTGTGACCTGGTCTGTAAATCCGTATCGGTGCACAGTAGATGCAAAGAATGATCCATATTGGTTGCTTCTTCGTCCGAATGCCTCGCGCAAGACGCCCGCTTCATAGGAAAAATCGTGCAGGCCCCGCCGCAACATGCCGGCGGAGGCGTAATAGCCCTGCTCAATCACGACCTCGCGGCCGAGGAGGTCGCGGACGACGAGCTGAACGGTGCCGCCGCCTGAAGGGACCGGCACGTTGCTGAGCTCGAACGGCCCCGGCGCAACCTGCTGCTGCGATTGCAGTGCGCTGTTGACATAGACATCGACAACCGAAGGCACGGCGGCGCTGCCGGAGGCGACCGGCAGGGGCATGGTGAGATAGCCGGGACGAACCGCGAAATTGCGCGCGAACTGCACCCCGCCGAACCGCACCGGCGCCGCGCCCGGGCCGGAGGCCGAAACGGAATCGCCGATGCGGATGCTGGTCATGGAGTTGGGCCGGTCGATGGTCCAGGTCGTTTCCAGTCGCGTCAGACGCGTCCGGTCGCCTCCGGCCGAGGCGATGAAGGTGCTTGTGCCGACGCCATGTCGGGTGAAGAGACCCGCCTCGAACGCGCCGGCCGCGCTGGTCCGCCCCTGCACATGCTCGACGAACAGATCGTAATTCAGGAAGGCGCCGGTACCGGGCGGAGTCATGGAAACGAGCGCGTCGTTATGGATGGTCGTCTCCTGAACTTCAAACCCATCTGGTTCTGCACTGATAACAATGCTCTGCGTCGGCTCATCGAGCGTGAGGCGCAAATGTGCCAAGGCAGAGGCCGAAAAGAAGCTTTCGCCGTCGAGCTGGACGGCGCCCGTGGCCGGTACCCTGAGACGCCAGGCGCGCAGAGTCGAGGCGGCGAGATAGACCCGGCCTTCGGCATCGCGGAGGAAGGGCTGGGGTTCGGTGCTCGCCTGGCCGTTGATCGTGACGTCATAAAGCGCCGGAGTCAGCGCTGCCCTGGCGGCCGCCGGCGCGCCGCCTTCATCCTGCGCTGCCGCCGCGACGGATCCGGTCAGCAACGCAAAGAGGAGGGCGAGCCTAGCGGCTGCGCTGCGGCGCAGGCGACGGAACATCGCGATCGGGTCCAATCTGCCGGAAGCGCTGCTGGTCCGCGATCACCGGCCGCGGCCCGACGGTCCAGCGGCGGATATTTCCCGGCAATATGGTGCCGAATGCGAATCCGTCGTCGAAAGTCAGGCCGGTCGCCGCCCCGGCGATCTGCGCGTTGATTCGCACCCATCCGGCGCCGTTGTTGCGCGCCTCGATCGACCAGGCACCGTCGGTCGTGCGACGGGCGCTCCAGGTGATGTCGGCCGCTTGGCCGGCGGCCATCCGGATGTAGAGCGGCAGGTTGAGCCGAAGCGCCACCCGGATTCCGGTCGTCGGCTGCGCATCGGGCACTTCCTCGATGATCAGGCGATAGGGAGCGGATCCGGTTGCGGCGGTGCGCGGCCCGACGCGGACGATCTGGGTCCCGCCGGCCGGAATGGTGATGACGGGTGGCGACACGATCATCGCTGCGGTCTCGGTGTAGCGATCCTCGCCATTCTCCTGCCGCCATTCGAATACGGCGGCGCGGATGACGACCGGGACGTTTTCGGCATTGGTTATGGTCACTGAGCCAGACCGCTGACCCTCGCCGATTTCGACAAGGACCGGGTTGACCTGAAGCGTGCCGGCGGCGGCGGGGGGAGCGCCGCCGCCGGCTGCCGCCAGCGAAAGGGCTGCGCCGAGGATCAAGGGAGTGAATCGCATGGCGTTGCCCGCTGGTTCAGTAGGTGACGGTGATGGCGACGGTGTCGGCATAGCTGCCGGCTGGCACGCTCGCCTGGCCGGAGCCGACGCGGCCGTAGACCGCAACGCTCTGGGCGCCGCCGGTGCCGGTGCCACTGAGCAGGCTGGTGCCGCCAGTGCCGTCGCCCCAGACCGTGGAATAGCCGCTGCTTGTATAAAGGTTGTAGCCGAGCTGGTTGCTGCCCGCGGTCATGCGGCGGCTGGCAAAGCTGGCGCCGGTGCCGGCGCCGACGCCGGCGGCGGCGGACCAGGCGGTGCCGCTGGTGCAGGTGACGGTGAGTCCTCCGGAGCCGTCGACATTGCCGCCGCCGATCACATTGACGCTGCCGAAAGCGAGCGCCGAAGTGGAGACGGTGCAATTCGACGTGACGTCGGCGCTTACGTTCAGCGTGCTGCCGGTGGTGGCGGCGCCGGCCGGGCCGGCGGCGGCCAGCATGAGTAGGGCTGCTCCCGGAGCGATCGCGCCCCGGGTCGGGATATTCCGCATCTTCTTATCCTTCGATTGGCGCAGGCGCCGGATCGGACCTGCGGTTCTTGCGGTATGGATGGTAAAGAAGCGGTTAACCCTGTCCGGATCTCCCGCTCCTTACAGATTCAGTAGGTGACGGTGACGGAGACCGTGTCGGCATAGCTGCCGGCAGGGACGCCCGATTGGCCCGAGCCGACCCGTCCGTAGACGGTGACGCTCTGCGCGCTGCCGGTGCCGGTGCCGCTCAACGTGCCGGTGCTGGCGGTGCCGTTGCCCCAGACGGTGGTCCGGGCGGCCGTCGTATAGAGGTTGTAGTTGAGCGTGTTGCCGCCCGAGCTCATCCGGCGGTTGGTGAAGCTGGCCCCGCTGCCCGCGCCGACATCGGCGGCGGCCGACCAGGCGGTGCCGCTGGTGCAGGTGACGGAGAGGCTGCCGCTGCCGTCGACATTGCTGCCGCCGATCACGTTGACGTTGCCGAAGGCAAGCGCTGAAGTCGAGACGGTGCAATTGGCCGTGACCGTCGCCGTGACGTTCAGCGACGAGGTGGTAGTGGCGGCGAAGACTGCCTGCGGAACGGCGCAGGCGCCGAGGATGAGGGCCACCCGGCCCACGAAGCGAGGGTTGATCATGTTCGTCCTTTCCTTGGTCCCACACGGTTCCGGCCCTGAGCCGGAGCGCGGTTCGGGGCAGCGAAACGGTTAACGATTCCTTCCCCGGACATGCGGTTAATGACAGGGCCGAGTTAAGATCGATTTAAGCGCGTTCGCCTTGCCCGAAGGCCCGTCGCCGATTAGCCCGCGTTCGCCATGAGCCTCGATTCCGTCCGCAGCTGGCTGACTGCTCACGCTCCCGATCTGCCGCTGATCGAAACGGCGGAGAGCACTGCAACCGTGGACACGGCGGCTGCCGCGCTCGGCGTGGCTCCCGGGAGAATCGCCAAGACGCTGGCGATCCGGGTCAATGGCGAGGTGCTGCTGGTGGTGTCGCGCGGGGACGCGCGTCTGGACAATGCGAAATCGAAGGCGGCGTTCGGCGGCCGGCCGCGCATGCTCGATCCGGCGGAAACGCTGAAGGTGACGGGGCATCAGGTGGGCGGCGTCTGCCCGTTCGGACTGGCATCCCCATTGCCGATCCGCTGCGATGTCAGCCTGCGTGCGTACGAAACGGTATTCCCGGCCGCCGGCTCGCTCAACAGCTCGGTCGAGGTCGAGCCGGAGCGTCTGGCGGCAATGATCGGCGCCGATTGGGTCGATGTCTGCCGCCTGCCTGAGGAGGCGGACGGTTGACAAATGGCCTTTCGTCCGCTTTGAGCGCGCGTCCGTCGCGGCTTTTGTCCGCGAGACCGGGTCGGGGCGATCCCTGTTCATGATCGCCTGGCCGGATGTACCTCACACGGCGTCCGGACGAACGAAGGAAGAAGACATGCGTCACCGCGTCGGCGGCCGTAAGCTCGGCCGCACCTCCAGCCACCGTACCGCCATGTTCCGCAATATGGCCGCCGCCCTGATCAAGCATGAGCAGATCATGACGACGTTGCCGAAGGCGAAGGAACTGCGCCCATATGTCGAAAAGCTGATCACGCTGGCAAAGCGGGGTGGGCTCTCGAACCGGCGGCTGGCCCATTCCCGGTTGCTGGACGAAGCGCAGCTCACCAAGCTGTTCGATGTGCTGGCGTCCCGCTACGCGGATCGCGCTGGCGGCTATACCCGGGTGATCAAGGCCGGGATTCGCGCCAGCGACGCGGCGCCGATGGCGGTCATCGAGCTTGTCGATCGCGATCCGGACGCCAAGGGCCAGGATTCGGGTCCGGTGATGAACGAAGGTGAACTCGAGGCCGCCTGATCGGCGGCTTCAATCGCCGGAATCGCGACGCCTTTCGATCCATTTTTCGAGCGCTTTGCGCTGCTTGCGATCGAGGCTGAGCCCCAGCTTGCTGCGGCGCCAGAGGACGTCGTCTGCCGTCTGGGCGAATTCCGCTTCGATCAGATAGCGCACTTCGGCCTCGTAGAGGTCGGCGCCGAAATGGCGCCCGAGGCCATCGAGCGAGACGGCATTGTCGACGATCCGGCCAATCCGGGTGCCATAGGCGCGGCCCAGGCGTTGCACCATCGCGGCCGGCATCCATGCCGAAAGCCGGTCAAGTTGGGTCGCGAAGGCGCCGGTCAGGTCGCCGCCGGGTAGAGCCGTAGTGCGGGTGAAGCGGCGATCGGTTATGCCGAGCGTCTCCAGCGCCTCGTCGGCAAGTGCGCGGGCGGTGGTGATCTTGCCGCCAAAGATCGAGAGCAATTTCGGGCCCGGCGTGTCGTCCAGTTCCAGCCGATAGTCGCGCGTGACGTTTTTCGCCTCCGCCTCACCATCGTCGTAGAGCGCGCGAACGCCGGCATAGGACCAGACCACGTCATGCGGGCTTATTTCATGCTTGAAATAACGGTTCGCGGCGGCGCAGAGATAGTCGATTTCCTCGTCCGAGATCACCGCATCCTCGGGCGTCGCGACAGGGATATCCGTGGTGCCGATCAGATTGTGTTCGCCATAAGGAAGGGCGAAGACGACCCGTCCGTCCGGCTGCTGCAGGATGAAGCCGTGTTCCCCCTCATAGATCCGGGACGTGACGATATGGCTGCCCTTGATGAGCCGGATGCGGCTTTCGGCCTCGGTCTCCAGCCGCCCGTTGAGCGTCTCGGCGACCCATGGTCCGGCGGCATTGACGATCGTTCCGGCCCGTATTTCACGTCCGTCGGACAGCGCCGCAATCCATTGCTCGCCATCGCGGCGCGCCGACACCAGGGCGGTGCGGGTGGCGACCTCGGCGCCGCGCTGCGCCGCATCGACGGCGTTGAGGGCGACCAGCCGCGCGTCGTCCACCCACGCGTCCCAATAGGAAGCCAGCTTGTGCCCTGGCTTCAGCGCGAGGCCGCGCGCATCTCCGCGTTTCAGGCCGCGGGAACGCGGCACGCTGCTCCGCCAGCCCGAGAGCAGATCGTAGAGCAGCAGGCCGGACCGGATCATCCACCACGGCCGGCCACCGGACGGATCGGGCAGGATGAACTCCAGCGGCCGGATGATGTGCGGCGCCGTGCGCAGCATCACCTCGCGCTCGTGCAGCGATTCCCTCACCAGCGAGAATTCGTACTGCTCCAGATAGCGCAGGCCGCCGTGGATCAGCTTCGAAGAGGCGGAACTGGTGTGGCTGGCGAGATCGTCCTTCTCGACCAAAAGGACGGCAAGGCCGCGTCCCGCCGCGTCGCGGGCGATCGCGGTGCCGTTGATGCCGCCGCCGACGACAAGCAGATCGAAGGAGCTCATGGCCTTTCCTGTCGTCCCTGCGAGCGAAGCGCATCCGTCCCGCGTGATTTGGCCATCCGGATATCGTCGCAGCGATGGCGAGGCTGGCGGAGGCTTTTAGCCATCGCTGAAATGGCCGCCCGCCAGATCCATGAAATTGCGTGCCGCCTCCCGATCGGCCGGATCCGGGAAGACGATATCGAGGTCGGGGGCCGCGCCCAGCATGTGGAGCAACGCCCACAAGGCGAAGCGGCGGCCACCATCCTGCTCAAGGCCGAGATCGACCTGGATTCGCTCGATCCCGGCCGCCATTGCCTGCGGTGGAACGGCGGCGAGGTCGGCTGTGCCGAAATAATGGTGGAGCCGGTCGTCGAGGTTCATCATGTCGTCCTACGACGACGATGCTCAATGTGCCATTGCCGGCAGGATCGACGGCGCAACGAGCATCCATATTGCCATTGCGATCATCATCAGATTCTCGGTCAGTGAAACGAAGCCGAGTGGCGTCTTGCTGTCGCCGCCGACACAGGCGCATTTGAGCTCGCGCTTGTCCACATAGACGGCCTTGAAGACCGATGCCGCACCGACCGAGCCGATGAACAGGGCGATCGGGATCGACACCCACCGCAACGCCCCGGAAGCCATCAGCACGCCCGCCAATCCTTCCGCATAAGGGTAGATATAGCTGTAGGGCACCCACCGGCGCGCAAGCAGGTCGTAGTTCAGGAACATCGTCGAGAAGCGCTCGACATTCTGCAATTTCAAGAGCGCCAGCACACACATCGCGAAGGCGATGAACCACTCGGCGGCAGCGATGGTGAAGGGGCTGCCGAACGCCGCGTGGCTTGCCGCCAGCGCCATTGCGAAACTCATCGCGAAGACGGCGACGACCGGGCGGTAACTTGTTTCGTTCGGATCATCGACATGCTTGCCGAACAATCGGCGAAGATCGTCATAGCCGCCGATACGCTCGCCGCGGATGAAGGTTTGCGGGGTGGTGGCGACCTGATGCTCGGCCTGAAACGCGTCGGTCTCGGCCCGTGTCTTCAGCCAATGATCCTCGACCACATAGCCCTGGCTCTCCAGCAGATGCTTTGCCTTCAGGCCATAGGGACAAACGTGATCGGCCATCACCATCCGATAGAGGGCCGCTTTTCTCTCCGGGCGTGCCATGATCCTCTCCAATTTGGCGGGGCGTGACATGGCGATCCATTCGGGGAAAGATAAGGCCATGGCCGAAACGATCCTCGTCATCGACGCCGGGACCACAAGCACGCGGGCGATGCTTTTCGCCGTCGACGGCGCCTGTCTGGGAAGCGCGTCGCAAGAGCTGATGCAGCATTATCCGCAACCGGGCTGGGTCGAACACGATCTCGGGGAGCTTTGGGCGTCGACGCTGGCCTGTGCCCGGCAGATGGCCGAGGCCGCCGGCGGCGCCGATCGGATCGCGGCATTGGGAATCACCAACCAGCGCGAAACCATCTGCTTCTGGTCGAAGCGGACGGGCGAGCCCTTGGCGCCGGCGATCGTCTGGCAGGACCGGCGAACGGCTGAAGATTGCGCGGCACTCAAGGAAGCCGGGCAGGAGCCGGCGCTGCAGGCGAAGACCGGATTGCTGCTCGATCCCTATTTTTCGGCGACCAAGATCCGCTGGGCACTGCGGCAATGGCCGCAATTGCGCGAGGCCGGGACCGATCTGGCGATTGGTACAGTGGAAAGCTGGCTGATTTACAAGCTGACCGAACGCGGGCTGCACATCACCGACGCGACAAATGCCTCGCGGACCGCTCTGATGGACATTCACAAAGGCTGCTGGGACGAAGGTCTCACAGACCTGTTCGGGGTGCCCAGGGCAGCATTGCCCGAAATCGTCGATTGCGCAGGGCCTTTCGGTGCGACTTCGGCGGCGTTGTTCGGGGCGTCGATCCCTCTCTGCGGCATGGCGGGCGACCAGCAGGCCGCGACGATCGGCCAGGCCTGCCTCGCGCCCGGCGAAACCAAGGCGACCTATGGCACCGGTGCCTTCGTGCTGACCAATACAGGGCCGGCGCCGCGGGTCTCCCGGCATCGATTGCTGACGACGATCGGCTGGCAACTGGGCGGTGTCCGCACTTATGCCTTGGAAGGATCGGTGTTCGTGGCCGGCAGCCTGATCAAATGGCTGCGCGACGGATTGGGTCTGATCGCCACGTCGGCCGAGACGAATGAGTTGGCCCGTTCGGTGGCCGACTCGGGCGGCGTCACGCTGGTGCCCGGCCATGTCGGGCTCGGGGCGCCCTATTGGCGGCCGGACGTGCGCGGGGTGCTTGCGGGGTTGAGCTTCGGGGCCGGGCGCGCGCATGTCGTGCGCGCGGCGCTGGAGGCGCAGGCGCACCAGACGCACGATCTGATGGCTGCCTTCGCCGCCGACGGGGCGGCCTGGCAGAGCCTGAGGATCGATGGCGGCATGGCCGCCAACGACTGGATTGCGCAGGATTTGGCCGATCTGCTCGATCTCGAGGTTGAGCGGCCCGCCTTTGTCGAGACGACCGCACTTGGAGCAGCGATGCTCGCCGCCGTCGGCCGCGGCTTGTTCCACTCGCTCGAAGACGCAGCAGGCATGCGCGGCGCTGTGCAAACCTTCATGCCGGCGATGGACGCGGCGACGCGCGAGACGCGGCTGGCGGGGTGGCGCGGCGCGGTCGAAAGGGCGCTCGGCTAGGCGGGCGGCGTCCAGCTGTCGTCGATCATCTTTATGATGCCGGAAAAATCCTTGTGGCCGCCGCCCAGCGCCTCGGCGAAACGGGCGTAGAGTTCCTCTGCCTCGGCCCCCATCGGCGTGTAGGCCTCCACGCTTTCGGCCGCTTCCATCGCCAGCCGGAGGTCCTTCAACATCAAGGCGGCGGCGAAGCCACCATCGTAATCGCGATCCGCGGGCGTTTCAGGGCCGACGCCGGGGACGGGGCAATAGCTGGTCATCGACCAGCTCTGGCCCGAAGCCTTTGACGAGATGTCGAAGAACGTCTGGAGATCGAGGCCGAGCTTCTTCGCCATCACGAACGTTTCGCAGGTCGCGACCATCGTCGCGCCCAGGAGCATGTTGTTGCAAATCTTCGCCGCCTGACCCGAACCCGGCGCGCCGGCGTGGATCACCGCCTTGCCCATTTGCGAGAGAAAGGGCTGAGCACGGACGAAGGCCTCATCGGCGCCGCCGACCATGAAAGTGAGCGTACCGCCCTCGGCCGCCGCGATCCCGCCCGATACCGGCGCGTCGACCATCGCATAGCCGGCGGCGGCCGCCTTCCCGATCTCCTCGCGGGCAGTGGCGACGTCGATCGTCGAACAGTCGATCAGGATCGCGCTGGCCGGCGCCTTGCCGATGATACTGCCTTCATAGACATCACGCACATGCCTGCCGGCGGGCAGCATGGTGACGATCGCTTCCGCGCCGGCAACCGCTTCCTCGGCCGAAGCCGCGCGGGATGCACCACGCGCCTCGGCCCGCAGAAGCGCGTCTTCGCTCAGGTCGAAAGCACGGACATCATGCCCCGCCTTGGCAAGGTTCGCGGCCATCCCGCCGCCCATATTGCCGAGCCCGATGAAAGCGACGCGTGCCATCCTACTTGCCCTTCCACTCCGCGGGACGCTTCTCGACGAAGGCGCCCATGCCTTCCTTCTGGTCCTCGGTACCGAACAGGCCGTGGAACAGGCGCCGTTCGAAGACGATGCCCTGGGCGAGATTGTTTTCGAAGGCGGCGTTGACCATCTCCTTGTTGGCCATCGCGGCCAGCGGACCCATCCCGGCGACCGTCTCGGCCGTCTTCATCGCCTCGGCGACGAGCTCGGCGGCGGGGACGACGCGGGCGACGAGGCCCGAGCGCTCGGCCTCCTCCGCGCCCATCATCCGGCCTGTGAGGCACATTTCCATCGCCTTCGCCTTGCCCACCGCGTGGGTGAGGCGCTGCGAACCGCCCATCCCTGGGGTTACGCCGAGCTTGATTTCCGGCTGACCGAATTTGGCGCTGTCCGCGGCGATGATGAAATCGGCCATCATCGCCACCTCGCAACCGCCCCCCAGCGCGTAGCCGGCGACCGCGGCGATCCATGGCTTG
Source organism: Sphingomonas sp. (assembly GCA_050247295.1). GTDB lineage: Bacteria > Pseudomonadota > Alphaproteobacteria > Sphingomonadales > Sphingomonadaceae > Allosphingosinicella. The sequence goes on along the minus strand of JBFWUJ010000017.1, from coordinate 4,073 downwards.
CGCGTCGAAGTCACTTTCTCCCAGCCGGCGAAGAAATTGGAGCCGTACATTTCGGCGAAGCCCCGATCCGACATCTCCTTGATGTCGGCACCGGCCGCGAAGGCTTTCTCCGAGCCGGTGAGGACGAGGCACCGCTGGCTCGCGTCCGCATCATAGGCCTGGAACGCATCGATCAGTTCCGCGAGCACCTGCGAGTTCAGCGCATTCAGCGCCTGCGGGCGGTTGAGCGTCACGAGCGTCACCGCGCCGTGTTGCTCGACCAAGATGGTTTCGTACGTGCTCATCGCATCCTCACATAACTGCCGGGGGCCGGCTCGATCTCGTGCTTCGGCTTGCGGGCTTTCACCCTCGCGCCGCCGTCGCGGGTGAGCCATGCCTGCCATTGCGGCCACCACGATCCCTCATGGCGGGTTGCGCCTTCAAGCCACGCCTCCGCGGTCTCGGGCATCGTGTCATTGGTCCAATAGCCATGCTTGTTGGCGGCCGGTGGATTGATGACGCCGGCATTGTGGCCGGAGCCGCCGAGCAGGAAGCGAGCCTCGCCGCCTAGCAGCTTCGCGCCGTCATAGGTCGCCTGCCATGCCGAGACATGATCGTCCTTGAGCGAAATGACGAGCGCCGGCGGTTCCATGGCGAGCGCACCCGGCTGGGTCAGCTCGTTGGCGACAAGGATGCGCTTCGTCCATTCGATCAGGAAGGTCTTGGGGATATGGGCGCCATCCGCGAACCAGTGGAGGATGTCCGAGGGCGGTGCTTCCTTGTCGAGCAGATAGTGGCTGACGACGGAGGACCAGATCAGGTCGTTGGCGCGAACGACCGAGAAGAGGGCCTGCAATTCGTGCGCGGCCATCACGCCCTTGGCCTCAAGATGTCTCTCCATCGCCTCGAGCTGGGCCGGTTCCTTGAAGGTCGCCCATTGGCCCATGTTCGAGAAATCGAACATCGAACCGATCGTGGTGAGCGAGGCGACGCGGCCGGGCGCGGCGCGGGCCGCGGCCATGGCGGCGAGGGTGCCGCCCATGCAGAAACCGAACAGATCGACGCTCCGCTCTCCGGTTGCCGCCTCGATCGCGTCAAACGCGGCGGCCGGGCCGAGCGCCAGGTAATCGTCAATACCCTTGTCGGCGAGTTCCGGCCCCGGATTGACCCAGGAGATCACGAAGAGCGTGTGGCCCTGCTCGACGAGCCAGCGGATGAGCGACGATTTGGGCTGGAGATCGAGCAGATAATATTTGTTCACCAGCGGCGGCACGTAAAGCAGCGGACGCTTCACGACATCGTCCGTCATCGGCGCATATTGAATGAGCTGCATCAGCTCGTTCTGGAAAACCACGCTGCCCGGGGTCGCCGCGATATCCTTGCCGAGCTCGAATTGGGCTGAGGCGCGGCGCACCGGAAGCCGGGCGTCGGTGGCGGCGTCGGCAAGCAAATTCGCGAGGCCGGAAAGCAGGCTGATCGATCCGGTGTCGATCGCCCGGCGGATCGCCTCCGGATTGGTGAAGGCGAAATTGGCGGGGGAGAGGGCGTTCAGATAGGCGCTGGTGTAGAATTCAGCCCGCGTCCGGGTCGCCTCGTCCACGCCCTCGGCATTTGCCACCAGATCGGCCGCCTGTCGGCTGGCGAGCAGATAGGCCTGCTTGAGATAATCGAAGACCGGCTCCTCGCTCCACGCCGCATCCATGAAGCGCCGGTCGCCGCGTTCCGGTGCGATCACCGGCTCGACAGTCTGGCCGGCGGCGCGGCGGGCCGCCGTGCTCCACAGTTCCACCCATTCCGCCGCTGCGGCCTGGCTTGCCTGCAGCACGGCCATCGGATTGGACCAGAGCTGGGTCGTGAAATCGGCCATCGCCCGCGCTGGAGCGGCGGGATCATAAGCCGTGCTGGCCGTCGTCCCGGCACCGGACCGCATGGCGGCGAGACCATTTTCCACGACCCGGGTCCATGCGGCGGCGAGCTCGGCCGGGTCGGGCGCGCCTTCCGGCAGCTTCCAGACGCGATGATCGGTCATGCGTCCGCTCCCAGGGGCGTCCACGCTTCCTGCGGCGGCAGCGGCTCGAAAAGGCTGTCGATCATCTCGTCGGTTACGCCCTCGGGCGTGGGCGGGTTCCACTTGGGCGCGTTATCCTTGTCGATCAGCAGGGCGCGGACGCCCTCGATGAAATCCGGATGGCGGAACATGCGTACGACGATGCCATATTCCATCCGCATCTCGTCGAGAAAATGAAACTGCTTCGGGCTTTC
>JBFWUJ010000017.1:0-1732 GCA_050247295.1 Sphingomonas sp. | reverse complement strand
TGGAAGAAGAAGGCCTGGCCCGCCGCGCCATGGCCCTCGGCGCTCCTCGCGATGGTGACGACGTCGCCGCCGGCGCAGAAGCCGCGCCCTTCCGCATGATCGATCAGCACCAGCTTCATCGCCGGATCGGCGAGCCAGTCCTGCAATGCGGCGGTCATCGCCCTCACCATGTCGAGGTCGAGTGCATTGATCGCCTTCGGGCGGTTGAGGCTGATGCGGCCCGCTCTGCCTTCGATGCGGGCAATGATCGAATCACTCACTGGCGGGTCAACTCCCGGCCGACGATCATCCGCATCACCTGGTTGGTGCCTTCCAGGATCGAGTGGACGCGCAAATCGCGCCAGAAACGCTCGATCGGATAGTCCTGAAGATAGCCGTACCCGCCGTGGAGCTGCAGCGCGCGGTCGACGATCGAGGAGCCGCCATCGGTGGCCAGTCGCTTCGCCATCGCCGCGAACTTCGTTTTGTCCGGCGCGTTCTCGGTGACCTTCACCGCCGCGGCATAAAGCAGCATCCGCGCCGCCTGCAGCTCGGTCTCCATATCGGCGAGCATGAACTGCGTGTTCTGGAAATCGGCGATCGCCGTACCGAACTGCTTGCGCTCCTTGGTATAGGCGATCGCCTCGTCCAGGCAGCGCTGGGCGCCGCCAAGGCTGCACGCGCCGATATTCAGCCGGCCGCCGTCCAGGCCCATCATCGCGATCCGGAAGCCCTCACCCTCGCCGCCGACGAGATTTTCCGCCGGCACGCGAACGGAGTCGAAATTGACCTGCGCCGTCGGCTGCGAATGCCAGCCGAGCTTCTTCTCGTTCGCGCCGAAGGAGACGCCGTCCATCTCCTTTTCGATGACGAGGCAGGAAATGCCCTTCGGCCCGTCGACACCGGTGCGGACCATGACGACGTAATTCTCATTCTCGCCGCCGCCCGAGATGAACGCCTTTGAACCGGTGACGACATAATGATCGCCATCTTTCACCGCTTTCGTCTTTAGGGCTGCGGCGTCGGAGCCTGAGCCCGGCTCGGTCAGGCAATAGGAGCCGATCCGCTCCATCGTCACCATCGCCGGGAGATATTTGTCCTTCACCGCCTGGCTGCCGAAGCGGTCGATCATCCAGGACGCCATATTGTGGATCGAAATGAAGGCGCTGGTGGAGGGGCAGCCATAGGCCATCGCCTCCATGATCAACGCCGCCTCCAGCCGCCCGAGCCCGATCCCGCCCGATTCCTCGGAGACATAGATGCTGCCGAAGCCCAGCTCGGCGGCGGAGCGGATCGTGTCGCGCGGGAAGATATGCTTCTCGTCCCATTCCGCGGCATGGGGCGTGATCGCGCTGGCGGTGAACTGCCGCGCCATTTCCTGGATCTGGCGCTGCTCGTCATTGAGGTCGAACTGGTTCATGGGCTCGCCCTTTGGTGCAAGACGCGCGCGTTGAACAGCCCGGTCAGATGGTCTTCCTCATTCCACCGGGACACCAGCTCGCGGCGTTCGCGGCCGCGGGCATTGGCGATGCCGGCGATACGGCCGCCGCCCAGGAACATCGAATCGGGCTCTTGCCCTGCGATCGGATCGCTGAACGCCTCATCGGCGCTGACGATATGCCAGCCCCGCGCCCGCAAGGCTGCAACTGCATCGGCGAGGAACAGGGCGGCGAGGTCCGTTTCATGCAGCAGCAGGACATGGGCCGGGGAGCGGCCGAGCGTCTCGCGCGCGATCCGGTCGTTGAACTCGGCC
>JBFWUJ010000016.1:14298-34051 GCA_050247295.1 Sphingomonas sp. | reverse complement strand
ACGCCAAGCGGTAGCGGCCAGCTCCAGGAAATTGCGCAACAGCTTGTGGCCGTGCGCGCTGGCAATGCTTTCCGGGTGGAACTGGACGCCGTGGATCGGCAGCACGCGGTGGCGCAGGCCCTGGATCGTTCCGTCATCGGCGGTCGCGGCGGGGGCCAGCACTTCGGGCAGGCCGTCCGCCGCGACGACGAGCGAGTGATAGCGGGTCGCCTCGAACGGCGACGGCAGGCCGGCGAAGAGGCCGGCGCCATCATGCGCGATCGCGCTCGTCTTGCCGTGCATGACCCGGGGCGCACCGGCGATGCGGCCGCCGAAATGCCGTCCGATCGCCTGATGGCCGAGACAGACGCCGAGCAGCGGCCGCCGGGCGGCGGCGCAGGCGGCCACCAGATTGAGCGAGATGCCGGCGGCATCGGGCGCACCCGGTCCGGGCGAGATCAGGATGGCGGCGCCGGTCGCCAGCGCCTCCGTTGCGGTCAGCGCGTCATTGCGGACGACATCGACCGCCGCGTCCAGCTCCCGCAGGTAATGAACGAGGTTCCAGGTGAAGCTGTCGTAATTGTCGACGACGAGGACGCGCATGCGCCGCCCCGTCCTTACTCCACCGATCCGGTCAGCCGTCGCCGCGCCGCCGCGATCGCGGCATCGTTGCGGGTGACGCCGGCGCCCATTTCGAGCGCCCGGGCGAATTGCTGCGCCATTTCCTCGGCGGCGTTGTTGGTAAACTCCGTCCGGGTGGTGGCGATGAGCTGCGGCTGGGTGCCGGCATCGCCGGCGGTCCGCTGCTCATGGTGGATGACGAACCAGCCCTGACCGCCCGGCGCGGCCTGAATTCTCGCCCGGCCCTGCGGCAGGCTGAACATGGCGAGCAACGGCGGCGGCACCTGCTGACCGCCCCGGCTCAGCTCCATCCGCTGCATGTTGATCGGCCTGAGCGCCGGCAGCGGGATGCCGGCCCCGGCGAAGGCCTGCGCGGCCGGCATGCCGCGGTTGATCCGATCGACGATCCCCTGGGCGATGGCCCGGGCGCGATCCGAGGCGCGCTGCTGCACCATGGTGGCGCGCACCTGATCGCGAATCTGGGCCAGCGGCGGCGTCGCGCTGCCGATAACCTGGCCGATGCCGATCACCGCATAGCGCTGATTGGCCTGGACCGCTTCGACCACCGGCTCCGGATTTTCCGGATCGATCTCGAACGCCTGCGTCAGCAGCGGCTGGAATTCCGGCGGGAGGACGAACGGCTGGCCATAGCTCTGCCCGGTCGCGGTGATCGGCGGCGTAGTGACCAGATTCAGCCGCTCGGCCCGGGCGATCTCGTCCATATTCTCGTTGTTGGAGATCCGCTCCTCGACCCGGGCGACGAGCGCGGCGAGCGCATCCGCCCCCTTGCGCTGCTGGATCGCCGCCGTGATCTCGGCCCGCACCGCCTCCAGCGGCCGCGCCGCAATGGCCTGGATCGCCTCGACGCGGATGACCTGAAAGGTGCCCTCCGAGGCGATCGGGCCGATCACCGCGCCCTGCGCGGCGGAGAAGGCGGCCTGCGCCGCCGCTTCGCTCGACTGGCGGGCGAAAGCCTCGCGGGTCTGGCTGGGGAAGGTCAGATCGTTGGCGGCGAAGCCGGCGCGCGAGGCGACATCGGCGAAGCTGGTGCCGGACCGAAGCTGCTGGACGGCCGCCTGCGCCGCCGCCCGGTCCTGCAGCACGAGCCGCTGCAGCGTCCGCGTCTCGCGCGGGCCATATTGAGCCGCGTTCTGGCGGTAATAGGCCTGGACCTCCTGCTCGGTGGCCTGGCTGGCGGCGGCGACCTGATCCGGGCCCATGACCGCGAAGCGGACGACCCGGCGCTCCGGAAGGGCGAAGCGGGCCCGGTTCCGGGCGTAGAAGGTGGCGAGCTCGGCATCGGTCGGGTTGATGCCGGCGGAGACCGCCTGCGACGGCACCACGCCGATCGCCCCGCGCCGCCGCTCGAGCAGCAGATTGGCGTAGGCGCGCGCGACCTGCTCCGGCACCTGCTGGCCGAGCGCGATCGGGCCGAGCAGCTGGCGCTGGATCAGCGAGCGGGCGATGTCCTGCCGCAGCTGCGCCTCGGTGATGTTCTGGCTCTGCAGCGCCTGGCGGAAGACATTCTGGTCGAACTGGCCGGCGAAATTGCGGAAGGCGGGGATGTTGACGATCTCGCGATCCACCATCCGCTGCGAGGCGACCAGCCCCTGCTCCTCGCCAAACACGCCGACCGCGGCGCCGACGATCATCGAATTGAGGATCTGATCGAACGCCCCGGACGCCAGGAAGGCGTTCATGTCGACCGCCGGATTCTGCTGCCGCGCCTGATTGAACTGGCGGGTCACCATCTGCCGGAATTCCTCGTCCGACACGGTGACGTCGCCGACCGTCGCCAGCGTCTCGCTGCGCTGGCCGCCGCCGCCGAGGCCGCCGAGGCCGCCCATCCCGTCGGTGCCGAAGCCGGTGATGACCATGGCGATCAGGACGAAGAAGAGGATGGCGACCGCGACCCATTTGGTGGCCTTGCGGCGAGCGAGTTGAAGCATGAGAGAGAGGTTCCGGTCTGGCTGTTTGCGCAGGCCATAGAAGCGCGTTAGGCGGCCCGCAACCATTCACCACACGGAAACGCCATATGTCGCTGCGCCGCAAGCTGGTCGTCGGGAACTGGAAGATGAACGGGTCGCTGGCCCAGCTGGGCGAACTGGGCCCGATCGCCGACGCATCGCGCGAGGCCGGCGGGGTAGATGTGGGCATCTGCCCGCCCTTCACCCTGATCGCTGCCGCCGTGACCCGCTCCGGCGGCCTCGCGATCGGAGCGCAGGACTGCCACGAGGCGGCGAGCGGCGCCCATACCGGCTGCGTCTCGGCGGCGATGATCAAGGAAGCCGGAGCGAGGATCGCGATCGTCGGCCATAGCGAGCGGCGGGCCGACCAGGGCGAAGGCGACGCGCTCGTGCGGGCGAAAGCCGGGGCGGCGCTGGCCGCCGGGCTGACCGCGATCGTCTGCGTCGGCGAGAGCGAGGCGCAGCGCGATGCCGGCGACCATGTCGCCGTGGTGACGGCGATGCTCGAAGGCTCGCTGCCCGGGGAAGGCGAGGAGGGCGAGCTGGTGATCGCCTACGAACCGGTCTGGGCGATCGGTACCGGCAAGGTCGCGACGGCCGCCGACGTGACCGAGATGCATGCGGCGCTCCGCCAGGCGCTGGTCGGCCGCTTCGGCGACGCCGGCGATCGCGTCCGGATCCTCTACGGCGGATCGGTGAAGGCGGAGAATGCGGCTGAGCTGTTCCGCTGCGACAATGTCGACGGGGCGCTGGTCGGCGGCGCGAGCCTGACGGCGGCCCAGTTCGTGCCGATCATCGAAGCGGCGGCGGGCGGTTGAACCGCCGCGCCGCATCGCCTAGATCGCCCCCGACCTTCCAGAAAGCGCATTCATGTCCGGCTTTTTCTCCTTCCTCCTGATCGTCCAGGCGCTGATCGGCATCGCGATGATCACCGTCATCCTGATGCAGCGCTCCGAGGGCGGCGGCCTTGCCGGCGGCGGCAGCCCCTCGGGCATGATGAGCGCCCGCGGCGCCTCCGATTTCCTCACCCGCTCGACTGCGATCCTGGCGACGTTGTTCGTCGGACTGTCGATCCTGCTCGCGGCGCTGGCGGCCAATACCGGCGGCCCGCGCCAGATCGACCCGACGCTGCAGCGCCGCACGCCGGCGGCTCCGTCGCCGGCGGCGCCGGCGATTCCCGGACCGCTGGGCGGCATTCCCGGAGCGACGCCGCAGCCGGGCGCCGCACCGGCCCCGGCGCCGGGCGCCCCGGCCCAGCCGGCACAGGGCAATCAGAGCGGCGTTCCGCTGGCCCAATAAGGCCGTCCGACAAAAATCGATTCGGAGGGTTGCCCGAATCCGGGTGAGCCGCCTAAGCCTGTCCTCCCATGGCGCGGTTCATTTTCGTCACCGGCGGCGTGGTCTCATCGCTCGGCAAGGGTCTGATGGCCGCGTCGCTCGCGGCGCTGCTGCAGGCGCGCGGCTATACGGTGCGGCTGCGCAAGCTCGATCCCTATCTCAACGTCGATCCCGGGACGATGAGCCCGTACCAGCATGGCGAAGTCTATGTGACCGACGACGGGGCGGAGGCCGATCTCGACCTCGGCCATTACGAGCGCTTCACCGGCGTTCCGGCGCGACAATCCGACAATGTCACATCGGGCCGCATCTACCAGGGCATCATCCAGCGCGAGCGGCGCGGCGATTATCTCGGCGCCACCGTCCAGGTGATCCCGCACGTCACCAACGCGATCAAGGATTTCATCCGCGCCGACGTGGCGGAGGATTGCGACTTCGTGATCTGCGAAGTCGGCGGCACCGTCGGCGATATCGAATCGCTGCCGTTCATCGAGGCGATCCGGCAGTTCCGCAACGAGGCGGGGCGGGGCGAGACGCTGTCCATCCACACGACGCTGGTCCCCTATATCGCCGCCGCCGGCGAGCTGAAGACCAAGCCGACCCAGCACAGCGTGCGCGAGCTCACCAGCCTCGGCATCCAGCCGGAGATCATCGTCTGCCGCTGCGAGCACCCGCTGCCGGAGAATGAGCGGGCGAAGATCGCGCTCTTCTGCAATGTGAGGAAGGAAGCGGTGATCCCGGCGCTGGACGCGAAGAGCATCTATGCGGTGCCGGCGCAATATTCGGACGCCGGGCTCGATTCGGAAGTGCTCGCGGCGCTCGGCATCGCCGATGCGCCGCCGCCCGACATGAGCCGCTGGACCGACATCATGGACCGGCTGGACCATTTCGAGGGCGAGGTGACGATCGGCGTGGTCGGCAAATATGTCGGCCTGCTCGACGCCTATAAGAGCCTGACCGAGGCGCTGATCCACGGCGGCATGGCGAACCGGGTGAAGGTCCGGATCAACTGGCTCGACGCGGAGCTGTTCTCGGGCCCCGACGGCGACGTCGCGCCGATGCTGGAGCCGGTGCACGCGATCCTCGTTCCCGGGGGCTTTGGCGAGCGGGGCAGCGAGGGCAAGATCGCCAGCGTCAGATTCGCGCGCGAGCGCAAGGTGCCCTTCTTCGGCATCTGCCTCGGCATGCAGATGGCCTGTATCGAGGCGGCGCGCGAGGCGGGGCTCGAAAAGGCGAGCTCGACCGAATTCGGCGAGACGCCGGAGCCGGTCGTCGGCCTGATCACCGAATGGATGAGCCCGGAAGGCATCCAGAAGCGGGAGGCCGAAGGCGACCTGGGCGGCACGATGCGGCTGGGCGCCTATGACGCGGTGCTCACGGGCAACAGCGTCGTGCGAGGCATTTACGGCAGCGACGACATCAGCGAGCGGCATCGCCACCGCTATGAGGTCAACGCGCATTACAGGAACGCGCTGGAGGAGGGCGGGCTGATCTTTTCCGGGATGAGCCCGGACGGCGAACTGCCGGAGATCGTCGAACGCCCCGACCATCCCTGGTTCATCGGCGTCCAGTTCCATCCGGAATTGAAGTCGAAGCCCTTCGATCCGCATCCGCTGTTCGCCAGCTTCATCGAGGCGGCGGTGAAGCAGAGCCGGCTGGTCTGAAGCCGCCCCGCGGCGGTGGCTTTGATCTTCCCAAGCCGCTAAGCCCTTGATTCGAACGCGGCGAAAAATGGCCGCGATGAAAAGGGGAGCGACGGACAATGGGGCTATCCGCCGTACTGGGGCTGTTGCTGTTCCAGGCGGCGCCACAACTGACGGCCCCGGAGCGTTTCTTCGTCGGCCGGTTCGAGGGAACCGGCAGTGTCCATATCATCTTTTCGGGCCGGCAGGCGGTTCGCGACATCGGCCGCGGCAGGATCGATAGCGACGGGGCGCTCATCATCGACCAGGTCGTCCAGCAGGAGGGCGCGGAGCCGCGCCGCCGCCGCTGGCGGCTCGTCCGGTCAGGGCCGAATCGCTTCACCGGCACGATCACCGATGTGCGCGGCCAGGTCGCCGGCGAGATCCGTGGTCAGGTTCTCCACCTGCGCTATCGCAGCATGCAGGGCCCCACGGTCGAGCAATGGATCACCCTGCATCCGAACGGCCGCTCGGCCCACAACCGGATGGTGTTCCGTCGCTTCGGCATCAATGTCGCCACCGTCGAAGAGACGATCCGGCGGCTCGACTAGGGTTTACTTCGACGCGAACTGGCCCGCTTCGGCGCCATAAGCCTCTTTGGCGTGGGCGCGGGCGGCGGCGGCGCTCTTGAAGGTCTCATCGAGCTTCGTCGATGTGACCAGCGGATAATTCTGGCTGTTGTAGCGGACTTCGCGGACGGTCAGCCGATAGCGGCCCTCTTCATCCTTCAGGATCAGGAAGGGCTTCGGAATTTCTCTCGACATTGCACGGGTCCGATCATGAAAATCGCCCGCCGGCTTGCGCGCGGCGGGCGGTGGCGGTCTTTAGTCGACCATGGCCGCGACCAGCCGCCGCAATTCGTGCGGCGCGGGCCGGGAAGGGTTGAACGCCGGCTGCGGCGTCGCCGCCAGCAGGGCCAGCGGCCAGTGAAGTTTGGGTTTTCGTTTGTCGTACATTGCTTTCTCTGGGCGGCATTCAGCCGCCGATCGTCAGGGTGGGCCTAGCGGCGGAAGCTGCGTCGCCGCGGTCCGCCGCCCGGTCCCTGGCCGGGTGTCTTCTCGCGGAAGACAATCCGGCCCTTGCTAAGGTCATAAGGCGTCATTTCGACATGGACCCGATCGCCGACCACCGACTTGATGCGGAAACGCCGCATCTTGCCGGCGGTGTAGGCGATGATCCGGTGCTCGTTATCGAGCATCACGCCGAACCGGCCATCGGGGTAGATCTCGTCGATCAACCCCTCCATGGTCATCAGTTCTTCCTTCGCCATGCCTTAATCGGCGTTTGCGAGGTTCGTGGCCGAGGCCTTGCCGTCGCGGCCGGTTTCCATCTCGTAGCTGAGCTTCTGGCCCTCGCGCAGCGAGGTCATGCCCGCGCGCTCGACGGCGCTGATATGGACAAAGGCGTCCTTGCCGCCGGCCTCGTTGGTGATGAAGCCGTAGCCGCGGTCGACGTTGAAGAATTTGACGGTTCCGATAGCCATGATCGGGTCCCTTTCATACGATAGATACCCGCGCGCAAAAGGCGCGGCGGGGCCGGAGTAGCGCGAAAGAAAGGAAGAAGCCCCTGAGGGCCCATGCTCGCTCGCAGGCGACGTCAGCGGCACCGATATAGGCACAAGGCGCGCATTTCGCAACGTGACCCCGGCGGAAGGGGCATCACCAACGCAAACGCCCGGACGTTTCCGCCCGGGCGCCCGTGAGACGGCTCGCACCGTCTACCCCCTTTGGATGCTTCACCCCACACACCCGGCCCACCTCGCAAGGGCTGAGCGGGAACGAAGACTCCCCGAACCAGGCCGTTAAAGTCCTCGGCTCTTGTGCGCGGGACGCTATGCCCTCGGCGGCCCATTGTCATCGCCGGATCGGCTTTCGCGACTCGTTTGCCATGCCTCTGTTGCGCAAGCGCCACAGGCTTTCGACCGCCGCCGCGCTAGCGCGGCGCGGCCCTTTCAGCCGTCCGATTCACGCCGGCATCGCCGGCGCGGCGCCGCGCTTCCCCTTCCGGCAATCAGGCTCTAGAGCCGGCGCGTCATGCGCCTCAGCCAATATTTCCTCCCGGTCGCCAAGGAGACCCCCGCCGACGCCCAGATCGTCAGCCACAAGCTGATGCTGCGCGCCGGACTGATCCGCCAGACAGCGGCCGGCATCTATGCCTGGCTGCCTCTCGGCCATCGCGTGCTCCGCAAGATCGAGCAGATCGTGCGCGAGGAGCAGGACCGGGCCGGCGCGGTCGAAATGCTGATGCCGACCATCCAGTCGGCGGACCTGTGGCGCCAGTCCGGCCGCTACGACGCTTATGGTCCGGAGATGCTGCGCTTCCCGGACCGGCACGAGCGCGAGATGCTCTACGGGCCGACCAATGAGGAGATGATCACGCAGATCTTCCTCGGCTCGGTGAAATCCTATCGCGACCTGCCGCGCACCCTCTATCACATCCAGTGGAAGTTCCGGGACGAGACCCGCCCCCGCTTCGGGGTGATGCGGGGACGCGAATTCCTGATGAAGGACGCCTACAGCTTCGATCTCGACGAGGCCGGGCTGACGGCGAGCTACGAGGCGATGTTCGTCGCCTATCTGCGCACCTTCGCCCGGCTCGGCCTGCAGGCGGTGCCGGTGCGGGCGCCGACCGGGCCGATCGGCGGCAATCTAAGCCACGAATTCCACATCCTGGCCGAGACCGGGGAAAGCGCGATCTTCTACGATGCGGCGCTGGAGGACGTGTCGCGGGCGGAATTGCTCTCCGCCGACGCGGCGACGATCGCCAGGCTCACCGGCCTCTATGCGATGGAGGAGGAAGAGCATGCCAAGGTCGCCGACTGCCCGGTGCCGGCCGAACGGCTGCGCTCGCGGCGCGGCATCGAGGTCGGCCACATCTTCGCCTTCGGGACGAAATACAGCGAATCGATGGGGTTCGCGGTGCAGACGGCGGACGGCAGCCAGATCCATCCGCATATGGGCAGCTATGGGGTCGGCGTCTCGCGGCTGATGGGGGCGGTGATCGAGGCGAGCCATGACGAGAACGGGATCGTCTGGCCGGAGAGCATCGCGCCCTACCAGGTCGGGTTGATCAACATGCGCGCTGATGATCCCCATTGCACCGGCGCGGCGGACGAGATTTACCGCAAGCTTGCCGATGTCGGCATCGAGACGCTTTACGACGACCGCGACGAGCGGGGCGGCGCCAAATTCGCGACGATGGACCTGATCGGCCTGCCCTGGCAGCTCGTGATCGGGCCGAAGGGACTCGAGAAGGGCGTCGTCGAGCTGAAGCGGCGGGCGAGCGGGGAGCGCGAGGAGCTGAGCCTCGAAAGCGCGCTGGCCCGGCTCACTTCATGATCCTCAACTCCTATGAGCGGATGATCGCGCGGCGCTATCTGCTGCCGGGCAAGGGCGAGGGGTTCATCTTCCTGGTCGCCGGGATCAGCCTCGCGGCGGTGATGCTGGGCGTTGCCGCGCTCATCATCGTGATGAGCGTGATGAACGGCTTTCGGGCCGAATTGTTCGACAAGGTGGTCGGGCTCAACGGCCATGCGGTGGTCCAGGGCTATGGCGGCCGGCTGGAGAATTGGCGGCCGATCCTGGAGCAGGCGCGGCGGACGCCGGGCGTGACCTCCGCCAACGCGCTGATCGAGCAGCCGCTGATGGCGAGCCATGAAGGGCGGGTGGAGGCGATCCTGCTGCGCGGCATGCCGACGCAGGACCTGATCGCCAATCCGACGATCAGCCGCGGCCTGCTCTCGGGCTCATTGGAGGCGGTGCGGCCGGGATCGAACAATGTCGCGATCGGCGGCCGGCTGGCCGAATTGCTGGGGCTCGGCGTCGGCAATTCGATCACCATCATTTCGCCGCAGGGACGGACGACGCCGTTCGGGACGGTGCCGCGAATCGTCGACTATAACGTGGCCGCGATCTTCGAGGTCGGGCTCTACGATTTCGATCGCGCCTTCGTGATCATGCCGATGGAGGAGGCGCAGAATTTCCTGCTGCTCGGCGACGCCGTCGGCATGATCGAGGTGGAGACGACCGATGCCGACCGGGTCGGCGAGATCATGGCGCCGCTCGCCGCCGCGACCAGGGGGCGGGCGGTGGTGAACGACTGGCGATCGATGAACTCGGCCCTGTTCGAGGCGCTGCAGGTCGAGCGGGTGGCGATGTTCGTGGTGCTCTCGATCATCGTTCTCGTCGCCGTCTTCAACATCCTTTCCTCGCTGATCATGCTGGTGCGCGCCAAGACACGCGACATCGCGATCCTGCGCACGATGGGCGCGAGCCGGGCGAGCCTGATGCGGGTGTTCATGACCGTCGGCGTGACGATCGGCGTGCTCGGCATCATCGCCGGCATGATCCTGGGCGCGGTCTTCCTTTATTACCGGCAGGGCGTGGTCGGCTTCGTGCAGCGGATCACCGGCCAGAATCTGTGGGACCCGTCGATCCGCTTCCTGACCGAGCTGCCGTCACAATCCGACCCGCTGGAGGTGGCCGCGATCGTCGTCATGGCGCTGGTGCTGAGCTTCCTCGCCACCCTCTATCCGGCCTGGAAGGCGGCAAGTACCGATCCGGTGCAGGTGCTTCGCTATGAGTGATGCGCTGTGGGTCGCCGGGCTGAAGCGGACCTTCGTGCAGGGCGACGTAAGGATCGACGTGCTGCGCGGGGTCGACCTTCGGGTGGCGAGCGGCGAGATCGTCGCGCTGCTCGGCCCTTCCGGATCGGGCAAATCGACATTGCTGCAGGCCGTGGGGCTGCTGGAGGGCGGCTTCGAGGGCTCGATCCGGATCTGCGGCGACGAGGTCGCGGACCTGGGCGACGGCGAGCGCACCCGGGTCAGGCGCGAGACGCTGGGCTTCGTCTATCAGTTCCACCATCTGCTGCCCGATTTCGACGCGCGCGAGAATGTGATCCTGCCGCAACTGGTGCGTGGCGTTACGCGGACCGAGGCGGTGGCGCGGGCCGATGCCCTGCTCGGCACCCTGGGCCTGGCGGAACGGCTCACCCATCGCCCGTCCAAGCTATCCGGCGGCGAGCAGCAACGGGTCGCCGTTGCCCGCGCGCTCGCCAACCGTCCGGCGCTGGTGCTGGCCGACGAGCCCACCGGCAATCTGGACGAAGCGACGGCGGACATCGTGTTCGCCGAATTCCTCCGCCTCGTCCGCGAGGAAGGCAGCGCCGCCCTGGTCGCCACCCATAACGAGCGGATCGCGGCGAAGATGGACCGCGTCCTGCGGCTGCACGACGGGGTGATCGAATAAGGCGTCATTGGACGAACGGGAGGGACCGTTTGTCTGGGTGTGCTTGTGCGCCTCCATCGGCGGCGCGATCTCGGCATGAGAAGCTGGAGGGAGGATCGCATGAAACATCGCGCGCTCGCGGCATCGTTGCTGCTGCTCGGGGCCGGAGCGGCCCGGGCGCAGACGCCGCCCGCCCAGCCGGCGCCGCGGCCGCCGGCCTGCGCGACGCCCGAGCACCGGCAGTTCGATTTCTGGATCGGCTATTGGGATGTCTATCCCGCCAATAGCGAGCGCATGATCGCGCACAGCCTTATCGAGCGGCGCTACGCCGGCTGCGCGATCCGCGAAAACTGGCTGCCGCTGGGGCGGGAAGGCGGCGGCAGCTTCAGCGGCTGGCGATCCGGCGAGCGCCGCTGGCGGCAAACCTGGGTCGATTCAGGCGGCGCCTGGGTCGAGTTCCAAGGCGGCATGCAGGGCGATGCGATGGTGCTGACCGGCGAATGGGCCGGCGTGAACGGCCCTGGCACGACCGCCCTCGTGCGGATGACCTACACGCGGCAGGAGGGCGGCGTCGTGCGCCAGCTCGGCGAGGCCTCGACCGACGGCGGCGCCACCTGGGGCCCGGCCTGGGATTATTATTACCGGCCCTCCGCCAGCCCGCCCCCGGCCTCGCCGGGCGGTTCGCCGCAAAGCTGACCCGGCCGCCCAATTTCCTGTGGATTAGCGGCCCCGCCCGCTTCCCCGACTCGCCGCCGCGGCCCATAGCAGGCTCATGTCCGCGCCTTTCGTCCCGCTGCGCCTCTTCTCCTGCTACACGATGCTCGAAGGGGCGATGGAGCCCAAGGCGATCGCCAAACAGGCAAAGGCGCTCGGCTTTCCGGCCGCCGCGGTCGCCGACCGCAACGGACTTTATGGCGTGATGCCGTTCAGCGACGCCTGCCTGGAGCAGGGCGTGCAGCCGATCGTCGGCGCGCTGCTCGGCATCGCCCGGCCGGGAAGGCCGGCGGGAACGCCGCCGCAGATCGACTGGCTGGCGCTCTACGCACAGGATAAAACGGGCTATGCCAATCTCTCGGCGCTGGTCTCCGCCGCCCATCTCGATCGTCCGGCCGATGAGGAGGCGCATGTGCCGTTCGCGGCGCTGGACGGGCGCACGGACGGGCTGATCGCGCTGACCGGGGGCGGCGAGGGCGCGCTGACGCGACTGATCGCCGAGGGGCAGGACGCGGCGGCCGCGTCCTTCGCGGCGGCGCTGGAGGCGCTCTTTCCCGATCGGCTCTATGTCGAGCTCAGCCGCCGTGGCGACCATGCCGAGGAGGCCGCCGAAGCCGGGCTGATCGACCTCGCTTATGCCCGCGACCTGCCGTTGGTGGCGACCAATCCGGCCGCTTATGCCGAGCCGCAATTCCACGCCGCGCACGATGCGATGCTGTGCATCGCGCAATCCAGCCAGATCGCGCGCGACGATCGCGACCGATCATCGAGCGAGGCCTGGATCAAGCCGGCGGATGAGATGGCGCGGCTGTTCGCGGACCTGCCGGAAGCGATCGCCAATAGCGCCGTCGTCGCCAGGCGCTGCGCCTTTGCGGCCCCGCGCCGCGACCCGATCCTGCCCAGCATCGCCGGCGATGGCGAGGCCGAGGCGGCGCAGCTACGCCGCGATGCGCACGCCGGGCTGGAGGCGCGGCTTGCCGCCGATCCGTCGATCGGGACGGACGGCCGTCAGGACTATTTCGAGCGGCTCGATTTCGAGCTCGGGGTGATCACCAAAATGGGCTTCGCCGCCTATTTCCTGATCGTCGCCGACTTCATCAAATGGGCGAAGGGGGAGGGCATTCCGGTCGGGCCGGGGCGCGGCTCCGGCGCCGGCTCCGTGGTCGCCTGGGCGCTGACGATCACCGATCTCGATCCGATCAAGCTCGGCCTGCTGTTCGAGCGCTTCCTGAATCCCGAACGGGTTTCGATGCCTGACTTCGACATCGATTTTTGCGAAACCCGGCGCGGCGAGGTGCTGCGCTATGTCCAGCAACGCTACGGCAACGACCGGGTCGCGCAGATCATCACCTTCGGCACGATGAAGGCGCGCGCGGTGCTGAAGGACACCGGCCGGGTGCTCCAGATGCCTTACGGGCAGGTCGACCGGCTGGCCAAGCTGGTACCCAACCACCCGACCGATCCCTGGACGCTGGACCGGGCGCTGAACGGCGTTTCGGAGCTGGCGAGCGAATATCGGAACGACGCCGACGTGCGCCGGCTGTTCGATCTGGCGATGAAGCTGGAGGGACTGCCCCGGCACAGCTCGACCCATGCCGCGGGCGTGGTGATCGCGGACCGCCCGCTGGAGCAGCTGGTGCCGCTCTATCGCGATCCGCGATCGGACATGCCGGTCACCCAGTTCGACATGAAATATGTCGAGGCCGCCGGGCTGGTGAAGTTCGACTTCCTGGGCCTCAAGACGCTTTCCGTGCTGCGGCGTGCGACCGAATTGCTGGCGGCGCGGGGGATCGCGGTCGACCTCGACCGGCTGGCGCCCTGGGACGATCCGGACGTCTATGCGCTGCTCCAGCGCGCCGACACGGTTGGGGTGTTCCAGCTGGAATCGGAAGGGATGCGGCGAACGCTGGCCGCCGTCCGGCCGACCAGCTTCGGCGACATCATCGCGCTCGTCGCGCTCTACCGGCCGGGGCCGATGGACAACATCCCGATGTTCGGCGACCGCAAGAATGGCCGCGCCGACCTGTCCTATCCGCACCCGTTGCTGGAAGGCCTCCTCAAGGAGACTTACGGGATCTTCGTCTACCAGGAGCAGGTGATGGAGGCGGCCCGGGTGCTGGCCGGCTACAGCCTCGGCGAGGCCGACCTGCTGCGCCGGGCGATGGGCAAGAAGATCCAGGCGGAGATGGACGCCCAGCGTTCGCGCTTCGTCGAGGGCTGCGCGGCGAACGAGATACCGGCGGCGAAGGCGAACGAGCTGTTCGACCTGATCGACAAGTTCGCCGGCTACGGCTTCAATAAGAGCCACGCCGCCGCTTATGCGCTGGTCGCCTATCAGACCGCCTGGCTGAAGGCGCATCACCGGCACGAATTCTATGCCGCATCGATGGCGTTCGACATACATCTGACCGACAAGCTGGCGATCTTCACGGACGACATGCGGCGTCTTGACGTCACCTGCCTGCCGCCGGCGATCAACGCCAGCCGGGCGGATTTTTCGGTGGAAGACCATGAAGGCGCGCTTGCCGTCCGCTACGCGCTCGGCGCCCTGAAGGGCGTTGGCGAGAAAGCGATGGCGCAGCTGGTGGCGGAGCGGGAAACGAACGGACCGTTCCGCAATCTCGACGATTTTGCCGGCAGGGTGGACCCGCGGCTGCTGAACCGCCGGCAGATCGAGAGCCTGGCCGGCGGCGGTGCATTCGACGGCATTGCCGAGCGCTGGACCGTTCATGCCGCCGCCGAGACGATTCTGGCCGCCGCCGCCAGCGCCGCCGAGGCACGGACGAGCGGCCAGGGGGGGCTGTTCGGCGAGGGGCCGGCTGACGTGGCGCCGATCCGGATGCCGCACGCCGAGCATTGGACGCTGGCGCAGCGGATGGCGGCGGAAAAGGAGAGCTTCGGCTTCTATTTTTCCGCCCATCCGGTGGACAATTACCGTCACCTCGTCGACGCGCACGGCGCCAAGACCTTCGCTCAGCTCGCGGCGATGCCGGCGCCGGCCGACGGCGGCAGGGTCGGCGCCACGATGGCGGCGCTGGTGGAGGACACCCGCTATCGCACCTCGCAGCGGGGGCGCCGCTACATGATGGCGACGCTGTCCGATCCGTCCGGCCAGTTCGAGGCCAGCATCTTCGACGATCAGGCGATGGAGCAGGTCACGGCGGCGGCCAAATCGGGCAGCTGCACGCTGCTGACGGTCGAGGCCGACCGGCGGCCGGGCGAGGAGACGCCGCGGATCGCCATCCGCACGCTGCAACCGCTCGACAGCCTGGCGAGCCGGACCCGGCTGCAACTCGAAATCGCGGTGGACGATGCCGGCGCGCCGGCGCGGATCGCCACCCTGGTGGCCGGCGAGCATGGCGGATCCGGCCTGATCCGCCTGAAGGCGCTGTTCGGCAGCGGCGAGGCAGATTTGATCCTGGGCCGCGATTATCGGATCGATGCCGAGCTCGAGGCGCGGATCGCCCGTATCGAAGGCGTCGCGTCCGTAAGCCTTGCAGTGCAGGGACCACGGCTGGCCCTCGTCTCGTAAGACTTTACAGACCGATTGCGTCGCTGCTCCGGCAATGACAATCTCCGCTGCAAAAGCAGATTGGAGAGGGTGCGATGCTGGGCGGGATGCAGGATTACGAGCTGAGGGTGCCGCGCATCCTGGAACATGCCGAACGCGAGCATGGCGACCGGGAGATCGTCAGCTACTGGGCTGACGGCACGATCACCCGAACGGATTGGGCGGGCATCGCACGCGATGCAAGAAAACTATCACAAGCCCTTGAAAAAATGGGCGTAGAGCGTGGCGATCGGATCGCCACAATCGGCATGAACCACAGCCGCCACCTGGTCGCCTGGTATGGCGCGATCGGGGCCGGCGGGGTCATCCACACCGTCAATCCGCGGCTGTTCGACGAGCAGCTGGTCTACATCGCCAACCATGCCGAGGATAAGGTTCTGTTCTACGACAAGGTCTTTCAGCCGATCATCGACCGGCTGAAGCCGCAATGGACATCGATCGCGCATTATGTCTGCTTCGATAATGGCGAGTTCGAGGATCTGATCGCGGCGCAGGACGGCGATTATGCCTGGGTCGAGGGTTCGGAGCGCGAGCCATGCATGCTCTGCTACACCAGCGGCACGACGGGAAATCCGAAAGGCGTGCTCTACGAGCATCGATCGACCGTCATCCACGCGATGACCGAGGTGCAGCCGGCGGTCTTCGACCTGAGCGCGCGCGCGGTGGCGCTGCCGATCGTGCCGATGTTCCACGCCGCCGCCTGGGGACTGCCGTTCGCCGGCGCGATGTCCGGCACCAAGTTCGTCTATTCGGCGGTCAATGACGGCAAGGTCCTGTGCCGGCTGATGAACGAGGAGAAGGTCACCCATTCGGCCGGCGTGCCGACCGTGTGGCTCGCCATGTTCCAGCATATGGATGCGACCGGCGAGAAGCCGGAGCACCTGAAGCTGGTGACGATCGGCGGATCGGCGGCGCCGCGGGCGATGATCGAGCGGCTGATGAAGATGGGCATCAGGGTCGGCCACGCCTGGGGGATGACCGAGACATCGCCGATCGGCACGATGGGCGCACCGCCGGGCAATTGGGACGAGATGAGCTTTGAGGAACAGGTGGACCTCGTCTGCAAGCAGGGCCGGGTGCCGTTCGGAGTCGAGCTTCGGGTGGTGGACGACGAGGGCCGGATCCAGCCGCGCGACGGCCAGAGCTCCGGCCGGCTGCAGATTCGCGGGCCGTGGGTGATCAAGCGTTATTTCCAGGCGGACGAGGATGCAGCCGATGCGGACGGCTGGTTCGATACCGGCGACGTCGCCGTCATCCATCCGTGCGGGACGATGCAGATCACCGACCGGTCCAAGGACGTCATCAAATCGGGCGGCGAATGGATCAGCTCGGTCGAGCTGGAAAATGCCGCGGTGGGCTGCGCCGGCGTCGCCGAAGCGGCGGCGATCGGCGTCCATCATCCGAAATGGGACGAGCGGCCGCTGTTGCTGATCGTCCGCAAGGCCGGATCGACGGTGAGCGAAAGCGAGATCATCGATCATCTCGGCAAGCATGTCGCCAAATGGTGGCTGCCGGACGAGATATTGTTCGTCGACAGCCTGCCGCACACCGCCACCGGCAAGCTACTGAAAACGGCGCTGCGCGACCAATATCGGAACCACCAGCTGGCGACCGCCGCCGCCTGAGGCGACGCGCACCATATCTTTACCTCCGCGCGCTATCGCGCGGGCCATGACGTCCATGGGTCGGATTGTGGCGGCGGAGCGGCGGATCGCCGCGCGCGCGGTGCTGGATGCGCCGGCCGAGGCGCGGATATTGCCGCTCGCCGAGGCGCTGATCGGCCTCAAGGATGAGTGGACAGCGCTCGCCGCCGCGGCGTCCGAGCCCAATCCCTATTACGAACACTGGTTCGTCTCGGCGGCGGCCGCCGCCGCCCCGGACGTGCAGATGCTGGCGGTACGGCGCGGACCGCGGGTGATCGGGCTGATGCCGCTGGCCGCCGAGCGCGGCTATGCCAAGCTGCCGGTTCGCTTCATCGCCAATTGGCGCCACGACCAGATGTTCGTCGGCATGCCGCTGGTCGCGGCCGGCGAGGAGGAGGCGTTCTGGCGGGCCGCGCTCGCGCTGCTCGACGCGACCGGCTGGGCGGCGCTGCTGCACCTCAGGAGCGTCGTCGAGAACGGCCCGGTCCATCGCGGCCTGATCGCGACGCGCGATTGCGCCGTCGCCTATCGCGAGGTTCGGGCATTCCTCGACAGCACGCTGTCGCCGGAGGCCTATTTCGAGCAGGCGGTGCGCGCGAAAAAGCGCAAGGAGCTGCGCCGCCAGCGCAACCGGCTCGGTGAAATCGGGCCGCTGGTTTCGCGTTGCCTCGGTCGGGGCGACGACCTTGGCGAATGGTGCGACACCTATTTGCGGCTTGAGCGATCCGGCTGGAAGGGGGAGGCGGGAACCGCCTTTGCCTGTTCGCCGCCGCGGGCCCAGTTCTTCCGCGACGCCGTCGCCGGCGCCGATGCGGCCGGGCGACTCCAGTTCCGCCGCCTCGACGTCGGCGACCGCACGGTGGCGATGCTGGTCAATTTTCTCGCGCCGCCGGGCAGCTTTTCGTTCAAGACCGTGTTCGACGAGCAATTCGCCCGCTTTTCGCCCGGCGTTCTGATCCAGCAGGAAAACCTGGCGATCCTCGATGATCCCGCCTTGCGCTGGATGGACAGCTGCGCGGCCGAGGACCATCCGATGATCGACAGCCTGTGGACCGAGCGCCGGTCGATCGTGCGCATCACGGTGCCGCTTGCCGGTGTCCGCCGCGGTGTCATCCATGCCGTTTGCCGGGCGCTGGAGCGCGGCGCCGTGCTTGCCAGAAAGCTTCGCCGATGACCTGCTTCGCCGCCGCCGCCCGCCGGACCTTCGCCGCATCCTATCCCGAGCAGCCGACGCTGCTCGACCATCGCCTGTGCGACCATCCGCTGCTGCAGCTTGACGCGCTGGCGGCGCTGGCGGCGCGCATCCGCCCGGTCGACGCGGAATATAATCGCGGCGACCTGCCGGTCGGGATCGCGGCGGACGAGACGCCGTCCAACGGCCTCTCGATCGAAGAGACGATCCGGGGTATCGAGCAGAACGGCTCCTGGATGGTGCTGAAGTTCGTCGAGCAGGACCCGCTTTACAAGGCGTTGCTCGACGCGACGCTGGCCGAGCTGGATGCCGATGTGCGGCCGGTGACCGGTGCGATGCTGAAGCGCGAGGCCTTCATCTTCATTTCCTCGCCCGGCTCGGTAACGCCATTCCATTTCGATCCGGAGCACAACATCCTGCTGCAGATCCGCGGGCGAAAGACGATGACCATCTTCCCCGCCGGCGATGAGAGCCTCGCCAGCGGCGAGCAGCATGAGGCCTTCCATGCCGGCGGCCACCGCAACCTGATCTGGCGCGACGAATTCCACGACCGCGGGCGCGCGTTTGCGCTCACCGCCGGGAAGGCCGTCTATGTGCCGGTGAAGGCGCCGCACTGGGTGAAGAACGGCCCGGACGTCTCGATTTCGCTGTCGATCACCTGGCGATCCGAGTGGAGCTATCGGGAGCAATATGCGCACCGCATGAACGCGATGCTGCGTCGTGCGGGCGTGACGCCGGCGATGCCGAAACGCTATCCGTCGCAGAATCACCTGAAGGCATTGGGCTTTCGCGCGATCGACAAGGCGCGGCGGCTGAAGGCGCGGCCGTGACGCCCGAACTGTTCGTCATTGTCGACACCGAGGAGGAGTTCGACTGGGAGTCGCCCTTCTCGCGGCAGAGCGTCGCGACCCGCTCGATTCCGGCGCAGGCGAGGGCCCATGACATTTACGACCGGTTCGGCGTCACACCCACTTATGTGATCGACCACCCCGTGGCCGTCGATCCTGCCGCGGTCGCGTTCCTCAAAAGGCTGCGTGACGCCGGCAAGGCGGAAATCGGGGCTCATCTACACCCCTGGGTGACGCCGCCGCACGAGGAGGAGGTTTCCACCTTCAATTCCTATCACTGCAACCTGCCGCCGGCGCTGGAGCGGGCAAAGATCGTCGCGATCACGGAGGCGGTCGAGCGCAGCTTCGGCGAACGTCCGACGGTGTTTCGGGCCGGCCGCTACGGCTTCGGGGCGCGTACTGGACAAGTGCTCGCCGAGCTGGGCTATGCGGTCGATTGCAGTTTCGTGCCGCATAGCGATTTTTCGGCCGATGGCGGCCCCAGCTTCATGGGCAGGCCGGACCGGCCGCACTGGCTGGATGAACGCCGGGGACTGCTCGAGATTCCGCTCACCGTCGGCTTTGTCGGTGCCGCCGCCGGGCTGGGCGGCAAGGCGGGCGGGCTGTTCGGCAAGCCAGGCGCCGTGCGATGGAAAGTGCCCGCCATGCTCGCCAAAACGCGCCTGCTCAATCGCATCCGCCTGAGCCCGGAAGGCGTTTCGGCCGAAGACCAGTGCCGGCTGATCGCCGCGATGGCGCGACGCGGGCATCGCCTGTTCAGCCTCACCTATCACAGCCCGAGCATGGCCCCCGGTCACACGCCCTATGTCCGCGATCCGCAGGAGCTTGCCGCGTTCCTGGCCAATATCGAGCGGGTCCTGTCCTTCTTCCGGGACGAAATGGGCGGCACGTTCACGACGCCGACCCGAGTCCATGCGGACTGGACGGCGCGGCGCGTCGCCGCCTGATTCCCGGCCTCGGCGGGCGCGCC
>JBFWUJ010000016.1:0-14198 GCA_050247295.1 Sphingomonas sp. | reverse complement strand
CCGATCGCACTGGCATATCGGCAGGATTTCCGTCGAATGCGGCTTTTGCGGCACGGCGCTGCCGCTGACCGGCAAGATGGCGATCGGCGCGGGCCTGTTTCGGCCGCGCGCCCGGACCGGTGGCGATCTTGCGGGCGCCGCCTGAGCGCCATCTGATTGTAAGACTGGCCTGTTAGCGGGAGCCTGTGGAGGGCTCTCCTATGCGGATCTTGTGCTGGTTCGGATTCCATCGCCGGTCGCGGGCCAGTGTCCGCACCGATGGACCGCGGATCGAAGGGATATGCGGGCGTTGCGGTGCCGCCATGCACAAGCGGCGGGGCAAGTGGGTGCCAAGCGCCGCCGATTGACCGGCGCGGGCATCACCGCGAGCCTCGCTTGCCCTTCGCCACAGCCTTGCTATAGGGCGCCGCTTGCCGGCCTGACGCGGGCGTGGCGGAACTGGTAGACGCGCCAGATTTAGGTTCTGGTATCGAAAGATGTGGGGGTTCGAGCCCCTCCGCCCGCACCAGCGCGCCGCCGTCGCCCGTACTCCGGCCCCGATCTGACGTGAAGGTTTGAAGCCACAATGCAGACTGTCGAGACCCTGAACGAGGGCCTGAAGCGCGCCTACAAGCTGACCATCCCGGCCAAGGATATCGACGCCCGCGTCGATGCCGAGCTCAAGACCATCGCGCCGCAGGTGCAGATGCCGGGCTTTCGCCCCGGGAAGGTGCCCGCCAATCTCATCCGCAAGATGCACGGCGCCCAGATCGAGGCGCAGGCGCTGCAAAGCGCGGTGCAGGACGGCATTCAACAGCTGCTCGCCGAACAGAATCTGCGTCCGGCCATGCAGCCGAGCGTCGCGCTGGACGAGGGCGGCCAGGGCAAGGACGCGATCATCACGGTCGAGGTCGAGACCCTGCCCGACGTGCCGGAAACCACGATAGAGGGCGTCAAGCTCGAGCGTCTCACCGTGCCGGCGAGCGACAGGGAAATCGACGAAGCGGTAGGCAAGCTTGCCGCTGGCCAGAAGAGTTTCGATCCCGCCAAGCCGGCGCACAAGGCGGCGATGGGCGATCTGGTCGTCATGGACTATGTCGGCACCGTCGACGGTGAGCCGTTCGAGGGCGGCACCGGCCAGGGCATGTCGGTGGAGCTCGGCTCCGGCCGGCTGATCCCCGGCTTCGAGGACCAGCTCGTCGGCGTGAAGGCGAATGACGAGAAGACGCTCACCGTCACCTTCCCGGCCGATTATCCGACCGAATATCTGAAGGGCCGCGAGGCCCAGTTCGCGGTGGTCGTCAACGAGGTGCAGACGCCACGGCCGGTGAAGGCCGACGACGATTTCGCCAAGTCGATGGGGCTGGAGGGAATCGGCCAGCTGCGCGAGCTGATGAAGAACCAGGTCGAGCAGGAGAATAATGGCCTGACCCGCACCCATATGAAGCGGCAGCTGCTCGACCAGCTGGCGGCGGCGCATGACTTCCCGGTGCCGGTATCGATGGTCGACGCCGAGTTCGAGCAGATCTGGCAGCAGCTCCAGCACGAGGCGGGGCATGAAGCCGATCCGAAGGCGGCGCTCGCCGAGATGGAAGCCGAGAAGGACGATTATCGGCGGATCGCCGAGCGGCGGGTCCGCCTGGGCCTGCTGCTGTCCGAGATCGGCCAGAAGAACGGCGTCGAGGTCAATCAGCAGGAGATGAGCCAGCTGATCATGCAGGCGGCGCAGCAATACCGGCCGGAAGACCGGCAGCGCTTCATGGAATATATCCAGCAGGAGCCGATGGCGGCGGCGCAGCTGCGAGCCCCCTTGTTCGAGGACAAGGTCGTCGACTTCCTGTTCGGCCAGGCGGAAATCACCGAACGCGAAGTGAGTCGCGAGGCGCTGCAGTCTGCCGTCGAGGCCGAGGACGCGCACGTCCACGGTCCGGGTTGCGGCCACGATCACGATCATGGGGCCAAGCCGAAAAAGGCGGCAGCCAAGAAGCCGGCGGCAAAGAAGGCGGCGCCGGCGAAGGCCGAAGCCAAGGCGGACAAGCCGACGAAAAAGGCCCCTGCCAAGAAGGCTGCGAAAAAGGCATAGTCCCGCCGCCATTGCCGGCAAGCGGCGGCGGCAAGGCTATTGAGGGGGTCGGCCTTGGCTTCTTACCAGCATCGCATCGCGGTCCTGCTGCCTTGCTATAATGAGGAGGCGGCGATCGGCGCGACGATCGCCGGTTTTCGCGCCGCGCTGCCCGATGCGGCGATCTACGTTTACGACAATAACAGCCAGGACCGGACGGCCGAGGTCGCCGCCGAGGCCGGCGCGATCGTCCGTGCCGAGCGGATGCAGGGCAAGGGTCATGTCGTCCGGCGGATGTTCGCCGATGTCGAGGCCGACATCTATGTGATGGCCGACGGCGATGCGACCTATGATGCGGCCGCCGCCCCGGCGCTCGTCGCCAAACTGATCGACGAGCAGCTCGACATGGTCGTGGGCGCCCGAAAATCGACGGTCGAGACGGAGGCCTACCGGCGCGGACATGTGCTCGGGAATCGCATTTTCACCGGTATTCTGGCGCGCCTGTTCGGCCGGACTTTCACCGATATCTTCTCGGGTTACCGGATATTCTCAAGACGGTTCGTCAAGAGCTTCCCGGCCTTGTCGCGCGGCTTCGAGACGGAGACGGAGATCAGCGTCCACGCGCTTGAGCTGGCCATGCCGGTGGGCGAGGTCGAGACGGCCTACGGAGCGCGGCCCGAAGGCTCGCAATCGAAGCTCTCCACCTATCGCGACGGCTGGCGAATCCTCCGCACGATCCTCCACCTTTACCGGATCGAACGGCCGGTGATGTTCTACGGCTTCTATGCGCTTGTCCTGGCGATCGGCGCGATCCTGATCTCGGTCCCGCTTGCGATCACCTATGCCGAGACCGGCCTCGTGCCGCGCTTCCCGACCGCGATTCTCGCCACCGGGCTGATGATCCTCGCCGCCCTGTGTTTCTTCACCGGCCTGATCCTCGACACGGTGGTGCGGGGGAGGAGAGAGGTGCGGCGGCTCCATTATCTCGCGCTGCCGGGCGTCGCCGGGCGAACAGCCTCCTAGGGCGTCGCGCCGGACAGCGCCCTCGCGCGCAATGCCTCGCGGCTGAGTGCCGGGCTCGGCAGCTCGAAGCGGGAGGCCGGCACCGCCTCGGTCGTCATGTATTGCAGCTGCAGTCCGTTCCAGGCGATCGGCATACCGCGGCCGAGCAATTCCGCGCTCATCCGCGTGAATTGCTCCGGATAGATCAGAACCGCTCGCGACGCGCGCTCGAGCTCGCCGATCGCCCGCGTGGCGAGCGCTCGCGCGTCGGCCAGCGCCGGGTCTCCAGACATGATGGCCGAAAGGCTGACGCCGCTGCCTTGCGGCGACAACTCATAGCTGCGGCCCCGCCATTGCCCGACCGTCGCGTCTCCCTGATCGTTCAGCCGATAGGCGGTATTATCAACATCGCCGGTCAGCGCGCCGGCCCGGATCATGTTGGCGCGCATCTCCGCGCCGACCGCCAGATAGTCCTCCATCCTGGCCACGATCCGGCCGCCCGGCCCTGGCGGCGTGAAGAGGATGTAGGTCGTCCCCTCGCGGATGATCAGCGCTTGCCGCTCACCCTCGCTGACCCGGATCCGGCCGGCCGAATCGCGTTCGATGACCATCGTGTCCTCGGC
Source organism: Sphingomonas sp. (assembly GCA_050247295.1). Taxonomy (GTDB): domain Bacteria; phylum Pseudomonadota; class Alphaproteobacteria; order Sphingomonadales; family Sphingomonadaceae; genus Allosphingosinicella. The sequence goes on along the minus strand of JBFWUJ010000016.1, from coordinate 10,532 downwards.
CGCTTCGGGATTGGCGTAGCGCAGCGTTAGATCGCTCGCCGCCGCAGTGGTTTCGCCGCCGGCGGCACATGCCAGCAGCAGCAGCGTTCCCATCAACGCCAGTAGCCGCATCCTCGTCCTCCGTTTCGAAACCTGATCGGGCGCTTGCCAAGGGGAGCCTCGGGCTGTCGCGGCGGACCGTCAAGCGGAGATGCCGGCGACCCCGCAGGAAGGTCCGGATTGGGACGCCAGTGGCCGCGACCCCTTGAACCTTCGCACCGATCCGCCGATGTAGCCCGGGCAACCAGAACAGGATCGCTCTTCCATCATGGACCATCAGGACATCGTCGCCGGGCTCGTTCCCATCGTCATCGAGCAATCGAACCGCGGCGAGCGCAGCTTCGATATCTACTCGCGGCTGCTGCGCGAGCGGATCGTCTTCGTCACCGGTCCGGTCGAGGACCATATGGCGACGCTGGTGACGGCCCAGCTTCTCTATCTGGAGAGCGAGAATCCGAAGAAGGACATCTTCATGTACATCAACTCGCCGGGCGGAGTCGTCACGGCGGGCATGGCGATCCACGACACGATGCAATATATCCGTCCGAAGGTCGGAACGGTCTGCATCGGCCAGGCCGCCTCGATGGGAGCCTTTCTCCTTTCGGCGGGCGAGCCGGGCATGCGGGTCGCCCTCACCAACGCCAGGATCATGATCCACCAGCCATCGGGCGGGGCCCAGGGGCAGGCGACCGACATCGAGATCCAGGCGCGCGAAATCCTGCGCATCCGGCAGCGGATGAACGAGCTGATGGCCCAATATACGGGTCAGCCGATCGAGGATATCGAGCGGAACGTCGAGCGCGACAAGTTCATGTCAGCGGAAGAGGCCAAGGCGTTCGGCCTTGTCGACGAGGTTTTCGAAAAGCGTCCGGTTCCGTCCGACAGCGAGACGGCCCAGGCCGCTTAACCATTAGGCCATTGTGATTGTGGTAATCCGGCGTCAGGATGGCGGCGGTCGAGTGAACGGGCGAAAGGCCCCAAGAGGATTATGACGAAACTCTCCGGTGGCGACGGCAAGAGCACCCTTTACTGCTCGTTCTGCGGCAAATCGCAGCACGAGGTGCGCAAGCTCATCGCCGGCCCGACCGTGTTCATCTGCGATGAGTGCGTCGAGCTGTGCAACGACATCATCCGCGAGGAGACGAAGTCGGCGCTGGTCAAGACGCGCGACGGAGTCCCGACGCCGGCGGAGATCTGCAAGGTCCTCGACGATTATGTGATCGGCCAAGACCATGCGAAGCGGGTGCTTTCGGTCGCGGTTCACAACCATTACAAGCGGCTCGCCCACGGGGCGAAGGGCGGCGATGTCGAACTCGCCAAGTCGAACATCCTGCTCGTCGGCCCCACCGGCTGCGGCAAGACGCTGCTGGCGCAGACGCTGGCCCGCATCCTCGACGTGCCCTTCACGATGGCCGACGCGACGACGCTGACCGAAGCGGGCTATGTCGGCGAGGATGTCGAGAACATCATCCTGAAGCTGCTCCAGGCATCCGACTACAATGTCGAGCGGGCGCAGCGCGGCATCGTCTACATCGACGAGATCGACAAGATTTCGCGGAAATCCGACAATCCATCGATCACCCGCGACGTTTCGGGCGAGGGTGTCCAGCAGGCGCTGCTGAAGCTGATGGAAGGCACCACCGCCTCCGTCCCCCCGCAGGGCGGCCGCAAGCATCCGCAGCAGGAATTCCTGCAGGTCGATACGACGAATATCCTGTTCATCTGCGGCGGCGCCTTCGCGGGCCTCGAGAAGATCATCGGCGACCGGCTCGAAGGCAAGTCGATGGGCTTCGGCGCGCATGTCGCGGCACCGGACGAACGCCGCATCGGCCAGGTACTGCGACAGAGCGAACCGGAGGATCTGCTGAAGTTCGGGCTGATCCCGGAATTCGTCGGCCGCCTGCCGGTGGTCGCGACGCTGGAGGATCTGGACGTCGATGCGTTGGTGGAAATCCTGCGCGAGCCCAAAAACGCCCTCGTCAAGCAATATCAGAAGCTGTTCGACATGGAGGACGTGAAGCTTGGCTTCACCGACGACGCGCTGATGTTGATCGCCAAGAAGGCGATCGAGCGCAAAACGGGCGCCCGCGGCCTCCGATCGATCATGGAGAATATCCTCCTCGACACGATGTTCGACCTGCCCAGCATGGAGGGCGTCGACGAGGTGATGATCGACAAGGACGTCGTCGCCGGCGCCAAGGAGCCGGTGCGGGTCTATACCGAGGCGGAAGACGCGGCCTAGGCTGCTGTTGTCACTCCGTCTCGCCAAGCGAGAGTGCTAAAGTCCTCGTTTCCGACTCGGAACGAGGGAGGCTCTCATGGCCAGCGCACGGCCGGTCGATCCGGCGAAGCTCGAAGCATTCATGGGCAAGATGGTGGGCGACATGGGCGCCGCGATGAGCGGTGCGCTGGTGATCATGGGCGCTAAGCTCGGCCTTTACCGGGCACTTCACGAAGGCGGGGCGATGACGTCCCAGGGGCTCGCCGACGCGACCGGGACGACCGAGCGCTACGTACGCGAATGGCTTTCCGCGCAGGCTGCTTCCGGCTTCGTCGATTATGATGCCGACGCCGACACCTTCTCGCTTTCCCCGGAGCAGGCAATGGCGCTCGCCGACGAGGATTCACCGGTCTATGTCGCCAGCGCGTTCGAGCTGATCGCCTCAGCCTATATCGACGAACCCAAGATCAGCGATGCCTTCCGCACCGGCAAGGGCGTCGGCTGGCACGAACATCATGAATGCCTGTTCCGCGGCACCGAGAAATTCTTCCGCCCCGGCTATCGGGCCAACCTGGTGCAGACCTGGCTGCCCGCCCTCGAGGGCATGGTCGATCGATTGAGCGCGGGCGGGCGCGTGGCCGACATCGGCTGCGGCGCCGGCGCATCGACGCTGATCATGGCCGAGGCCTTTCCCAACAGCCGCTTCACCGGCTTCGATTATCACGATGCCTCGATCGACCGCGCCCGCGAGGCGGCGCGCGAAGCCGGCGATCCGTCCAATGTGAGCTTCGAGGTCGCGGCGGCCAAGGAGATTTCGGGCGAGGATTACGACCTCGTCGCCTGTTTCGATTGCCTGCATGACATGGGCGATCCGGTCGGCGCCGCGAAGCGGGCCCGTCAGATGCTGAAGGACGACGGCGTATTCATGCTGGTCGAGCCATTCGCGCACGACACGCTGGCGGAAAATATCAACCCGGTCGGGCGAATGTATTATTCCGCCTCGACGATGATCTGCACGCCCGGATCGCTGGCGCAGGAGGTTGGACTCGGGCTTGGCGCGCAGGCGGGCGAGGGGCGCCTGACCGCGGTGTTGAAGGAGGCCGGCTTCAGCCGGGTGCGGCGGGCCGCGGAGACCCCGTTCAACCTGATCATCGAGGCGCGGCCCTAGCGCCGCCGCCCGCGTTTCGCTGACCCAGCCGGGTCAGTTTCCGCGCCGCGGGTTCCGCTGGCTGCTGCCCGGCGCCGCGGCCTGGGCGGACTGCCCTTCCTGCCACGGGGCGGTGGCGACATTGTAGTGGACGACCTCCTGCTGGGTCAGGCAGCGGCGCTCCTGCCGCACCGCCGATACCTGATACATGATGTCGGTCAGCAGGCTCGGCCGCACGCCCATCCGGATCAGGAACATGTTATCCTCAACCCCGAGCTGGGCCGATTGCTGCTCGATCTGGCCGACGGTTTGCGAGGCGTTGCGCTGAAGCGCCTGCTCCAACGCCGCGCGGTCGCTGGTATGGGTGAACATGTGGACGATGAAGAGGCCGCCATTGTCCACGAACCGCGCCATGCCGCCCATGAACATGAAATTGCAGGCCGAGAAGCAGGCCCAGCCGTTGGGGATCCGGGTGAGCATCCCCGCCTCCCGGATGACCCGCCCGGCTTCGTTGCCGACCCGGGCGTTGCCGCCGGGCGAGCGGAACCAGATCTCGCCAATGTTCGGATTGGCGTCCAGCGCCGCTCGCAGGCGCGCAACGACTCCGCTATCGACGACCCCTTCGGCCAGCAGCACCTGATTGCCGTTCACGGTCTGCGGAGTGAACCGCATTTCCCGATAGTTCGACCAATTCGGGTTCGGGGGGCAGGTCGGATTCTGCGGATCGCGCTGCTGCGCGGACGCGAGATGACCGCTGGTGAGGGCGGCCAGGGCGATGAGGGACGCGAACTTACGCATGGACGGACGCTCGGGCTAGACGCGGACGAAGCGATTCGACGGTGGCCGGCGGCACATCCGCTTGGGCTGACGCGTCTCCTGCCCGTCGACGATGACGATGTCGGTCACGGTCATGCAATCGCCGTCAGCGGCGGTCGGCTCGACCGCCGTGATCGTCGAGGAACCGGTGACGCCCGGCCGCGTTTCGCTCCGCCACGTCTGGGTGGTGCCGACGGCGGCGGTTCCGCGCTGCGCGGACGCACGCTCGACGAGCTGCTCGGTCGCCTCGGCCGCCTTCTCCTGCTCCTGGCAGTCGAGCATCCGCATGATCGCATCGCCGAGCACGGAGGCCATCGGCAGCATCGCGGCGACGCCACCGCCTCCGACCCGGCCGAGAATGCCGCGGCCGATGGCACCGATCGCCGATCCGGCGGCGCGGCGGCCTTCATTGCGGCGCGTGCATTGTTCGCCGGTGAGCGATTGAGCGGCCGCGGCACCGGTGACGGGCAACGGCACGGTCAGCGAGGTCACAACAAGAGACAGGCCAAGAAAAAGAACGCGAAACATGGGCTTGAACTCCCCATTTGCGGAGGCGACGAAAAGATACGCTCCGCCCCCGTAACGGTCAATCGCAAAGCAAGGCTGTCACAACCGTTAACGGCTGCTCATTGATGGTAAACCATCTTGGCCCCATATAGGCGGCGAAGGGCGGTGCCTGTTGGCGCCGCGAGTGGAGCCCCAATGAGCGAAACCTACCCCGTATTGCCGCTGCGCGACATCGTCGTCTTCCCGCAGATGATCGTCCCGCTCTTCGTCGGCCGCGACAAATCGGTCTCGGCGCTGGAGAGCGCCATGGCGGCCGACAAGAATATCTTCCTGGTCTCCCAGCTCGATCCGGCGGAGGACGATCCGGATCGCGACGCGCTTTACGACCTGGGTGTCGTCGCCACCGTGCTGCAGCTGCTGAAGCTCCCGGACGGGACGGTGCGGGTGCTGGTCGAGGGCCACCAGCGAGCGTCGCTCAACGCGCTGCGCGACGATGGCGGCCATCTTGTCGCCGAGGTCGACCTGGTCGAGGCCGCCGAAGCCGAAGGGCCGGAAGCGCAGGCGCTGATGCGCTCGGTGATCGAACAATTCGAGAATTATTCGAAGCTCAACCGCAAGCTGCCGGCCGAGACCGCGGTGCAGCTGGGCCAGATCGAGGAGCCGTCGAAGCTCGCTGACGCGGTGGCGGCGAACATCAACATCAAGGTCTCCGACAAGCAGGCGCTGCTGGCCGAGCTCAATCCGGTCCGCCGGCTGGAGATGAGCTACGCCTTCATGGAAGGAGAGCTTGGCGTCCTGCAGGTCGAGAAGAAGATTCGCTCGCGCGTGAAGCGCCAGATGGAGAAGACGCAGCGCGAATATTATCTGAACGAGCAGCTCAAGGCGATCCAGCGCGAACTCGGCAATGAGGCCGAGGAAGGCGGCGGCGACGAGCTGGCGGAGCTGGCCCGCACGATCGAGCGCACGAAGCTGTCCAAGGAAGCCAAGACCAAGGCGACAAGCGAGCTGAAGAAGCTGCGCGCGATGGCGCCGATGTCGGCGGAGGCGACGGTCAGCCGCAATTATCTCGACGTGCTGCTGGGCTTGCCTTGGGGCAAGAAATCGAAGCTGAAGCACGAGATCGCCGAGGCGGAGCGGATCCTGGACGAGGACCATCACGGGCTCGAGAAGGTCAAGGAACGGATCGTCGAATATCTTGCCGTGCAGGCACGGACCAACAAGCTGAAGGGGCCGATTCTCTGCCTCGTCGGCCCGCCCGGCGTCGGCAAGACGTCGCTCGGCCGTTCGATTGCCCGCGCCACCGGCCGCGAGTTCGTCCGCCAGTCGCTCGGCGGGGTCCGCGACGAGGCGGAGATCCGGGGCCACCGGCGCACCTATATCGGCTCTCTGCCCGGCAAGGTCATGACCAATCTCAAGAAAGCCGGGACGAGCAATCCGCTGTTCCTGCTCGACGAGATCGACAAGCTCGGCCAGGACTTCCGCGGCGATCCCGCTTCGGCGTTGCTCGAAGTGCTTGATCCGGAACAGAACAACAAGTTCCAGGATCATTATCTGGAGGTCGATTACGATCTTTCCGACGTGATGTTCGTCACCACGGCGAACAGCATGAACATGCCGCAGCCGCTGCTCGACCGGATGGAGATCATCCGGCTCGAAGGCTATACCGAGGACGAGAAGGTCGCGATCGCGATCAAGCACCTGGTTCCCAAGCAAATCGAATCGCACGGCCTGAAGGACGGCGAGTTCACGCTCGGCGAGGACGGGGTGCGGGCGCTGATCCGCTATTACACGCGGGAAGCCGGCGTCCGGACGCTGGAGCGGGAGATCGCCAAGGTCGCCCGCAAGGCGCTGCGTCAGATCCTTGAAGGAAAGGCGGAAAAGACGGTCGTGACGGCCGAGAATCTGGGCGAGTTCCTTGGAGTCCGCAAATTCCGCCACGGGATGAGCGAGGAGGAGGACCAGATCGGCGCCGTCACCGGCCTCGCCTGGACCGAGGTCGGCGGCGAGCTGCTGACGATCGAGGCGGTCACCGTGCCCGGCAAGGGCCAGATCAAGACGACCGGCAAGCTGGGCGAGGTGATGCAGGAATCGGTTCAGGCCGCCTTCGCCTTCGTCAAGGCACGGGCCCCGGCCTATGGCGTGAAGCCGAGTTTGTTCGCGCGCAAGGATGTCCACGTTCACCTCCCCGAGGGCGCGGTGCCCAAGGACGGTCCGTCAGCCGGCATCGGCATGGTGACGGCGATCATCTCGACGCTGACCGGCATTCCGGTTCGCCGCGACGTTGCGATGACCGGCGAGGTGACCCTGAGAGGGCGGGTGCTGCCGATCGGCGGCCTCAAGGAGAAGCTGCTGGCGGCGCTGCGCGGCGGCATCGCCAAGGTGCTGATCCCGGCGGAGAACGAGAAGGACCTGGCGGATATTCCCGCCAATATCCGCGAATCGCTCGAGATCGTCGTCGTCGCCCATGTCGATGAGGTGCTGGGCGAAGCGCTCGCCGATCCGGTGGTCCCGATCGAGTGGAATGACGACGACGAGATCGCCGCGCTGCCGCCGTCGGAGCTGGCACCGGCGCCTGACGGATTGCCGGAAGTTTCAATCCGCCACTGAATAATGGCCCAGAGCGGGAAGTATGGGACGCGGGCGGCCAAATGATCGCCCGCCCGCGTCTTTCCTTTTGACTTGGCCTGCGCACCTGTCCTTTAACTGGCGCGGCTGCCCGGCGGGGGTCGGGAGTCGTCGGCAGGGGTTGGTGCGAGATGAACAAGCAGGAACTGATCGTGCGGGTCGCGGAACTGACCGGGACGGGGCGGGGAGACGCTTCGCGCATGGTGGAGACGGTGTTCGATATCATCACCGATGCGCTGAAGCGCGGCGACGAGGTTCGACTGGTCGGGTTCGGCACCTTTTCCTGCTCGCGCCGGAAAGCATCCACCGGGCGCAACCCACGCACCGGCGAGCCGATGCAGATCAAGGAATCGACCCAGCCGAAGTTCAAGCCCGGCAAGGGGCTGAAGGATGCCGTCAACGGCTGATCGCCGGGCGGCTGGACAGGATTCCGGAGCGCCGCTAAGGCCGCCTTCCGCCACGGCCGAGGCGTGGGCGCGTAGCTCAGTGGTAGAGCACCGTGTTCACACCGCGGGGGTCGCAAGTTCAATCCTTGCCGCGCCCACCACGTCTCGTCCGACGCGACGCAAAGGGCCTGGCTTACGGCCCGGTTTCCGAGAATTCGCCCTGGCCGACTCCAGCTACCGCGAAAAGCATGCGGATGGACGCGGCGCTGCTTTCCACCTTCCGTCCACCGGCCTAGGTGCCCCGCAAAGCCGGGGAAGGGACCTGATGGCCGACGATCGCAATTATTACGCCCGACGGGCAGCCGAGCAGCGCCACCATGCGAGCGGGGCAGGCGACGACGACGTGCGGCGGCGCCATCTGGAGCTTGCCGCCTTGCTCGCTGCGAAGGCGGAAACATCGGCCGCATAGCCCGCAGCCCGTGTCCTTGACGCTGAGGCCGGCGCGCCCCTATGTGCGCGCCGCAACTCACGCATGGCGGCCATAGCTCAGCTGGTTAGAGCACCGGTTTGTGGTACCGGGGGTCGCGGGTTCAAGTCCCGTTGGCCGCCCCATAATTACTGAAGACTTGGGATAGGAACCTGATGGATTCGCTCTGGGATTATCCGGATTTCGACGCGCATGAACTCGTCCATTTCGTCACCGACGGGGAAAGCGGCCTTCGAGCAGTCATCGCGGTTCACTCCACGCATCTCGGCCCCGGCGCCGGCGGGACGCGCCTCTGGCATTATGCCGACGAGGACCTCGCGATCACCGACGTGCTGCGATTGTCGCGCGGCATGTCCTACAAGAATGCGATGGCGGGCCTGCCTCTAGGCGGCGGCAAGGCGGTGATCCTGGCGAACGATGCGGCCCGGACCAAGACGCCGGCGATGCTCACCGCTTTCGCGCGGTCGGTCGACAATCTCGGCGGCCGCTACGTCACGGCTGAGGATGTCGGCATGAACGTCGCCGACATGGTGGCGATCTCCAAGGAAACGCCGTACGTCGCCGGCCTGCCGGTCGCGGCAGGCGCGGTTGGCGGCGATCCCGGCCCGCACACCAGCTATGGCGTCTATCTCGGCATCAAGGCGGCCGTGAAGCGGGCGCTGGGCAAGAACGGCCTGGCCGGCCTGCATATTGCTTTCCAGGGCGCGGGCAGCGTCGCCGGCGGCGTCGCGCGCCTGGCGGCGGCCGACGGGGCGCGGATCAGCGTCGCCGATATCGATGAGGCCCGCGTGCGGGCGCTGGCTGACGAGGTCGGCGGCGCGATCGTCGCGCCGGATGCGATCATGACGATAGAAGCGGATGTGCTGAGCCCCAATGCGCTGGGCGCGATCCTGGATGAGCAATCGATTGCGGCGCTCAACGTGCCGGTGGTCGCCGGCGGCGCGAACAACCAGCTCGCCACCCGCGAGGACGGCGACCGGATCCAGGCGCGCGGCATACTTTACGCCCCCGATTACGTCATCAATGCCGGCGGCATCATCAACGTCTCGACGGAATATCTCAAGGACGGCGACCAGGAGACGGTGAAGCAGCGGATCGAGGCCATTCCGGCGCGGCTCGACGAGATCTGGACCGAAAGCGCCGCGACCGGACGCAACCCTTCCCGGGTCGCCGGCAATATGGCGCGGCGCCTGATCGGACGCGCCTAAAGCGGCTCGGGCGGCGGTTTCTCGCGGCCCAGCTTGTGCTCGCGCCAAAGAGTGAACAGGCCGCTGCCGATGATGATCGCCGCGCCGGCCCAGGTCGTCAGGCGCGGATGCATGTCCCAGATCGCCCAGCCGAGCAGGGTGGCCCAGATGAGATGCGCATAATCGAACGGGACGACAGCGCCGACCGGTGCGGCGCGCAGCGATGCGGTCATCAGCAGCTGGCCGATGCCGCCGAAGGTTCCAAGCGCGATCAGCAGCGCCCAGGTGGCGCCGTCATGGAGCTGGCCGAAGACCGGCAGCAACAGGCCGGCCGCCGCCGTGCAGAGCAAGGTGAACCACAGGACGATGCTCTGCGTCGTCTCGGTGCGGCCTATCTGGCGGATGGTGATCGTGGCCGCGCCGACGCTGAACGCGCCTGCGACCGCCAGGCCAAGGCCAAGCGGCGACAGCTCGGCGCCAGCCGGGCGCATCACGACGACCACACCGACCAGGCCGATCGCCACTGCCGTCCAACGATACGGGCCGACCGCCTCTTGCAGCACCAGCGCCGACAGGGCGACCGCAAACAGGGGCGCGATGAAGCTCAGCGTGACCGCCTCGGCCAGCGGCAGCAGCGTGAGCGCGCCGAAAGACAGGAACATGCTGGCGAGGCCGATGGCGCCACGGAGGAGGTGCGCCAGCGGACGCTTCGTATGCCAACGGTCGCTGCTGCCGCTGGCGGCAATCCAGACCAGCAATGGCGGCAGTGCGAAGGCGCTGCGATAGAAAACCAGCTCCGGTGCGTTCACGCCCCGATCGCTGGCCAGCTTGATAAGCGCTGCCATGATCGCGAATGCGATCGTTGCGCCGAGCCGCAGGCCGATGCCAAAGAACGGGCTACGACGGGCCAGGGAAGGGGCGATGGCGGTCACGATCGGGGCAAATCCCTGCCCCGTGGCCGCCGTGCGCGCAAGGCGCTTTCCCCTTCCGGAAGCCTTCGCTACACCATCACGCAGGCATGCACGTTTACGCGAATCCGGCCCGTTTCCTGAAGATCGCGCGACCGCTGACCGGCTGGCTCGGCTGGACGGGGGCGGCGCTGATCGCCGGCGCGCTC
>JBFWUJ010000015.1:22801-34410 GCA_050247295.1 Sphingomonas sp. | reverse complement strand
TCGGCGCGGACGGGAAGAAGCGACCGATCGCCTCCTGACCCCCTCCCCTTCGCCGCCTGCCGCTGCTAGGCGCAAGCAGGTGAAGATCGTCTCCTACAATCTGAACGGGATTCGGGCCCGATTGCCGCGGCTGATCGAATATCTCGACGAGCAGAAGCCCGACGCGCTGTGCCTGCAGGAGATCAAGTGCGACGACGACGCCTTTCCGATCAAGGATATCCAGGCGGCCGGCTATGACGGCGTGTGGCACGGTCAGAAGGGCTTCAACGGCGTCGCCATCCTGACTCCCGCCGCAGCACCGCCGACGCTTCGCCGCGTCGGCCTGCCGGGCGATCCGGACGACACGCACAGCCGCTATATCGAGGCCGAGGTCGGCGGCGTCGTCATCGCCTCCATCTACCTTCCGAACGGCAATCCGGTCGGCACCGAGAAGTTCGCCTACAAGCTTGCCTGGCTCGACCGCCTCCGCGCCCATGCGCAGGAGCTGCTGGCGGAGGAAAGGCCGCTGGTCCTCGCCGGCGACTGGAACGTGATCCCGACCGACGACCCCGATGACGTCTTCTCGGCCAAGGCGATGGCGAGCGACGCGCTGATGCAGCCTGAAAGCCGCGCCGCATTCCGCGCGATCCTGAATCTCGGCTTCACCGACGCGATCCGCGCCCGCTATCCCACCGGTCAGGTCTATACGTTCTGGGATTACACCGCCGGCTGCTGGCAGCGAGATGCCGGCTTTCGGATCGATCATCTGCTGCTGTCGGCGCAAGCCGCTGACCGCCTCGTCGATGCCGGCGTAGACAAGGATTATCGCGGCCGCGAAAAGGCCAGCGATCATGCGCCGACCTGGGTTTCGATCGCGGACTGAAACGGCGTTGCGCGGCGACCGCCGTCATTATAGTATCGACGCTATCGTCCCACTCAAAAAGGGAGGCTCCCCCGATGTTTAGAGCGATTGCCGCAGTCGCGCTCGTGCCCGCGTCGCTGGTCGTCCTCACGGCTTCCGGCCTCGCCCAGATGACCCAGCGGGATGCGCCGGAAAGCGAGGGACGCCGCATCTGCCGAATCCAGGGCGAGACCGGAAAACTCGCCGCGCGCCGCCGCGTCTGCCTGACCAAAGCAGAGTGGGACCGCACGGCCGAGGAGCAGCGCAAGACCAGCCGCTATATTCTCGACACGCTCGATTCCTGCCAAAACCGCGCAGAGAACGGGCCCTGCGGCTGACATCGCGATTTCCAGTCGGGGTGTGGGCGCCTGAGGCGCGGCGCTGCAAGTAAAGGGCAATGAATGGAGCGGTGGCGCGCGGTGGGACTTGCATTCCCCACTAAGCGTTCGGTCGGCCTGGGGGCCGGACCCGTGCTACGGTAGCAAGATTTACCGTGTCACGCGCGCCGTCGATACGGGTACCACGTTTCCGCCGAGTCGCGAACCGGCAATTATATCGGCGCGCCGCTGGAGACCTTCGCCTCAGCCGCCGGACAGCGCTGCGAGCTGCCGCGCGAGCCGTCGGGATTGATGATCGCCAGCCGGTCGCGGCCTCGGGCGGTGATGCGCAGCACGATAATGCCCTGCGCCCCGCTCATCGTCAGCCGGTCGCCGCGCAGCGACCATTGCCCTTCGCCCCCCTGGTGCGTGAGGAAGGTGCCGTCCGCGCGGAAGATGACCGGCCGGGTGCAATCCCCATTGTCGCCCCAGCGACCGACCAGGAAGGCAGGCCCGACGGTCGCATCCTGGGCGCTCGCCGGCGCTGTGACACCGGCCAGAATGACGGCGGGCAGCACCGCCCGGATCAACACCGGATCGAGGCTCCCACATTGCCGTTCGGATCTTCGGCGACGACCCGCTGCGGCGTGACCGACCGGAGCCGCAGGGTGACCCGGCGGTTGCCGTTGAACATCGTCAGCCGGTCGCCATCGAGCCGCCAATTGCCGCGGCCGCCATTGGCGGCCCGGAAGGTGCCATTGGCGAAGAATTCGATCGCCTGATCGCAGCGTCCATTGTCACCCCAGCGGCCGACCAGCATCGAAGGATCGATCTCGCCCGTCGATCCGCCCGGCCCTTGCGGCGGCATCGGCTGGCCCGGCGGCCCGTTCTCGCCCGGATCGCCCGGCGGACCCTCGCTCTGTCCGGGCGGCGGCTCGCCGATCGGCTGCAGGTTGGAGATCACGCCGTCTCCGCCGCCGCCCCGCTGGCGATCCTTGGTGGCGGTGCGATTGGCATTTCGATCGTCCATGCCGAGCCAGCCGGCGATCATGTCGCAGCCCGACAGCGACAGCGCCGCAAATGCCACGAGGAGAATTCTCTTCATGCCGCCTCCCGGTCCCGATGACCGCTTCATAGCCAGCCCGGCGCCGCCAGCCTAGAGTGCCTTCTCATAGATACGATAGGTTCGGTTGCGCCTCGCCTCGATCGCATCGGCGATCGCGATCATCGGCCCGTTATCCTCCAGCACCCAGCCGACCTCGGCCCGCCTGATCCCGTAATTCCGGGTGCCGGCGCGACGGATATATTCGATCATCATGAAGGCGAGCTGGCTGGCCAATCGGCTCGCATGCAGCCTGCTCACCACTCCCATCAGCGGCACCCGGCCGCCGCCGAGACGCATCTTCTTCAGCCGCCACAGCAGCTTCGCCCAGCCGAAGGGGAAAAGCCGTCCATCGAGATCGGTCAGGAATTCGTTGATATCCGGCAGCGCCATCATGAAGGCGACCGGCTCGCCGTCGAGCTCGGCGATCAGGATCATGTCCTCGAGCACAATGGGTTTGAGCTTTTTGCCGGCATAGGCGATTTCGGAATCGGTCAGGGGGATGAAGCCCCAATTGTCCGCCCAGGCCTCGTTGAGGATCGAGAGGACAAGGGCCGCTTCGGTGTCGAACCGGCGCTTGTCGACGCCGCGGATGCGGATCCTTTCGCTCTTCTCGCCGGCCGCGACGATCCGCCGGACGAGCGGCGGGAATTCCTTCGTGACGTCGAGATCGTAAGTGTAGAGGTCCTTGGCCTTCACATAGCCCGCCGCTTCCACCCACGCCTCATAGGCGGCCTTGTCATGCCCCATCATCACCATCGGCGGATGGTCATGCCCTTCGATCAGCAAACCGGGTTCGTCCCAGATTCCAAGGCTGAACGGCCCCATCGAGCGGGTCATGCCCCTGCCGCTCAGCCAGTCTTCAGCGGCGGCCAGCAGGGCGTGCGCCGCTGCCTCGTCCGTCGCCTCGAACATCCCCCATTGGCCGAGCCCGGCACCCATATGCTCGAGTACCAGGCGATCGATCTGGGCGGATATCCGGCCCACGGGCACGCCATCGCGTTCGGCAAGGAAGAAGGCAGCCTCGGCATGCTCGAACCAGGGATTCTTGCCGGGCGTGATCAGGCCGTTCACTTCGTCACGAAGCGGCGGGATCCAGTGCGGATCGTCGGCATTTAACCGATAGGCAAGATCGACGAAGGTCCTCTTGTCGGCCTTGGTCTCGACCAGGCGGATACGAAGCGCGGCGGGCATCGCCGCGCTCTACGACAAGGTCGGATAGGACGCTAGCGGCCGCTTCGGTAGCCGCACACGATGCCGAACAGGAACGACATGAACAGGCCCATCTGGATCCGGCCGTGCGGATCGTGCCAGCCCAGATACTGCGCGCCGAAAGCGAACAGGGCGATGAAACAGCCGAGCGCGATCCCCATCATGGCGCGATCCTTTGCGATTCCAACAGGCGTCCAACCTCGCACCCAATGGTAAACGCCTCGTGAACGCTTGCGGGCCGGGCGGGCCGGGGGCATAGGGACGGCCATTCTCGATCCCGCCGGAGCCGCTCGCAAATGAAGGTGCGTATCTATGTGACGCTGAAGGCCGGGGTGCTCGATCCCCAGGGCAAGGCGATCCATCATGCGCTCGAAGGTCTCGGCTTCGCCGGGGTCGGCGACGTTCGCGCGGGGAAGCTGATCGAGCTTGAGGTCGATGAAAGCGTCACCGACGCGCATCTCGACGATATGAGCCGCAAGCTGCTCGCCAATATGGTGATCGAGAATTATCGGATCGAACGCGTCGTGGAGCGCGCTCCGGCGTGAAAGGCGCGGTCATCGTCTTTCCCGGCTCCAACTGCGACCGCGACATGGCAGCGGCGCTGAAGCTCGTTTCGGGCCGGGAGCCGGCCATGATCTGGCATCGCGAGACCCAACTCCCGCAAGGCCTGGATCTGATCGCAATACCGGGCGGCTTTTCCTACGGCGACTATTTGCGCTCCGGCGCGATGGCGGCCAATTCGCCGGTGGTCCGCGCCGTCAAGGACGCGGCCGAGCGGGGCGTCATGGTGCTCGGCATCTGCAACGGTTTCCAGGTGCTGACCGAAGCGGGGCTGCTGCCGGGCGCGCTGATGCGCAATGCCGGCATCCGCTTCGTCTGCCGTGATGTCGGCCTCAGGGTCGAAAACAGTCAGAGCGCCTTCACTGCCCGCTACGCGGCCGGCGAGGAGATCGCGATCCCTGTCGCGCATCATGACGGCAACTATCAGGCGGACGCCGAGACACTGGATCGCCTGGAGGGCGAAGGCCGGGTCGCACTGCGCTATACCGGCGAGGTCAATGGCTCTGCCCGCGACATCGCGGGCATCCTCAACGCCGCCGGCAACGTGCTCGGCATGATGCCGCATCCCGAACGGGCGGCGGAAACGGCCCATGGCCGCACCGACGGGCGCCGCCTGTTTGAAAGCCTGGCAGGAGCCTTGTCCCAAGCAGCGTGAAGCCCGCGGTCAGCGATGCAGAGCGATCATCGCGATGCCCATCGCCGCGAACAGGGCGGTCATCTGCAATCCGCGCCACGGTACCCAGCCCCAGCCATCGACGCGACGGCGGTTGACGCGGCGCCAATCGCCGATGCCCGCCAGCAGGGCGATTGCGATCAATATACCCTCCGCGGTCCAAAGCCAGCCTTGCATCGTCACCCGCCGTTCGCCATTGCAGCCGCCAACCCCAGATAAGGAGAGACGCATGATCCGCCAGACCCGCTTCGCCGTAATCGCCGCGATCCTCGGCCTCGCCAGCGGCGGCGCCGTCATCGCCCAGCAAGGCGCGGATCACAGCCAGCATGCCGCGCATGCTCCCTGGCACGATGCGCTGCGCGCGGCGATCGCCGCCGATACGCGCCGGCCGGCCGGCGTTGCGCGCGACCGCTATCGTCACCCGTTCGAGACGCTCGCCTTCTTTGGCGTAGAGCCGGATGACACGGTCGTCGAGATCTGGCCGGGCGGCGGCTGGTATACCGAGATCCTGGCGCCTTATGTGCGCACCGGCGGCGGCACATATTATGCCGCGGCCCTGCCCGGCATGCAGGAGGGCATTCAGCGGATACGCAATGCGGATGCATCGCTCTACGGCCACATCCGCCCGGCGATCTTTCCTTCCTTCGACGCCGCCGACACCCGCGTTCCTGACGGGACCGCGGATGTCGTCCTCACCTTTCGCAACGTCCACAACTGGCGGATGGGCTATCAGCGGGACAGCCAGGATTACAGCGTCGAGGCATTCCGCCAGATGTTCGCCATGCTGCGCCCCGGCGGCACGCTTGGAATCGTCGATCACCGGCTGCCCGAAAGCGCCGATTCCGAGCGCGAGCGCACCAGCGGATATATAAAGGTCTCCACCGTCCGGCGGCTGGCCGAAGCCGCCGGCTTCCGCTTCGTCGGCGCGTCCGAGGTCAACGCCAATCCAAACGACACCGCCGATTGGCCGCGCGGGGTCTGGACCCTGCCGCCGGCGCTGCGTCTCGGCGATCAGGATCGCGAGCGTTACGTGGCGATCGGCGAGAGCGACCGGATGACGTTGCGGTTCATTCGACCCGCGAGCTAGGCGCGGTCTAGCCGCCGAGCCTGTCGAGCTTTCCCTTGAGCGCGGAAAGCTCGGCGCGGAGCGCGTCGAGGTCGGCCTTGCTGGGCTCGGCCTTCGCATCGGCGGTCGCTGCCGCTCTCTGTCCGGCGCCGGTCGCGGCGGCGGTGAACAGCTCCATGTTGCGGCGCGCCATCTCGGCGAAGGGATTGGCGGCAAGGGCGCCGCTCATCGCCTCTTGCAGCTTGGTCTGATTGCGCTGCAGCTGTTCGAGGCTCGCCTCCAGATATTGCGGCACGACCTGCTGCATATTGCCACCGTACATGCCGATCAGCTGGCGCAGGAAATTCACGGGCAGCATTTCCGCCCCGTGCGATTCCTCCTCCATGATGATCTGGGCGAGGACCGAGCGCGTGATGTCCTCGCCCGATTTGGCGTCGACCACTTTGAATTCGCGCTTCTGGCGGACCATCTGTGCCAGCCGCTCGAGCGTGATATAGGCCGAGCTCTCGGTGTCGTAGAGCCGACGGTTCGCATATTTCTTGATGATCACAGGATCGGCGTCGGACGCAGCCATGAATTCCCCGCAGCAAAGAGAAGAAAGCGCCCTAGCACCGAAGCTTGCCGCACCGCAACATCGCCCCCGCCCGCTCCCCTTGTTCCTCGCTTTGCTGCGCAGCATGGCGGCCGACGATCCAGCCCGCATGCAGGCGGCTTTGGCGGGCCTCAGGAAATATCAGGAAGCCAGCCGCCCCGCGCCGCCGCCGCTGATGCCGGCGATCGCGGCCGCGCATGGCGCGATGCTCCGCGACTATGGCGGCGCGGGTCCGCCGATCCTGTTCATCCCGTCGCTGATCAACCCGCCGACAGTGCTCGACATGGAAGGGCGCTCGCTGCTTCGCTGGCTGGCGGCGCAAGGGCGGCGCGTATTGCTGCTCGACTGGGGATGGCCGACGGCGGCGCGCCACGGACTCGATGTCGCCGGCCATGTCGAGCAGATCGTCCTGCCGCTGATGGCCGATCTGGGCGAACCGGCCGATCTGGTGGGCTATTGTCTCGGTGGCACCATGGCGCTGGCAGCCGGTCAGCGCGGCCCGGCGCGGCGCATTGCGACCATCGCCACCCCTTGGCATTTCGACGGCTTTCCCGAACCCGCCCGCGCCGGTCTGGCCGCGCTGTGGCAGGGTGCGGAGCCGGCGGCGCGGTCGCTCGGCGTGCTGCCGATGGAGGTGCTGCAAAGTGCCTTCTGGAGCCTCGACCCGGCCCGCACCGTCGCCAAGTTCGAAGCCTTCGCGGCGCTCGACGGCGAGGCAGCCCGAACCTTCGTGCTGCTCGAGGACTGGGCCAATGACGGCCCGCCCGTTCCGCTCGCCGCCGCGCGCGAGCTGTTCGAACGCTTCTTCGCAAACGACGCGCCGGGCCGCGGCGAATGGCGTGTCGCCGACAGCATCATCGACCCGGATCACCTTGCCTGTCCCTTGCTCAATATCGTCTCGACCACCGATCGGATCGTTCCCGCCGCCAGCGCGCCGCGCGCCGGCGAACGGCTGGAACTCGATCTGGGCCATGTCGGCATGATCGTCGGCTCCCATGCCAGGCAGACGCTTTGGGAACCGCTCGCCAGCTGGCTTTCGCAGCCCACCTCAAACTGATAGAGGCGCGGCCAACCCAAAATCGGAGACTCAACCCCATGACCGAAGTCGTCATCACTGCCGCCAAGCGCACGCCAGTCGGCTCCTTCCTCGGCAGCTTCGCCACCACCCCGGCGCATGAGCTCGGCCGGGTCGCGATCGAAGCGGCGCTGGAACAGGCGAAGGTCGCGCCGGAGGACGTATCGGAGGTGATCCTCGGTCAGGTGCTGACCGCCGGTCAGGGGCAGAACCCGGCCCGCCAGGCGTCCATGGCCGCCGGCGTGCCGAAGGAAGTGCCGGCCTGGGGCGTCAATCAGGTCTGCGGCTCGGGCCTGCGCGCGGTCGCCCTCGCCGCCCAGGCGATCCAGACCGGCGACGCGACCGTCGTCGTCGCCGGTGGCCAGGAGAATATGAGCCTTTCCAACCACGCCCAGAATCTGCGCGGCGGCACCAAGATGGGCGACGTCGGGCTGGTCGACACGATGATCAAGGACGGGCTCACCGATGTCTTCAACGGCTATCATATGGGCATCACGGCGGAGAATCTGGCCGAGCAATATCAGGTCACGCGCGACGATCAGGACGCTTTCGCCACCGCTTCCCAGAACAAGGCCTCGGCCGCCCGCGCCGAAGGCCGTTTCCGCGACGAGATCGCGCCGGTGACGGTGAAGAGCCGCAAGGGCGAGACGATCGTCGAGAATGACGAATATATCCGCGACGGCGTCGAACAGTCCGGCCTCGCCGGCCTCAGGCCCGCCTTCAAGAAGGACGGCACGGTCACCGCGGCCAATGCCTCGGGCCTCAACGACGGCGCCGCGGCGCTGGTCCTGATGAGCCGCGAGGAGGCCGAGCGTCGGGGTGCCCCGGTCCTGGCCAGGGTGAAGAGCTGGGCGAGCGCCGGCGTCGATCCATCGATCATGGGCATCGGCCCGGTGCCGGCGTCGCAGAAGGCGCTGGAGAAGGCCGGCTGGACGGTCGCGGACCTCGACCTGATCGAGGCGAACGAGGCGTTCGCGGCTCAGGCGCTGGCAGTCGGCAAGGAACTCGGCTGGGATGCCGGGAAGGTCAACGTCAATGGCGGCGCGATCGCCATCGGGCACCCGATCGGCGCCAGCGGGGCGCGGGTGCTGACCACTCTCATCTACGAGATGCAGAAGCGGGATGCGAAGAAGGGCCTCGCCACCCTCTGCATCGGCGGCGGCATGGGCATCGCGGTCTGCGTTGAAAGGGATTGAGGCCTAGACGGGTTCCGGGATCGGCGCGGCAGAAGCGGCGGGCTTGACCTCCCAGCCGGTTTCGCCGTGCGAATAATGGACGTGGCTCGCCGGCTGGAAGCGATCGCCAGACCATGCCACGACCTGGAGCTCAAGCGCGTCGTTGCGGTGCGTCTCGATCCAGTTGAAGCTCTGGAGTTCGTCGTTGCGCAGCCTCACCGAGGTCGCTGTCCCGGCCTGAATGACGAGCGCGCCGCCGGCATTGTGCACCATCTTGCGCGCTGCCTCGGCATAGGTGCGGTGAAAGTGGCCCGCGAGCGCGATATGCACGCCGGCCTCACAGACCGCCTTTACCGCGTCTCTATGTCGGCCGACGGCCTCGCTCAATTCGTTCCCCTCGCCGATCGGCATTGCGAACAGGGGGTGGTGGGTGACCAGAATTCGGGTCTTGTGCGGTGGCACGTCGCGGAACCGATCCCGGATGATCCGCATCTGGTCGCGATTGAGGCGACCGTCCATGATGGTGAGCGAGCGGGCGGTGTTGAGGCCGAGCACCGCGAGCCGTTCGTCTTCGAACCATGGGCACAGATCGTTCGAGATGTATCGCTTGTAGCGGGCCAGCGGCCGGGCGAAGCGCCGGAAAAGATCATAGAGCGGCACGTCATGATTGCCTGGCACCGCCAGCAGCCGGAAGCCGTCGCTGCGCAGGGTGTTGAGCCAGGCGGCCGCCTGCCTGAATTGTCCGACCCGCGCCCGCTGGGTGAAATCGCCGCTGACGATGACAAGGTCCGGACGATGCTCTCGCAGCCAGGCGAGGGCAGCGTCGGCGATCTTCGGCTCATAAGCGCCGAAGTGCAGGTCGGAGAGATGGGCGATCCGCGCCATGGGCGGTCAACGAGCCGCGAGGCCCAAGGTTCAGGTCCAGCGCCGCTCGAACCGGGAACCCAGGCTGGTCAGCAGCTCATATTGGCTGAGCGGCCCCGCAAGCTCGGCCAGCCGGAAGTTCAGCTCCAGCCAATCGCCCTCGCGCACATCGACGGCTTCGGCCTGCTCATAAGTCGCGTCCTCGCGCCCTTCACCGAGATTGACCCGCTTCAATCGGCCGCCTTGCGGTACTTCAACCGCCATCAGGTCCATCGAGATTCGGCCGAGGATGGGACAAAGGCGACCGCCCGCCAGGGCATGGCCGACATCGGCAAGCTGGCGCAGATAGCCGTCGGCATAGCCAAGGTTCAGGATGGCAATTCGCATCGGCGCCGATGGAACGTAGGTGGCGCCGTAGCCGATCGATGCCCCTCCGGCCACGTCCCGGACCTGCACGACTTGCGCCTCGATGGCGACAACCGGCTTTAGCGCATTCTCCTGCTCGGTGTTGCCGGGCATCGGCACGCCCCCGTAGAGCGCGAGCCCCGGACGCGTCAGGTCGAAGCCATATTTTGGCGCCAGGCAAATGCCGGCCGAGTTCGCGAGGCTATAGCGCCGGGCGCGTATCTCTTGCTTGAGCTGCTTGAAGGCCGCGAGCTGCCGTTCGTTCATCGGATGATCCGGCTCGTCCGCGCAGGCGAGATGGCTCATCAGCGTCTCGATCGCCAGCCCGTCGAGCAACCCGCCGGTCGCCTCCTCCGGCGTCAGCCCAAGCCGGTTGATGCCGGTGTCCACCATCACGTCGCAGGAACGCCCGGTCTGTCTCCAGCGCGTCACCTGCGCGGCGCTGTTCAGCACCGGTCGCGCCGGCGATGCGAGCGCCGCTTCCATGTCATCCGGCCCGACGCCGTGCAGAACAGAAAGGGTCGCGCCCTCTGCCCCTGCCCAAGGCATCAACACCTGCGCCTCGGCCCAGGTCGACACGAAGAAGTCGCGACACCCCGCCCCGCGCAGCCGATCGACGACTTCGCGCGCCCCAAGACCGTAGCCGTCCGCCTTCACCGCCGCGCCGCAGGCCGCACCGCCACCACGATCGGCGAGCCAGCGCCAGTTCGCGGCAAGCGCATCGCCGTCAAGGGTAAGCCGCAGCGGGTGATGAACCATCGCCCAGCGCCTAGCCCCGCCCGCGGCGCTAATCCAGCCGCTTGCCCGATGTCTCCGGCAGCCAGAAGACGGTCACCACCAGCGCCATCGCGACAACCGCGATCGTGTACCAGAGGCCGGCGAAGGGATCGCCTGTCCGGACCACGATATACTGGCTGATAAAGGGCAGAAAGCCGCCGAAATAGCCGGTGCCGATGTGATAGGGCACCGAAAGCGATGTATAGCGCACCCTGGCCGGAAACATCTCGACCAGCAGCGCCGCCACCGGCCCGTAGGTCATGCCCGACAGAAAGCCGATGACGACGATCGCCAGCACCACCTGGACGGCGCGGCTCAGCGGCGGCGTGCTCTTCTCCAGCCGGTAGCCGGCGCCGGTCAGCGCCGCCTCGAGCGCCGCCGGATTTTCGGCGTCGACGATCGCGTTGCCGATCCGCACCTGATAGGTGGCGGCATTCCAGCCTGGGGCGGGGACCATCGTATAGGCGATGCCGCGGACGGTAAGCATGTGCAGGGCCCGCGCGCAGGGCGTCGCCTGCGGGCCCGAGGCAAAGGCGTTATAGTCGCAATCGCTCCCCTGCACCGTGACCGGGTTGCGGGCCATCGCCGCGGACAATTCGGGGTTCGCCGCCGAGGCCATCCAATGGAAGAGCGGGAAAAGCAGGATGATCGTCAGCGCATAGCCGACGACGATGGGCGGCTTGCGGCCGATCCGGTCCGACAGCCAGCCGAACAGGATGAACCAGAACATCGAGAAGAGCGCCGCGACGCCGATCATCGTCCGCGCCCATGTGTCGTCGATCCGGAGCGCGTTCTGGAGGAAATAGAGCGCCTGGAACTGGGCGGTGTACCAGATCACGGTGAGCCCGGCGGCGACACCGAACAGGGCGACGAAGATCATCTTCAGCTGGTGCCGGCCGCGGAAGCTCTC
>JBFWUJ010000015.1:0-22701 GCA_050247295.1 Sphingomonas sp. | reverse complement strand
GGAGCGCGTTCTGGAGGAAATAGAGCGCCTGGAACTGGGCGGTGTACCAGATCACGGTGAGCCCGGCGGCGACACCGAACAGGGCGACGAAGATCATCTTCAGCTGGTGCCGGCCGCGGAAGCTCTCGGCGGTCGGATTATGGGCGGTCTTCCCGGCCTCCTTCATTGCCTGGAAGACCGGGCTTTCCTTGAGTTTCAGGCGCACCCAGAGCGAGACCGCGAGCAGCAGCGTCGAAAAGAGGAAGGGAATGCGCCAGCCCCACGCTTCCCAGGCAGCCCGATCGACGAACCATTCGGAGATCAGGACGACCGAGACGGAAAGCAGGAAGCCCCCGATCACGCCCGCCTGGATGAAGCTGGTATAGAATCCGCGCTTGTTGCGGGGTGCGTGCTCGGCGACATAGATCGCGGCGCCGCCATATTCGCCGCCCAGCGCAAGTCCCTGCATGATCCGCAGGGTCACCAGGATGATCGGCGCCGCCATGCCGATCGCGGCGTAGCTCGGCACCAGGCCGACCGCCGCGGTGGCGACGCCCATCAGGGTGATCGTGACCAGGAAGGTATATTTCCGGCCCAGTTTGTCGCCGAGATAGCCGAAAAGCAGCGCGCCGATCGGCCGCACCCCGAAGCCGACGCCGAAAGAGGCGAGCGCCAGCAGGAATTGCACGGTCTCGTTGCCGGCCGGGAAGAACTGCCGACCGATGACCACCGCGAGCGTGCCGTAGATGAAGAAATCATACCATTCGAAGACAGTGCCGAGCGTAGAGGCGACGATCACCAGCCGATCGCGTTTCGCGTCGATGACATGGGCTTCGCCGGTCTCCGACGCCTGCCCCTCCGCTTCGCTCATCCCGCATCCCCCTCTTGTGCCGCCGTTCTAGGCGGCGGTGCGGGGCGGCGGCAAGCGACTCAATCGAAGGCCGCGGCCGCGCGTTCCCAGTTACGGCCGTCGAAATGGCGGACGGTGATGTCGAGCAGCCCGGGATCGTCGAGGGCATTGAGGTTCACGCTCCACGCCTCGGGGTGCGAGCGGGGCTGGTAGAAGCTCTTCACGCCGCAAGTGCCGCAGAACACATGGTCTGCCGCGCCGGTGCCAAAGCGGTAGGAGGTCAATGCATCGCCGCCGCTGACCAGCACGAAATCGTCATGCGGGACGATCAGGTGCCGAAAGCCGGTCATCGCGCAGATTGAGCAATTGCAGTCGAGGATCTCGACCGCCGCCGGCACCTCCGCCGCGAACCTTACCCGCTTGCAATGGCAGCCGCCTTCGATCTTCATGACGCCTCCATGCACCACTGCTTTGCGCCCGTCATCCGCGAAGATGCCCGCCTGCTCGTCCTCGGCAGCCTGCCGGGCCGGGCCTCGCTGGCCGCGGGACGCTATTACGCGCATCCACGCAACCTGTTCTGGCGCCTGATCGGCGAGGCGATCGGCCGAGAGCTCGACAAGCTGGGCTATGAGGCGCGACTGGCGGCGCTGCTCGCGGCGCATGTCGGCATCTGGGATACCGTTGCCGCCGCCGTTCGGCCGGGGAGCCTGGACGCCGACATCCGCCTTCACGCGGCGAGCGATCTCGGATCGCTGGCCGGCCGCCTGCCCGGCTTGCGGGCCATCGCCTTCAACGGCGCCACCGCGGCGAGGATCGGCCGGCGCGAACTCGGCCCGCGCGACGAGCTGGCGTTGATCGACCTGCCCTCGAGCAGCCCGGCTTATGCAAGCCTGCCTTATGACCGGAAGGCCGTGGCGTGGCGGGCGCTCAGCGCCTTTCTGTGACGAAGGCAATCGCTCGGGCCACGAGATCGGGCCGGCCGAGCAACAGGTCCGGCACGCAATTGTCGGCCTGATTGTAGCGCAGTGGCGCCCCGTCGATCCGGCTGGCGTGCAGGCCGAGCCCCAGCGCCACCGCTGCCGGCGCGCAATTGTCCCATTCGTGCTGGCCGCCGGTGTGGAAATAAAGGTCCGCCTCGCCGGCGACGACCGCCATCGCCTTCGCCCCGGCCGAGCCCATCTCCACCAGATCGCCATCCAGAGCCGCCGCCAGCGCTGCCGCCTCTTGGGGCGGGCGGCTGCGGCTGACGACGATCCGGGGCCGGGCGCGCCGGGGTAGCGGCGGCGCCGGATCGTCGGACCGATGGAGCCGGCCGAGCGCGGGCAGCGCCACCGCTCCCAGCGTCGGCCGCCCTTCGACCGCCAGCGCGACATGCACCGCCCAATCCTCCCGCCGCTCGCCATATTCGCGGCTGCCGTCGAGCGGATCGATGATCCAGCAGCGCGGGTTGCGCAGCCGGGCCGCATCGTCCGGGCTTTCCTCCGATAGCACCGCATCCTCCGGCCGCCAGTGCGCCAGCGCCGTCAGGATGAAGCTGTCGGCCAGCCTGTCGGCGGCAATGCCGAGCGCTTCGTTCCCGGCGCGCGAGGCGTCGCGCAGCGCGATCAGCCGCCGTCCCGCCTCCTGCGCCAGATGCGCCGCCAAATCCTCGTCGGTCACGCGTCCCTTCCTCGCCCGCCCGATAGCCGCTTCCCCCGGCGAAGACGAGAAATCTGAGCAAACAGGGTTAACGCCCTTTTTACCATTGGCATCGTAATCCCCGCTCGTGACGGACGTGTTCCGTCGAACTTTTGGGGGACGAAACATGGTGATCATCCTCGCTGCCTTCCTGGCCGGCAATCCGGTTCTGACCGAAATCAACCGGCGTTCGCTCGATAGCGCCGCGCGCGTCGAGGCCCAGCGTCCCCGTGCGCGTCCGCCGGCCCCGGCCCCGCAGCGCCGCCCACAGGTGCGCCGCGCCACGACCGGCGGCGGACTGGACTTCGCCCAGATCACCACGATCTGCCGCGCGTCAGGCACGCAGAACAATCCGGGTCAGTTCCTGTCGCGGATCAGCACCGCTTATTCGCTGTCGACGACCCAGGCGAGCGCGCTGCGCTCCAGCTGCGCCGCCTATATCGCCGGCCGCAACGACGCCCGCCGGGCCCAGTAAACCGCCCACCCGTGACGTGGGCGCCGGGATCGGCTAGCGCCGCGCGTCGTGGAACGCGCTGATTTTCTGATCATCGGCGGCGGCGTCGCCGGGCTTTCGGCCGGCGCCGCGCTTGCCGCGCACGGCAAGGTGATCGTGCTGGAGGCCGAAGCGGCGATCGGCCACCACAGTTCGGGCCGCAGCGCCACCTTTTCCCATTATGGTATCGGCAATGCGGTCGTTCGAGGGCTGACCGCCCACAGCCGCCGCTATTTCCTCGAGGCCGAGGGGGGCGTGCTGGCGCGCCCTACGCCGGCGCTTTTCATCGCCACCGAGGAGATGCGCGCTGCCCTCACCGACCTCGCCGAGGCGATGGCGGTGTTCACCGACAGCCTCGAAGAGGCGGACGAGGCGCGGATGCGGACGCTCTTTCCGCCGCTCAGGACCGGCGGCGAGGCGATCGTCGCCGGCCTCGTTCACCCTGACGGCCTCCGGCTCGATTCCGACGCCCTGCTGCAGCATTATGTCCGCACCATCCGCGGCGCCGGCGGGGCGGTGCTCAACGGCAAGCGGATCGCCGCGATCCGGCCGGAATGGACGGTCGAGGCCGAGACCGGCGAATATTTCTCCGCCCCGATCCTGATCAACGCCGCCGGCGCCTGGGCGGACCAAGTGGCCGTGCTGGCGGGCGTCGAGCCGCTCGGTCTCAGGCCGCTGCGGCGGACGATCATCATCGTCGATCCGCCGGAAGGCGTCGACGCGCGCGGCTGGCCGTTCGTGAAGACGGTGGTGGACGATTTCTACATCCTGCCGGAAGGCGCGCGCCTCGCCGCCTCGCCGGTCGACGAAGTCGACGCCGAACCCTGCGACGCCCAGCCGGAGGATTACGACATCGCGCTGGCCGCCTGGAAGGTCGAACAATATACGACGCTTTCGGTCGCCCGGATCGCGCATCGCTGGGCCGGCCTTCGCACCTTTGCCGCCGATCGCAGCCCGGCCGCCGGCTTCGACGCGCAGGCACCCGGCTTCTTCTGGCTCGCCGGTCAGGGGGGATTCGGGCTGCAGACGGCGCCGGCGATGGCGGAAGCGATCGCCGCCCTCGTCACCGGCGGGCCATGGCCGAAGGCGCTTGCCGAACGCGGCGTGCTTGCCGATCATCTCGCCCCGGCGCGGCTTCGTTGAACGGATTTGATGCAGAACGCCCTTCCTCCCGATTCCGGCATTTCCGGCGAGGTGTGGGAGGGGCTTGCGGAGTCGGATCGCGCCCGGATCGTCCAGGCGATGCGCGAACAGTCCGAGGTCGAGGCCAAGGCATCGGGATTTTATTACGGGGAGATGGACCGGTCCGGGGCCGGGTGCCCGCCGTGGCGCACCGCCCCGGATCACTTGCGCGAACATTATCTGAAGCGCGCCCTCTACGAATTGCAGCCCCGCTATGTCGGCGTCCAGGACTTTGCCGGGCGGACGCCGCGGATCGTCGATGCGACGCTGGAAGGCCACCGCCGCCGCGGCGGCGCGGTCGTCCAGCGCATCCGCAAGATCACCAAATATGCGCTCTATTCGGTGTTCGCCGTCTTCGCCGCCTTGATCCTGTGGCTGGCGGTCACTGCGCCCCTCAATCAGTCGCTGCAGCCGATCGCCGCGCCGAGCTTTCTCGTCGTCGCCGCCGATGGTCAGCCGATCGCCCGGCGCGGCGCGGTCCGGGTCGAGCCGGTCGACGTCAACCGACTGCCCCCCTATGTCGCGCAGGCGTTCGTCGCCATCGAGGATCGCCGTTTCTTCCGCCATCTCGGCGTCGATCCCTGGGGCATGGGCCGCGCCCTGTGGCGCAACTGGCGCGCCGGCCGGGTGACCGAGGGCGGCAGCACGATCAGCCAGCAGCTTGCCAAGACCAGCTTCACCGGCGGCGAGCGGACCATGGGCCGCAAGGTGCAGGAGGCCCTGATCACGCTCTGGCTGGAAGCCTGGCTAAGCAAGGAGGAAATCCTCAGCCGCTACCTCTCCAATGTCTATTTCGGCAACAATGTCTATGGCTTGCGTGCCGCTGCCCGGTTCTATTTCAGCGTCGAGCCGGAACGGCTGACGCTGTCGCAGGCGACGATGCTCGCCGGCCTCGTCCAGGCGCCGAACCGGCTGGCGCCGGACCGCAACCTCGAAGGCGCGCAGCGGCGCGCCACGCTCGTGCTCCGCGCGATGACCGATATCGGCTTCGTCACGCCGGCCGCGGCCCGACGCGCGACCCCGGCACGGCTCCGCCTCGCCGCCCGCGATCGGACGCCGACCGGCACCTATTTCGCCGATTGGGTGCTGAACCAGGTCGAGACCGAGGATCAGCCGGATTATGGCGAACGCCGTGTCGACACGACCTTGGAGCGGGACCTGCAGCGTGCCGCGATCGCGGCCATGGGCGACGTCAATATCGGCCCGCACCAGGCGGCCCTGGTGGCGATGCGGACGGATGGCCGCGTGGTCGCGATGCTGGGCGGACGCGATTACGGGCGCTCGACCTTCAATCGCGCCACCCAGGCGCGTCGCCAGCCGGGATCGACCTTCAAGCTCTTCGTCTATCTCGCCGCCTTGCGCGCCGGGATGCGGCCGGAGGACATGGTCGAGGATACGCCGATTACCTCGGGCGAATATCGGCCGCGCAATTCCGGCAACACTTATCGCGGCGAGATCACCCTCGCCGAGGCTTTCGCTGCGTCCAGCAATGTCGCGGCGGTCAGGATCGCCCGCCGCGTCGGCCTCCGTAACGTGATCCGCGCGGCCCGCGATCTCGGCGTCACCGCGCCGATGCGTGACGACGATCCCAGCATCGCGCTCGGCACCGCCGATGTGACCTTGCTGGAAATGACCGCCGCTTATGCGGCCGTGGCGGCCGGCTCCTATCCCGTGACTCCACAGGGCATCATTACCCGCCCGGAGGACATGGGCCTGCTGGAGCGCATCTTCCGCCCGTTGATGGAGGTCACGCGCTCCGGCAGCGACGATCCCGCGTTCGCGCCGTTGCGCGACATGCTCGGCGAAGCGGTGGAACGCGGCACCGGCCGGGCGGCGCGCCTGTCGGTGGAGGCGTTCGGCAAGACGGGCACGACACAGGATTCGCGCGACGCCCTGTTCATCGGCTTTGCCGGCGATCTAGTCGTCGGTGTCTGGATCGGCGATGACAACAACCGGCCGATGCGCGATATCTCCGGCGGTGGTGCGCCGGCACGGCTGTGGAGGGCCTTCATGCTGCGCGCGATGCGCCTCAACGCGCTGGAGCGGGAGGAGGAATGACCGACGCCGCCATCGCCCCGCTGGTCGATCCGCCCGCGCCGCAGCCGCCGGCCTGGCGGGAGCGAATTGTCAGGCGGGCCCTCACCGTTGCGCTCGGCCTGTTCGCTCTGGTGCTCGTCTGGCTCATCGTCACCGCGCCGCTCTCAAGCTCGCTGCAGCCGGCCGGGGCGCCCGGCCTCACCATCTTCTCGGCCGAGGGTGAGCCGATCGCCCGGCGCGGCGCCATCATGGCCGAGCCCGTCGATGTCACACGGTTGCCGCCTTATGTCGGCCAGGCCTTTGTCGCGATGGAGGATCGGCGCTTCTTCCGCCATGTCGGGATCGATCCTTGGGGTATCGCCCGGGCGATGGCCCGGAATCTGCGCGCCGGCCGGGTCCGCGAGGGCGGCTCGACGATCAGCCAGCAGCTCGCCAAGACCAGTTTCCTCACGCCTGACCGGACCTGGGGCCGCAAGGCACAGGAAGCGGTGATCACGCTCTGGCTGGAAGCCTGGCTGTCGAAGGAGGAGATTCTCTCGCGCTACCTCTCCAACGTCTATTTCGGCGACAACGTCTACGGCCTGCGCGCCGCCGCCCGCCATTATTTCAATGTCGCGCCGGAGGACCTGACGCTGTCGCAAGCGGCGATGCTCGCCGGCGTCGTCAACGCCCCCTCACGCCTCGCGCCAACCGTGAACCTGACGGCGGCGCGGGCCCGGGCGCGGCTTGTCCTCGCTGCGATGGAGCAGGCCGGATATGTCACCGCCGCGCAGCGCCGGGCCGCCCGCCCGGCCCGGGTCCGCCGCGGCCGTGAGGACGATGTGCCGACCGGAACCTATTTCGCCGACTGGGTGGTGCCGCAGGCAAGCGCGCTGGCCGAGGGCGCCTATGGCGAACGGCAGGTGGTGACGACGCTGGACGGCGATCTGCAGCGACTGGCCGCCCGCACCATCCGCCGCGCCGGCCTTGGCCGGGCGCAGGCCGCGCTGGTCGCGATGCGGCTCGACGGGCGGGTGGTGGCGCTGATCGGCGGTCGCGATTATGCCCGCAGCCCCTTCAACCGGGCCACCCAGGCGCGCCGTCAGCCGGGATCGGCGTTCAAGCTCTTCGTCTATCTCGCGGCCCTTCGCGCCGGCTACCGGCCGGACACCATCGTCAACGACGTGCCGATCAATCTCAATGGCTGGCAGCCGCGCAATTACGACGGCCGCTATCGGGGCGCGATCACCCTGCGCGAAGCGTTCGTCCAGTCGAGCAACGTGGTGGCCGTGCAGCTGCAGGAGCGCGTCGGCCGCGACGCGGTGATCCGGGCGGCGCGCGATCTCGGCATTTCGACCGATCTGCGTCCGGTGCCGACAATGGCGCTGGGAACGAACGGCAGCAGCCTGCTGGAGCTCACCGCCGCTTATGCCGCGGTCGCCGCCGGCCGCTATCCCATCCGGCCGCGCGGCCTGCCCGGCGATCCGCCCGGCTGGCTCGGCTGGTCCGCGCCCGCCGACAGGCTGAGCCGCGACCCGGCGTTCCGGATGCTTCGCGACCTGCTGTACAATGCCGCCAATCGCGGCACCGGCCGCGCCGCCGCACTCTCCGCCCCGACCTTCGGCAAGACCGGCACGACCTCCGACCATCGCGATGCGGTGTTCGTCGGCTTCGCCGGCGATCTCGTGGTCGGCATATGGATCGGCAATGACGACAATTCGCCGCTGCCTGGCACCTCGGGCGGCGGCGCGCCGGCGCGGATCTGGCGCGCCTTCATGGCCGACGCGCTGGGGCTGCGACCGGCGGCACGGCGGCCGGCGCCGGTGCCGCTTTCGCAGACCGACCAGGAGCCTGCGGAGACCAACGGCACCCAGGCCACCCCGCTGCCGGCGCCGCAGCCCACGCCGCCGCCGCCCGACCGGCCGGCCGCGCCGGAGGTGGTCGTCCCGCCGCCGGTGCCGCCGAGGCCTGAAGAGCAACAGCCGCCGCGGCTCTAGCGGCCGAGGAACAATTCCGCCGCCGCTTCGACGATCGCGTCGACGTCGAGCCGGTATTCGCGGTAGAGATCGGCCAGGTTCCCGGTCTGGCCGAAACGATCGAGCCCGAGCGGGCTGACCCGCTGGCCGCGCACCCCGCCGATCCACGACAGCGAAGCCGGCGCACCGTCCAGCAGCGTCACCAGCCCGGCATCGCGCGCCAGCGGCGCGAGCAGGGTTTCGATATGGCTCGGCCGAACGGTGCCGCCGTTCCAGCGCGCCGCGCAAGCCGCGCTCCAGCCGCGATGCAGGAGATCGGGCGAGGTGACGGCAAGCAGGCCGAGGCCCGGCACATCATCGGCCAGCACCCCCCAGGCCGCCAGCGCCTCAGGCGCGACCGCCCCCGAATAGACCAGGGCCGCTCCGGCCCCCGCCGCCGGCGCGCGCAGCCAATAGCCGCCGGCGAGCGCGCCGGTCTTCCAGCCCTCGTCCTCCCTCGGCGCCTGCGCGATCGTGCGCGTCGTGAGACGCAGATAGACACTCTCGCCGTCGGGCGACTGGAGCAGCCGGAACGCCTCTTCCATCATCGCCGCCAGCTCGTCGGCAAAGGCCGGCTCATAGTGACGCAGGCCCGGCTGGCCGAGCGCGATCAGCGGCGGGTTGATCGACTGGTGCGCGCCGCCCTCCGGCCCCAGCGTGATCCCCGAGGGGGTCGCGACGAGCAGGAAGCGTGCATCCTGGTAGCAGGCGTAATTGAGAGCATCCAAGCCGCGGGCAATGAACGGATCGTAGACGGTGCCGATCGGAAACAGCCGCTCGCCGAACAGGTCGCCGGCCAGCCCCATCGCGGCCAGCATCAGGAACAGGTTGTTCTCGGCGATGCCCAGTTCGACATGCTGCCCGGCCTGAGTGGCGCCCCATTTCTGGGCCGACGGAATTTTCGCCGCCGCGAACACATCCGGCAAATCCTGCCTGCGAAACAAACCCCTCTGGTTCACCCACGCACCGAGATTGGTCGACACGGTCACGTCGGGCGAGGTGGTGACGATCCGGTCCGCCAACGGGCCGCCGGCCTTGGCGAGATCGAGCAGGATGCGACCGAAGGCCGCTTGGGTCGATTGCTCGTCGCCGGCCGGCGCCGCGATCGGCGGCACATCGGCCCGGTTCCATGCGCGATCCCGCCGCGCCCGCGCGATCCGGCTGCCTTCGACCTGACGCCTCACCGCGCCGAGGCTGTTGTCGCCCAGCCCCGCCCAGGGCTCCCATTCGTCGCCTTCGGGAACGCCCATCGCCTCGCGCAGTGCCGCGACCTGGCCGGGGTTCATCAGCCCGGCATGATTGTCCTTGTGGCCGGCGAAGGGCAGGCCGAAGCCCTTGACCGTGAAAGCGATGAAGAGGGTCGGGACATCGTCCTGCGCGGCATCGAACGCCTCGACCAGGGTCGCCATGTCGTGCCCGCCGAGATTGGTCATCAACGCGGCCAGCGCCTCATCGTCCCGGCTGTCGAGGATCGGCTGGCAAGCCGGGGCATCCCGCAACAGCCGTTCCCGCCACGCCGCGCCGCCTAAATAGGTCAGCGCCGAATAATCGGCGTTGGAGACCGCATCGAGCCAAGCCTTCAGCGCCTTGCCGCCTTTCTCCCGAAACGCCGCCTCCAGCGCCTTGCCATAGCGCAGGGTGACGACGCGCCAGCCGCAGGCCGCGAAAATCTCGTCGAAGCGGTGGAACATCCGATCGGCGCTGGTGGCGTCGAGGCTCTGGCGATTATAGTCGATGATCCACCAGCAATCGCGAATATCGTGCTTCGCCGCCTCAATGAGGCATTCGTAGATATTGCCTTCATCCAGCTCGGCATCGCCCATCAGCGCGACCATCCGGCCCTTCTCGCTCGCCGGCAGCAGGCCGTGGGCGACCAGATAATCCTGCACCAGGCTGGCGAAGGCGGTGATTGCGACGCCGAGGCCGACCGAACCGGTCGAAAAATCGACCGGGATCGTGTCCTTGGTCCGGCTCGGATAGCTTTGCGCGCCGCCGAAGCCGCGAAACGCCGCCAGCTTCTCGCGTGTCTGGGTGCCGAGCAGGTAGTGGATCGCGTGCAGCACCGGTCCGGCATGCGGCTTTACCGCGACCCTGTCGTTCGGTCCCAGCGCGTGGAAGTAGAGGGCCGCCATGAGCGCGGTCATCGAGGCCGAACTCGCCTGATGGCCGCCGACCTTCAGCCCGTCCATGCCTTCGCGCAGGTGATTGGCATTGTGGATCGTCCAGCAGGACAGCCAGCGCAGGCGCTCTTCTATCAGCCGCAGCGCATCGAGATCCGGGCCTTCGGTCTTCTTGAGCATCGGGCGGCCGTAGCCTGTTCGCGGCCATGGCGGAATAGCGCGGTTTTCCGTGCGATTCGCGGGCTCCGGGACGGCAAAGGTCACGAAAGTCTCCGGACAAGGCGCCTTTTCCGTGACCTTGGACCCCGCTTTTCCTTTGCTCCCAGCGCCTTGCTCGCGACCGTTGAAAGGATCTGGCGTCACCCCGCTCCATTTCGCCGCCATCGCACATATATCCCCTGATCGCGCCGACCGCGGCGGATCCGTTTTCGAGGGCTAAGGTCACGCCTCCGGCAGCCGCAGCGATGGCCCCCGGACGATCGGGCAGCCCGCCGCCGCTTCGGCAGAGGCGAGCATAGGCGCCGGACAATGGTGTAGGAAAATGGCGTCGACGCGCTCTTTCCATTCGCACCCTGGCGCGCAATGGTGGCAGCGGGCGCACGGCGCGCGGGGAGTAACGGAGCGATGGCGAGAGACGGCCTCGGCGCGCGGCTGCGCTACGCGTTCGACAGGAGCATGGCGTCAGGGACGATCGCCCTGATCGGCTGGCTCGCCTTGCTGTCCTTCGCAGTCGTCGTCGTGACCGCCCTGATCCTGGTCTTCGCCAGCATCGCGCTCAACGACGGCGTGTCGCCCGGCTTCGGCGAAGCGATGTGGCAGACGCTGATGCGGGAAATGGACCCCGGCACCGTCGCCGGCGATACCGGCTGGACGCTGCGGATGATCATGCTGCTGGTCACCCTGTTCGGCATCCTGGTCTTTTCGGCCCTGATCAGCGTGCTTTCCAGCGGACTGGAAGCCAAGCTGGACGAGCTTCGCAAGGGCCGCTCGGTCGTGCTGGAGCGCGATCACACGATCATCTTCAACTGGTCCGCCTCGATCTTCGACATCATCGCCGAACTGGTGATCGCCAACGAGAGCCGGACGCGGCCGCGGATCGTCATCATGGCCGATATGGACAAGGTCGAGATGGAGGACGAGATCGCGGCCAAGGTCGGCGACCTCAAGAACACGAGGATCATCTGCCGAAGCGGCGATCCGACCGATCTTTCCGATATCGGGATCGCCAATCCGCAGACCTGCCGATCCGTGATCGTCCTCGCACCAGAGGCGGACGATCCCGATCCATGCGTCATCAAGACCATCCTCGCGCTCGTCAACGATCCCGACCGGCGCGAGGCGCCTTATGTGATCGCGGCGGAAATTCGCCATCATGCCAATGCGGAGATCGCCCGCGTCGTCGGCGGCAAGGAGGTGCAGCTGGTCCTCGCCGACGACCTCATTTCCCGGATCATGGTCCAATCGACCCGCCAGCCCGGCCTCAGCGGCGTATATACCGAGCTGCTCGATTTCGACGGCTGCGAGATTTATGCAACGGAGCAGCCCGCCCTTACCGGCAAGACGTTCGGCGAGGCGATCATGGCCTACGACGTCTGCAGCCTGATCGGCCTGTGCCACGCAGACGGGACGGTGGCCCTCAATCCGCCGATGGACCTGGCGATCACCGAAGGCATGAAGGCGATCGTGATCGCCGAGGACGATGACGAGATCGAAAGCGCCGACCCGCCGGCCGATGTCGGGGCCATCGCGACCTCGCCGGTGAAAGATGCGCCTCCCGCCGCCGAACGCACGCTGCTGATCGGATGGAACCGGCGGGCGCCGATGGTGGCATTGGAGCTGTCGCGCTATGTCGGCCCGGGCTCGCGCCTGACGATCGCCGCCGACGCGCCGAATATCGAGGCGGAGGTGGCGGCGCTGGAACTGGCGAGCGCCAACCTTTCAATCGAACTGCGGCGTATCGATACCGGCCGGGCGGCCGAAATCGAAGCGCTCGACCCGATCGGCTACGACCATGTGATGGTGCTCGGCTATGGCGATCATATGGCACCGCAAGCGGCGGACACCCGGACGCTGGTCGCCCTGCTCCACCTGCGGCAGGTGGCGGAAGCGGCGGATCGTCCGATCAGCGTCGTCAGCGAGATGATCGACGTTCGCAACCGGGCGCTGGCCGAAGTCACCCGCGTCGACGATTTCGTGGTCAGCAACAAGCTGGTCAGCCTGATGCTCGCCCAGGCATCCGAGAACGAATATCTGGAAGCGATCTTTCAGGACCTTCTGGACGAGGAAGGATCGGAGGTCTGCCTGAAGCCTGTTTCGCATTATGTGCCGATCGACGCGCCGACCAGCTTCTACGCCGTGGCGGCGGCCGCCGTGGCGCGCGGCGAGGTGGCGATCGGCCATCGGCGCGCCGGCGGATCGGACGCCAGCGGACGCGGCCTGGGCGGCATCGTCGTCAACCCGACCAAATCGGAACCGATCCGCTATTCGGCCGATGACCGGGTCATTGTCATCGCCAGAGACTGATTCTCCGCTGCGAGGACGACCAGTCGAGCCCGGCGCGCGAGGAAGCGAGCCGCCCTGCGCCCCTTCCGGCCGTTCAGTGGCAAGCCGTAGAATTGGGAGAGTCACGATGTCGAAGCTGCTCCGCACCGCCGCCTGTTGCGGCCTGTTGCTCGCAGCCGCCGGGTTCGGCCCGGCGCAGGAAGCGAGAGCGCCGGCCGGCGAGGCGGGCGCCGAATTGCGCGACCAGACGCTGCGCATCCATGCGATCGGCGGGATGATCGTCAATACGCTCTATCTGGATGCCGATGGCTCGTTGCGGCTGCAGGAGGAGCCGGACGGGGCCGAGCGCAGCGGCCGGTGGTTCGTGCGCGAGCAGCGGCTGTGCCTGGAATGGCAGCCGCGCGGACGCGAATGCTGGCCTTATCTGCGGACGCTCGTCCGCGGCCAGCCGGTCGAGGTGACCAGC
Source organism: Sphingomonas sp. (assembly GCA_050247295.1). Taxonomy (GTDB): domain Bacteria; phylum Pseudomonadota; class Alphaproteobacteria; order Sphingomonadales; family Sphingomonadaceae; genus Allosphingosinicella. Next base: position 9,401 of record JBFWUJ010000015.1, on the reverse strand, counting down.
GACCGCGGCATGCGGGTCACCGTGACCCTGATCTAGCTAGCCGATCCGTCCCCGGCGGCGCGCGCCGTCGATGCTAAAGGCGCCGGCGCCGGCGGCGGCGATGAACAGGAAGGCGAAGCAGAAGAGGATCGCCGCGTCGCCCTGGTTCATCACCGGATAGAGGCTGCGCGGTGCATGAAACATCCAATAAGCGACCGCCATCTGGCCGGAGGCAAGGAACGCGGCCGGCCGGGTAAAGAGGCCGATCATGATCAATGTGCCAGCAACGAGCTCGATCACTCCGCCGACGCCCATCAGGCTGGCGATCGGCACCTGTCCCGGCTGGGCGCCGGGCGGGAAGCCGATCAGCTTCACGACGCCGTGCGCGAGAAAGAGCAGGCCGGCAACGATCCTGAGCAGCCCCTGCGCCATATTTGCATAGGACGGCATCGCGCGCTCCTCCTTCGGCCCTATCTGAGTTCCACCCGGACCGTATCGCACAGGTTCACGGCCGGGAAATCGCGGGTCTGGCCGCCTTCGAACGTCGCCCGCACGGCCCAGAGGCAAAGCTCGATATCGCGGGAATAGGATGCGGCGCCGCGCTCATCGTTCGGCACGTCGCGCGGCGTCAGGATATCGGCGCTCCACGGCGCCCCCTCGCCCTCCGGAGTGATCGCGATGCCGGTGATCGTGCGGCCGGTGCGGTTGACGACGACGAAATCGAGATTGGCCGCGCCTTCCGGCAGTTCGCGCCCCGATGACGCGCCTTCGCCGCCGGACTGCGCGACGTTCGCCGGCGTCGCCGCCACGGCATTGTTGGCGACCAGCGCATCCGTCCGTTCGGCCGGCGCGGCGACATTGCCCACCGGCGCGCCGCATGCCGACAGCAGCAGCGCAAGCGTGGCGATTTTCGGCGACCTCGTCATGGCGGCTCCCTTTTCTGTCCGCCTCAGGCGGAAAGCAATTTCAACGGGTTTTCGACCAGCGTCTTCAGATCCTGCATGAACAAGGCGGCGTCCCAACCGTCCACGACCCGGTGATCGCAGGACAGGGACAGGTTCATCAGCTTGCGGATCTCGAGCTCGCCGTCGACGACGACCGGCGTCTCGCGCACCTTGTTGACGGCGACGATGGCCACCTCCGGCCGATTGATCACCGGAGTCGAAACGATCCCACCCATCGGGCCCAGGCTGGAGATGGTGAAGGTGGAGCCGGAAAGCTCCTCCCGCGCGGCCTTGCCGGTGCGGGCGGCATCGGCGAGCCGGGCGATTTCGGCCGCCAGGCCCCACAGGCCGCGATTCTGCGCATCGCGGATGACCGCGACCATCAGGCCGTTCGGCGTCTGCGTCGCCATTCCCATGTGAATTGCACCGTGTCGGGTGACGACCTGCGCATCATCGTCATAGGTGGCGTTGATCTGCGGATAATCGGCGAGCGTGCGCCCCAGCGCGGTGATCAGGAACGGCAGCATCGTAAGCTTCGGATTGTCGCCGCGATCGGCGTTCATCATCACCCGCGTCCGTTCGAGCGCGGTGACATCATATTCCTCGACCAGCGTGAAGTGCGGGATGCGGCGCTTCGCCTCCTGCATGTTCTCGCTGATCTTGCGGCGCAGCCCGACGACCTTCACCTGCTCGTCCGCCCGCCGCGGCCGCGGCGCGCCCGAAACGCCGCCGCCATTATACAGCAGATAGGCGTCAAGATCGGCGTGGCGGATGCGATCGCCGGAATATTTAACGCTTGAAAGATCGATGCCCAGATCGCGCGCGCGGGCCCGGACGGCGGGCGACGCCAGAACCGCAACCGATTGCGGAACCTCGGTTTTCGGGGGAGCTGGGGGCGGCGCGGATTCCGTGGCCGGAAGCACCTCTTCCAGCGGCTCCGGCACGTCGGCCATGCCGTCGGCGATCGGGTCTTCAGGCTCCGCGGCCGGCGCGGGCGGCGCATCGGCAGCAACCTCCCCCTCGGTTTCAATGACCACCAGCACCGATCCGATCGCGATCATGTCGCCGACGTCGCCCGCCACCGACAGCACCTTGCCGGCGACCGGGCTTTCCATCTCCACCGTCGCCTTGTCGGTCATCATGTCGGCGAGCTGCTGATCCTCGTCGACCGTGTCACCGACCTTGACGTGCCAGGCGACGATCTCCGCTTCCGCGATCCCTTCGCCAATGTCGGGCAGCTTGAATTCGTAGCGGGCCATGTCGGGTCAGTCCTCCAGGACGGCCTTGAGCGCCGGACCCAAGCGGGCCGGGCCGGGGAAATAGGTCCATTCCATCGAATGGGGATAGGGCGTGTCATAGCCGGTGACGCGGACCACGGGCGCCTCGAGATGATAGAAGCAGCGCTCCTGGACCAGCGCCGCCAGCTCGGCGCCGAAACCGGCGGTGCGGGTCGCCTCGTGCAGCACGACGCAGCGGCCGGTCTTCTTCACCGATTCCTCGATCGTCCCGATATCGACCGGGACGATGGTGCGAAGATCGATCACCTCGGCATCGATATCGTTGTCCGCCGCCGTTGCCAGCGCGACATGGACCATCGTGCCATAAGCCAGCACGGTGACGGCCTCGCCCTCCCGGGCGATCGCCGCCTTGCCGATCGGCACCGTATAATGCCCTTGCGGAACCTCGGCCCGCGGATCCTTCGCCCAGGGCGTCACCGGCCGGTCATGATGGCCGTCGAACGGGCCGTTATAGATCCGCTTGGGCTCGAAGATCACGACCGGGTCCGGATCCTCGATCGCGGCGATCAGCAGACCCTTGGCGTCATAGGGGTTGGACGGGATCACCGTCTTGATCCCCGGCATATGGGCGAAAAAGGCCTCGGGCGACTGGCTGTGCGTCTGGCCGCCGAAGATGCCGCCGCCATAAGGCGAGCGGATCACCATCGGCACCGACCATTCGCCGGCGGTCCGGTAGCGGATGCGGCCGGCTTCCGAGAAAATCTGGTCGAAACCGGGAAAGATATAGTCGGCGAACTGGATTTCGCAGACGGGCTTCAACCCGTAGAGCGCCATGCCGATCCCGGCCGCGACGATGCCGCCCTCGGCGATCGGCGCATCGAAAACCCGGCTTGTGCCATATTTCTTCTGCAGGCCGGCGGTGACCCGGAAAACGCCGCCGAAATAGCCGATATCCTCGCCGAAGACGACCACGTCCCCATCGCGTTCCATCATCACGTCATGGGCGTCGTTCAGCGCCTCGATCATGTTCATCGCCGGCATCAGCGGGTGCCCCGTTCCAGCTTGGCGGCGGCGCACTGTTCGGCGAGGTGCCAGGGCACATCGGCGAAGACATCGGCGAACATCGAATCGACATCGTCATAATGGCCGTTGCCGAGCGTACCCTGTTTCTCCGATTCCTTCTGCGCGGCGCGGACCTCCTCACCGAGCTGGGTCTCCAGCCCGGCGTGCCGCTCCTCGTCCCATTCGCCAAGCCCGATCAAATGCGCCTTCAGCCGGGCGATCGGATCGCCGAGCGGCCAGGCGGCGAAGGCGTCCTTGGGCCGGTAGGCGGTCGGATCGTCGGAGGTCGAATGGCCCTCGGCGCGATAGGTGAACAGCTCGATCAGGGTCGGCCCGAGATTGGCGCGGGCGCGGTCGGCGGCCCAGCGGGTCGCGGCATAGACGGCGAGCGCATCATTGCCGTCCACCCGAAGGCCCGCAATGCCATAGCCGACGGCGCGCGCCGCGAAGGTCGTGAGATCGCCGCCGGCAATGCCGCAGAAGCTGGAGATCGCCCACTGGTTGTTGACGACGTTGAGAATGACGGGCGCACGATAGACGCCGGCGAAAGTAACGGCATTGTGGAAATCGCCCTCGGCAGTGGCGCCATCGCCGATCCAGCCGGCGGCGATCCGGCTGTCGCCCTTGATCGCCGAGGCCATCGCCCAGCCCACTGCCTGCGGATATTGGGTGGCGAGGTTGCCGGAGATCGAGAAGAAGCCCTTTTCCCGGTCCGAATACATGATCGGCAGCTGGCGGCCTTTGAGCTTGTCGCCCTTGTTCGAATAGATCTGGTTCATCATCTCGACGAGCGGATAATCGCGCGCGATCAGCAGCCCCTGCTGACGATAGGTGGGGAAACACATATCCTCGGCATCCAGGGCGTGCGCGGCCGCCACCGCCACCGCCTCCTCGCCCAGCGATTTCATGTAGAAGCTGGTCTTGCCCTGGCGCTGGGCGCGGAACATCCGTTCATCGAACACCCGGACCATCAGCATGTCGCGCAGCATCCGCCGCAGCTTTTCCGCATCCAGCCGGGGATCCCAGGGGCCGACGGCCTTGCCCGCATCGTCAAGCACCCGGACCAGGGTGAAGCAAAGCGGGTGCGTCTCGGCCGCCGTGACCGCCACATCCGGGCGCGGCGCCTCACCCGCAGCCGCCACCGCAATGCCGCTGAAATCGATCGCATCGCCCGGCCGCGCCTCGGGTTCCGGAACATGCAAGGAAAGCGCCGGCCGATTGGGGCGCTTCGCGTCTTTGGCCATCCTCTCCTCGAATCCTATTCTTGCCGCCGCGCTGGGCGTCCGGCGGGTTTCCCTTGGAAGCAACCCGCGCCCTAGTCAATTTTCGCGGCGCGAGGTTCAAAGGAAGGAAAGGCGAGGCTAACGGCGGCTCATCAAGCCGATGACCCGGACGAAGAAGGCGGTCGACCAGCCGATCAGCAGCACGCCGTTGATCCCCTCGATCGCGGCGACGAGCTGCCAATCGGGCAGGATCGCGGCATCGCTATAGCCGATGGCGCCATAAGTGATGGTCGAGAAATAGACCGCCGTGCGCAGATCCGCGACCGCGCCGAGAGCATGGTAAAGGCCGGCATAGAGCCAGATTTCGACGCCGTGCAGGACGAACAGGCCGATAACGATCGCGAGCATCATGACCATGGACCGGGAGGCGAAGGGCGATGCCCGGTGCGCCTCCTCCTCTTGCGCTTCGAGCCGCAGCAGGCGAACCAGCGCCGCGAGGCCGAGGCCGTGGATGGCGACAGTCAGGAGGACCATGACCGCGGCAATGACGAGTTCGATCAGCATCGCTACGTGATGCGTTCACGGGGCCATGCGCGTCAACGGGAGGACAGAAATGCGCTTCAAGGGACTATTGGCGACACTGGCGCTGGCGCTGCTCGCCGGCTGCATGACGACGCCCGCCGCGACGCCAACACCCGCTTTCTATGTCGTGCGTCACCTTCACACGCCTGCGGGCGAACGTGATCCGGACCTGCTGCCCGAGGGCCAGAGGGTCGCCGCCCTGCTGCCGGCACGGCTGGCGGCGCACCCCCCGCGAACGATTTTCGTCAGCGACTATCGCCGCACCCGGCAGACCGCGGCACCGACCGCCGCGCGCTACGGCCTCACGGTGACCGTCTACGATCCGGCCGATACGCCGGGGCTGGTGGCGCGCGCGCGGGCGGCGCCGGGACCGGTGCTGATCGTCGGCCATTCGAACACGGTGCCGGATATCGTCGAGCAATTGGGAGGGACTCGGCCGGCGCCGCTATCGCATCCGGATTTCGGCGACCTGTGGACCATCGCGCCGGGCGGCGCGAGCGAACGGGGCCGGGTGGAGAATTAGGCCTCCACCCGCTCGCCGTTCCTACAGATCGATCACCGCGGCGATGGATTCCAGCTTGCGAACGCGTTCGCGCAGGTCCGCCATCTCGATCAGGTCGGCGGCATCGCCGCCGCCGCGTTCGCGCCGGGCGCCGGCCAGCTCCAGCCGCCGCACCTCCAGCCAGCCCTGCCAGCCCTTCAGGGCCGCGAGAGTGCCGATGGCGAGGCCGATCAGGCCGAAGCTCGCCAGGATGATCGTGTTCACGGGGTCGCTCATCTCATCCTCCCTGCGCCGGCGGCATGCGGCGCCCTTTGCTACCGAAGATCCTCGATCTCGCGGGCGAGGCGGCTGTTGGCGCTCGCCGTATAGGTCTCGATCGCCTGCATCCTGAGGTCGTGCGCCCGCATCCGGTCACGCAGATCGTCGCTCTGGGCGATCCTGGCGGGCGCGGTTCCCCGGCGCTGATGGCCGACCGCCGCGGCGACGCCGTAGACGATGCAGATCGCGACGAAGCTGGTGAGCAGCGCCGCCAGCACGACGGCGATCCGGACGATCGTCGCGTCCACGCCGGTCGCGCGGGAGATACCGGCGCAGACGCCAAGCAGCTTGCCATTCTCCCGATCCACCTCGAACGTCCTGCCACGCACCCTCATTTCGTCCTCCCTAGCTCGCGGCGCTGGGCCGCCTTCAAAATCTCGTCGTCCTCATCCCGGCGGGCGAGCCGCTCCGGGCGATCGTCGCCTATCGCGCGCTCCAGCGTCGCCAGGCGGCGTTCCATCCGGTCCATCAGGGCCAGCATCTCTTCCATCTCGAGCCCGTCCGGCGCCGGTCGCTGCGGCATGTCCCGCCGGCGCTTCGGCCGGACCAGGAAATAGGCGACGATCGCGAAGACCAGGACGGTGACGATGGTACCGACGATCGAGGCGATCTCGACGATGTCGCCGATGTCGGCCGGATTGAATTCGAACGTCATGCCGCGATCCTCCGCGCCGCCTTCATCGCCTCAAGCTCGGCATCGACCCGCTCGGAAACCCGCAATTCGGCGATCTCTTCCTCGAGCGTCTTCGGCGCCGCGAGGGCGAGCGCTTCCGCCTCCCCCTCGGCGAGATCGGCGCGGCGCTCCAGCTGGGCGAAGTTCGAGAAGGCCTCCTCGGCCCGCGCGCCGGCATAGGCCTCGCGCATCCGGACCCGGTTCTCGGCCGTCTCCAGCCTAGTCTGGATCGCGTGCTGACGGGTGCGCGCCTCGCGCAGCTTCGCCTGAAGCTTGGCGATATCGGCCTCCGATGCGCGCAGGACCGCATCGATCTGCGCGACTTCGGCCTCGATCTCCTCGGCGAGATCGGCGAGCTTCTCCTTTTCCATCAGCGCGCCGCGGGCGAGATCGTCGCGACCCTTCTCGATCGCCAGCGCGGCACGCTCGGTCCACTTATCGCGCAGGTCCGCGAGCTGGGCGATCTGGCGGCGCTTCTCCTTCTGGTCGGCGATACTGCGAGCGGCGCTGGCGCGGACATCGACCAAGGTCTCCTCCATTTCGAGGATCATGACGCGGATCGTCTTCGCCGGATCGTCCGACCGTTCCACAAGGTCGATCACGTTGGCGGCGATGATGTCGCGGGTGCGGGAGAAAATGCTCATCCGATACTCCGACGGCGGCGGCGTAAGAGAAAGGGCCGGGGCGCGCGGCGGGGGGAGGCGCGCCCCAGCCGGCGGTTCAGGCGTTGACCTGAGCCGAAGCGGGGGCCTGGACGGCGGCGATCTGAACCGGCGCGCGCTCCTCGGCGGCGGCGGGGCCGACCGCGGCGGTGACGCAGGCGGCGGAGATCAGGATGGCGCCGATGGCGGCGGTGATGTTGGCATAATTGAACATTGGCTTGCTCCTGTTTGAACCGTTGTGAACTCGTGCCCACAAGGCTAACAAGAGCCGTGCCAAACGAAATTTTTGGCAGTTTTCCTAGATTTTTTGCATTTTGCGGCGACAGAGCCGGCGACGAGCCAAAGCCGCTAGTTGGCGTTTTCCGCCAACATTTGGTTCCGGGGCGGAAAATCGGTCTTTCGCCGCCGGGCGCCGCTGTCCTTGCGGGTCAGTTCCATCAGCCTGGCGCCGGCGAGGAACACCGCGCCGGTGCAGGCGGCGAACAGCAGCCAGCCGCCCCAGCCGGGATATTGCGCGACATAATGGAAGCCGCGCTCGACCGCCCCCAGCGCGAGAGCGTAGATCACCGCCATCGCCTCCCAGCGGGTGCCGATGACGAACAGCCTTTTGATCACCCGCAACATGATCGAACGAAGAGCAAGAAGCAGGCCAGTGGCGGAAATCCGTGCATTCCACGGTTAACCGCTAACCTTTTGTAAACCATACCGACAGGGCGCGCGCCCTACGCGCCCAGCCGGTCCGCGATCCGGAGCAGTTCCTCCCCGCATTCGCGCAGCTTGTCGGCCGCGAGGTGGAGTTGGATCGATTCGAGCCGGCCTTCATCCAGATGCTGCTGGCTGGCCGCGTGGTTGAACTGGAAAATCGCGCCGGACGGCACGGTCAGGATTCCGTAATCGACGATCGCAGAAAACTGGATCGTTCCGTCCGGGTTGAGCCGATAGCCATCCCAATATTGCACATCGTCGGCCACACGCGCCTCCACGCCACATGATGATCGATTCCGGATAGCGCCACGCGCCTCGTCCGTCAGCCGCGCGGATGGAAATAATCGTATATGCCCTGCGCCGTGGCAGCGGAAATGCCCGGCACCTTGCGCAAATCCTCGAGCGCCGCCGCCTTCACCGCGCGGGCGGTGCCGAAATGCATGAGCAGCGCGCGCTTGCGGCCCGGGCCGATGCCGGGAACGTCGTCGAGAGGGCTGCTGACCATCGACTTCGCGCGCTTCTGCCGGTGCGCGCCGATCGCGAAACGGTGCGCCTCGTCGCGCAGGCGCTGCAGATAGAAGAGCACCGGCGCATTGGGCGGCAGCGTCACCTCGCGGCCGTTCGGAAAGTGGAAGGTTTCGCGGCCGGCATTGCGGTCCGGCCCCTTGGCGACGCCGATCACCGGCACGTCATGGACCCCGGCATCCTCCATCACCTCGCAGGCGGACGAAAGCTGGCCCTTGCCGCCATCGATCAGCAGCAGATCCGGCCATTCGCCCCTCGACCGGTCCGGATCCTCCTTCTCCAGCCGGGCGAAGCGGCGGCCCAGCACCTCGCGCATCATCGCGAAATCGTCGCCGGGCGCGGTCTCCGGCCGCTTGATGTTGAACTTGCGATAGGCGTTCTTGCGGAAACCCTCCGGACCGGCGACGATCATCGCGCCGACCGCGTTCGTCCCCATCACATGGCTGTTGTCATAGACCTCGATCCGCTGCGGCGGTTCGGGCAGCTCGAACAGATCGGCCAGCTCGCGCAGATTCCTCGCCATGGTCGAGGTTTCGGCGAGCCGGCGATCAAGCTCCTCCTCCGCATTGCGCCGCGCCTGACGGATCATGCGCGCCTGATCGCCGCGCTGGGGCGCCTTGAGCGTGACCTTGCGCCCGGCGCGCTCGGTAAAGGCCTCGGCCAGCAACGCCGCATCGGGCAGCGGCCGATCGGCGAGGATCAGGCGGGCCGGCGGCACCTCCTCGTAGAACTGGGCGAGAAAGCTGGAAAGCACCTCTGCCTCCGGCACGTCGCTGGTATGGGCCGGAAAGAAGCTGCGATGGCCCCAATTCTGGCCGCCGCGAATGAAGAAGGCCTGGATGCAGATCTGTCCGCCCTTGCCGGCCAGCGCGAACAGGTCCGCATCGCCCAATTTGTCCGCATGGATCGATTGGCTGCCCTGGATATAGGTGAGCGCCCGAAGCCGATCGCGGTGGATCGCCGCGAGCTCGAAATCCATCGCGTCCGA
>JBFWUJ010000014.1:15763-34553 GCA_050247295.1 Sphingomonas sp. | reverse complement strand
TCGATGCTGACCAAGGATGCGGCGCGCCGCTGGTCGATCCTCGGCGCCGTCTTCTTCCTCATTCTCCTGTTTCTCGTGCCGATTGTCGGTGTCGAGGTGAACGGGGCGCGGCGCTGGCTGAGCGTCGGCATCACCCAGTTCCAGCCGTCGGAATTCCTGAAGCCGCTCTATATCGTCAGCATCGCATGGATGCTGTCGCTGCGGGACAAGGATCCCTCGCTGCCGATGGTGCCGCTGACCGCCCTCGTCACCGGCATCATCGCGCTGCTGCTGATGCAGCAGCCCAATTTCGGCGAGACGATCATCTTCGCCTCCGCCTGGGTGCTGCTGCTGGCGCTGTCGGGCGCGCCGATGCGGCATCTCTACATTCTCGGCGCCGCCGGGCTGGTCGCGGTCGTCCTCGCTTATCTCTTCTACCCGGTCGCGACGGCCCGGATCGACGGCTTCCTGTTCTCCGAAGGCGACACCTATCAGGTGGAATCGGCGCTTCGGACGCTGACGGCCGGCGGCATGTTCGGGGCCGGGCCGGGGGCAGGCATGCGCAAGTTCAACCTGCCGGAGCCGCATACCGATTATATCTTCTCGGTGATCGGCGAGGAATTCGGGATCATCGCCTGCCTGGCGATCGCAATCCTCTATCTGACCATCGTCGTGCGGGTGCTGATCCGGATGCTGAATGAAGAGGACAAGTTCGTCGTCCTCGCCGCCGCCGGCCTCGTCTGCCAGTTCGGCCTGCAAGCGCTGATCAACATGGCGGTCAACGTCCATATCGCGCCGTCCAAGGGGATGACGCTGCCGTTCATCTCTTATGGCGGATCGTCGATGATCGCGCTTTCGATGGGCTTCGGGCTTTTGCTCGCCTTCAGCCGCCGCAATCCGTATCTTCAGCGTTCGCCTTATGTGGTGAAGAGAGCGAGCCTTCGATGACGATGTCGCGGCACTATGTCCTCGCCGCCGGCGGCACCGGCGGACATATGATGCCGGCCCATGCGCTGGCGGAGGAATTGCTGGCGCGCGGCCATCGCTGCGCCCTCGTCACCGATGATCGCGGGGCGCGGATTCCGGGCCTGTTCGAAAAAGTGCAGGTGCATATCCTGCCGGCCGGGCGGCTGGGCGGCGGGCCGATCGGCTGGTGGCGCGCGGCGCGGGCGATCTGGACCGGCCGGGCGATGGCGCTGAGATTGTTCGAGACCTTCAAGCCGGAAGCGGTGATCGGCTTCGGCGGCTATCCGGCCTTCCCCGCCTTGCTGGCGGCGCGGGCGGCAACGCTGCCGACCCTGATCCATGAGCAGAATGCGGTGCTGGGGCGGGTGAACCGGATGGTTGCCAGCCGGGTCGATGCGATCGCCACCGCCTATGATCGGGTCGATCGGGTGCCGGGCGCCGCCGGGGACAAGGTCCATCTGGTCGGAAATCCGGTGCGCGACGAGGTGCTGGCGATCCGCGAGGCGCCGTTCCCGGCGCTGTCGGAAGACGGCATCTTCCGGCTGCTCGTAACGGGGGGCAGCCAGGGTGCGTCGATCCTCGCCGACGTCGTACCCGAGGGCCTCGCATTGCTGCCCGAACATTTCCGCCGCCGCCTCCAGGTCACGCAGCAATGCCGGGCCGAGGATATCGAGCGGGTGCGAACGCGCTACGCCGAGCTTGGCATCCCGGCCGATCTCGCCACCTACCTGCCCGACCTGCCGGAACGGCTCGCCTGGTCGCATCTCGTGATCGCCCGCGCCGGCGCCTCGACGATCGCCGAGCTGACCGCCGCCGGCCGGCCCGCAATCCTGGTGCCGCTGCCGAGCGCGACCGACGATCACCAGACCGCCAATGCCCGGGAAATGGCGCGCGCCGGGGGCGGCCGCGCGATCGCCCAAACCCGCTTCAGCCCGGTCGAGCTTGCCAAGCAGATGCAGAAACTGGCGCTCGATCCCGGCGCGCTTGCCAACGCGGCGGCGCGGGCGCGCTCGATCGGCCGGCCGGACGCGGCCCGCGACCTTGCCGACCTGGTCGAGCGGACCGGCGCCGGATCGGACAGCGTCGCGGTTCCGGTCGAGACGCGCATGCCCCGCCGGATGCCGCAGGGAGCGGTCGCGGCATGAAGGCGCCCGGCATCGATCTTGGCATCATTCACTTCGTCGGTATCGGCGGCATCGGCATGTCCGGCATCGCCGAGGTGATGAAGACCCTGGGCTACAGGGTGCAGGGATCGGACGTGTCCGATTCCTATGTCGTCGAGGGGCTGCGCGAGCACGATATTCCGATCTTTATCGGCCACAGCGCGGACAATCTGGGCGAGGCGGCGGTGGTCGTTGTTTCCTCGGCGATCAACAAGGACAATCCGGAGGTCGCGGCCGCCTATGAGCGGCGGATCCCCGTCGTGAAGCGGGCGGAGATGCTGGCGGAGCTGATGCGCCTGAAGCTCACCGTCGCGGTGGCGGGAACGCATGGCAAGACGACCACCACCTCCATGGTCGCCGCGTTGCTGGACGCGGGCGGGATCGATCCCACCGTGATCAATGGCGGCATCATCAACAGCTACGGATCCAATGCCCGGCTCGGCAAGAGCGAGTGGATGGTGGTCGAAGCGGATGAAAGCGACGGCAGCTTCCTGCGGCTCGACGGAACGATCGTCGTCGTCACGAACATCGATCCCGAGCACCTCGATCATTATGGCGGCTTCGACCGGGTCAAGGACGCCTATGTCGAATTCGTCGCCAACGTGCCTTTCTACGGCGCCGCCTTGCTGTGCGTCGATCATCCCGAGGTGCAGGGGATCGTGCCGCGGGTGAAGGACCGGCGCGTCACCACCTATGGGTTCGCCGCCCAGGCCGATATTCGGGCCGACAATGTCACTGCCATTCCCGGCGGCAGCCGGTTCGACGCGACGGTGCGCGACCGGCACGGGGTTCAGCGGACGATCAAGGGCATCCACCTTCCAATGCCCGGTCGGCACAACGTCCAGAATGCGCTTGCCGCGGTCGGCGTCGCCCTCGAGCTCGGCGTGCCGGATGCGGTGATCGCAACCGGCTTCGACGGCTTTGCCGGTGTGAAGCGCCGTTTCAGCAAGGTCGGTGAAATCGACGGGGTCACCATCATCGACGATTATGGCCATCATCCTGTCGAGATCATGGCGGTGCTGGCGGCGGCGCGCGAAGGCTGTACCGGCCGGGTCGTCGCGGTTGTCCAGCCACATCGTTATTCGCGCCTCCAGGATTTGATGGACGGCTTCCAGAACGCCTTCAACGATGCCGATCATGTCCTGGTCGCACCCGTTTATGCGGCGGGCGAACAGCCGATCGAGGGCATCAATCATGAAACGCTGGTCGATGGCCTGAAGACGCGCGGCCATCTGGGCGCCCGGACGGTGGCCGACGCGGCCGATGCCTGCGCCCAGCTCGGCCGGCTGCTCGCACCGGGTGACATGGTCATCTGCCTGGGCGCCGGCGACATCACCAAATGGGCAGCGACGATGGCTGACGACATCGCCCGAGCGAAGGCGGCATGAACGCGGTGATCGACATGCCCCCGGTGCGCGGGACGCTCACAAGCGACGCGCCGCTGGCCCCGCTCGTCTGGTTCAAATCGGGCGGCGCGGCGCAGTGGCTGTTTGAGCCGAGGGACCTCGACGATCTTCGAACGTTCATGACAAATCTCGATCCGGCCGTGCCGGTGATGGCGCTCGGGCTCGGCTCGAACCTGATCGTCCGCGACGGCGGCGTGCGTGGCGTCGTGGTGCGGCTCGGCAAGCCCTTCGCCACTGTCATCCGGCGCGATGCCGTGACCTTGCGCTGCGGCGGCGGCGCATCCGGCATCCTCGTCTCGTCGAAGGCGCGCGACGCCGGGATCGCCGGCGTCGAGTTCCTGCGCTCTATCCCCGGTACCGTCGGCGGCTTCGTCCGGATGAATGGCGGCGCTTACGGGCGCGAGGTCAGGGACGTTCTGGTCGAGGCCGATGTCGTGCTGCGTGACGGCAGCCTGCAAACGCTGGCGCTTGCCGATCTCGGCTATACCTATCGCCACTCGCAATTGCCCGAAGGCGCGATCGTCGTCGGTGCCTGCTTTCGCGGCCAGCCCGGCGATCCCGATGCGATCCAGGCGGAGATGGACCGGATCGCCGAAAGCCGCGAGCAATCGCAGCCGCTGCGCAGCAAGACCGGCGGGTCGACCTTCAAGAATCCGGTCGATCGCAAGGCCTGGCAGGCGATCGACGCGGCGGGCCTGCGTGGCTTGCGCATTGGCGACGCGCAGGTTTCGGAGAAGCATTGCAACTTCCTGCTCAACCTCGGCGCGGCGACCAGCGCCGATATCGAGGCGCTGGGCGAGACAGTGCGTGAACGGGTGAAGGCGCATTCGGGCGTCGAGCTGGAATGGGAGATTCAAAGAGTGGGAGTGGCGCGTTGAGCCTGGTGGGTGGATCGCTGCATATCGCGGTGCTGATGGGTGGCTGGTCGGCCGAGCGTGAGGTCTCGCTGATGAGCGGCGAAGGCGTTGCCAAGGCGCTGGAGAGCCGCGGCCACCGGGTCACCCGGATCGATATGGACCGGGATGTTGCCGCCCGGCTCGGCGAGGCGGCGCCGGACATCGTCTTCAACGCGCTGCACGGAACCCCCGGCGAGGATGGCGCTGTTCAGGGGATGATGGATCTTATGGGCTTGAAATATACCCATAGCGGCCTTGAAACCTCGGTGATCGCGATCGACAAGGAGCTGACGAAGATGGTGCTGGTGCCGCATGGCATCCGCATGCCGAGCGGCGAGGTGGTGGAAAGCGAGAGTCTGTACGAGCGCGATCCGATGGCCAGGCCCTATGTATTGAAGCCGGTGAACGAAGGCTCGTCCGTCGGCGTCGCGATCGTCACCGCGGAAGGAAATTACGGCGATCCCATCGGCCGCGATGTCGAAGGCCCTTGGCAGCATTTCGACCGGCTGCTCGCCGAACCGTTCATCAGGGGCCGCGAGCTTACCGTGGCGGTACTCGGCGACGAGGCCCTGGAGGTGACGGAGCTTCAGCCCAAGTCGGGCTTCTACGATTATGACGCGAAATATACCGACGGGATGACCGAACATGTCTGTCCGGCCGACGTGCCGCCGGAAATCCGCGCCGCGACGATGGAAATGGCGCTGAAGGCGCACCGGCTGCTCGGCTGCAAGGGTGCATCGCGGGCCGATTTCCGCTGGGACGACGAACAGGGCGAAGCAGGCCTTTATCTGCTGGAGGTCAATACCCAGCCCGGCATGACGCCACTCAGTCTCGTTCCCGAGCAGGCCAAGGCGCGCGGCATCGACTATCCCGCTCTGGTCGAGCGAATCGTGGCGGAGGCATTATGACGGCGAGAGCGGCGCGCGGCGGCTCGAGCCGATCGCGGCAGCGCGGCGGCGGTCGATCGGTCAGTACGAGGCGGGCCAAGCAGCCGGGCCTGATGGAGGAATTCGGTTTCGCGCCGGGTACCGGCCGCCGGATCGCAAACTGGATCATCGCCGGCATGGCGGCGGCGGTGATCCTTGCCGCGATCCTCGCCTTTCGCCTGCCGCAACTCGCCGCGGCCGGAATAGGCGAGGGGCTGGGCGGGGCCGGCTTCACGATGCGGCGGGTGGAGATCAAGGGCGCGGCCCGTGTCTCCCGCCTCGCCATCTACAATGTCGCCTTCGATCAGCCCTCGATGGCGATGCCGATGATCGATCTGGAGCACACGCGACGGCGGCTGCTGCAATTCGGCTGGATTCGCGATGCGCGCGTATCCCGCCGCTGGCCGGATACCTTGGTCGTCGACGTGATTGAGAGGCAGCCGGCGGCGATCTGGCAACATGGCGGCCGGCTCAGCATCGTCGATGCGGAAGGCGTGGTGCTGGAGCCGGTGCGGGTCGAAGCGATGCCGCAGCTGCCCCTGATCGTGGGCATCGGCGCCAACCGCAACGTCACCGGCCTTGCAACGCTCCTCGACCAGGCGCCGCGCCTGCGGCCGCTGATCGGCGGCGCGACCTGGGTCGGGCAGCGGCGCTGGAACCTGCGCTTCGAGGGCGGCGAGCTGCTGATGCTGCCGGAGGGGGAAGAGGCGGCGCAACAGGCGCTGCAGCGCTTTGCCCTGATGGACCAGCAGGATGCGCTTCTGGGCCGTGGTTTCGTGCGCATCGACATGCGCGATCCGCGGCGGACCTACGTCCGTATTTCGCGGGATCCGGGCGCCATCGTGCCTACCCTGACGCCGCCCGATCCCGGCCAGCCGCCGGCCGATCTCGCGGACACGATATGACGGGGGTCCGTTGATGCGCCGCCCGCCGCCCGCCGCGACCGACAAGCTCGTGGCCGGGCTCGATATCGGATCGTCGAAGATTTCGGCGATGATCGCCGCCCCCGATGCCGACGGACGGCTGAAGATCCTCGGCACTGGGCAGCGCGAGAGCCGCGGGGTCAAGCGCGGCTTCATTGCCGACATGGAGAAAAGCGAGATCGCGATCCGCGAGGCCGTCGATCAGGCGGAGCGCATCGCCGGCACCAGCATCGACGAGGTCTTCGTCGGCTTCTCGGCCGGCGGTCTGGTCAGCACCGTCGCTGCCGTCGAGCTGCCGGTCGGTGGCCGCCGGATCACCGATTCCGACATCGACGGCCTGCTCGCCGAGGGACAGCAATCGATCGAGCCCGACGGCCGGATGGTGCTGCACGCGTTGCCGGCGCTTTACACCATCGACGACATGAACGGGGTCAAGCAGCCGCGCGGCCTCCATGCCGACAAGCTGGCGGTCGATATCCACGTCATCGCCGCCGATCCGGCGCCGGCGAAGAATCTCGATCATTGCGTCCGCTCCGCCCATCTGGGGGTCGAGGCGATCATCGCTTCGCCGGTGGCGGCCGGGCAGGCGTGCCTCAGCGACGAGGAGCGCGAGCTTGGCGTCGCCCTGGTCGAGCTCGGCGCGGGGGTCACCAATGTTTCGGTCTTCGCCGGAGGGATGCTCGTCGGATTGAAATCCATTCCGATGGGCGGCGGCGACATCACCGACGACATCGCATCCGCTTTTGGAACCCGCCGGGCGGAGGCGGAGCGGATCAAATGCTTCTACGGCTCGGCGATGACCTCGCCGCGGGACAATCATGACATGATCGAGCTGGCCCCGATCGCCGGCGGCCAGGAGGGGGTGGAGACCAGCCGGATCACCCGCGCCCAGCTGGTCACCGTGATCCGGCAGCGGCTGGAGCATCTGATCGCGGCGGTCGAGGCGGCGCTGAAGGACCTTGGGTTTTCCGGGCCGTTCGGGCGCCAGATCGTGCTCACCGGCGGCGGCGCCGATCTGAAGGCGATCGCCGATTATGCCCAGGGTGTGCTGGGACGCGCGGTGCGCGTCGGCAGGCCGAATATGCCGGGCTTGCCGGAAGCGCATAGCGGGCCCGCTTTTTCGACCCTTGCGGGGCTGGTGCAGTTCGCCGCCTCCGATGCACTCGATCTTCGCGCCCGCTTCGCGGGTCCGAACGAGGAGCATCGCGGTGCCGGCAACATGATCCAGCGCCTGATTGCGACATTTCGGACTCAGTATTGAGAAATCTGGGGAAAAGATGAACGCGCGATTCAGTTTTCGCTCGCACCCGAGAATCGCATCGTGCAAAAACGCTGAACGCTGCTGCGAAGTGCGGCGACCATGGAGATGAAGGCATGAGCATCGATTTCATCCGTCCGGAAGTGGAAGAGCTTCGGCCCCGCATCAGCGTGATCGGCGTCGGCGGAGCCGGCGGCAACGCGATCGCCAACATGATCCAGTCGGACGTCCAGGGTGTCGACTTCATCGTCGCCAACACCGATGCCCAGGCGCTCAATCATTCGATGGCGGACCGCAAGATCCAGCTGGGCCCGAAAATCACCCAGGGCCTCGGCGCCGGCTCCCGGCCGGAAATCGGCAAGGCTGCGGCGGAAGAGGTGGGCGCGGAGATCGAACAGGCGCTGGAAGGCGCCCATATGTGCTTCATCGCCGCCGGCATGGGCGGCGGCACCGGCACCGGCGCAGCCCCGGTGATCGCGAAGGCGGCGCGCGACCGCGGCATCCTCACCGTCGGCGTGGTCACCAAGCCGTTCAGCTTCGAAGGCAACCGCCGCGCGCGATCGGCCGATTCCGGCATCGACGAGCTTCAGCAGCATGTCGATACGCTGATTGTCATTCCGAACCAGAACCTGTTCCGCATCGCCAATCCGAACACCACCTTCAAGGAGGCGTTCATGATGGCGGATGAGGTGCTGCAGCAAGGCGTGCGCGGCATCACCGATCTCATGGTCATGCCCGGCCTCATCAATCTCGATTTTGCCGATGTCCGGTCGGTGATGAGCGAGATGGGCAAGGCGATGATGGGAACCGGCGAGGCCGGCGGCGACAATCGCGCGATCGAGGCGGCGGAAAAGGCGATCGCCAATCCCCTGCTCGACGGCGTTTCGATGAAGGGCGCCAAGGGTGTCATCATCTCGATCACCGGCGGCGAGGATATGCGCCTGATGGAGGTTGACGAGGCGGCCAATCACATCAAGGAACTGGTCGATCCGGACGCCAACATCATCTGGGGTTCGGCCTTCAACAACGATCTTGACGGCAAGATCCGGGTCTCCGTGGTCGCCACCGGTATCGACGTCGAGGAAGCGACCCAGGCGACACCGTTGCAGGCGAAGGTTTTCACCTTCCCGAACGCGCGCCAGGCCGATCCGGCGCCGACCGTCCCGGAGACAGCCGAGCCGGAGCAGGAGGTGGCCACCGAGCCCGAACCGCTGACCCTGACCGCTCCCGAGGCGGCACCGGAACCACTGACGCTGACGCCGCCGGAGCCGGCGGTGGAAGCGGCCGACCATGAAACGGCTGGGGAGTTGACGCTCGATCATCCTGTCGAAGAGCCCGCCGACGAACTGCTGCTCGACGACAGCGGTCCGGCCGAGGGCGAAGTGATGCCAGAGGCGGCCGAGGCGACGGCCGAGGAACAGCCGACGCCCGGCGCCCGGACGTGGCTGTCGCGTGAGGAGGAGCCGGCCGAGCCGGCGGCGCGCCCCCAGGGCGGCACCCTGTTCGAGCGGATGTCGAACATCGCCCGCGGCGCCGCCAAGGCGCAGGTCGACGAGGAGGTCGATCAGGGTCCGCGGATGCGGACCGGCCGCGAGCCGCTCGACATCCCGCGTTTCCTGAACCGTCAGAACAACCAGTAGCGATCGTGCCCCTCCTGCCAGGAGGGGCCGTTCATCGCCCCTTCGCACCGGCTCGCCGCAGCCGGTGAAGCCGGTCATTGCCGGTACAGCCGCGCGGCTGTCAGGTCGCGCGATGTTTGCATCGATGAGGCGGGGCGCGCGCCGGGGGCTGTGGCTGCTGGCGGGCGGCATGGCATTGGCGTCGCCGACGGGAGCGCAGCAGCGCTGGCAGAACACGCCGCCCGCGGAAAGACCCTATACTCCGCCGCGCGCGGCGCCGCCGGCCGACTCCGGCGCCGATCTGCGCCGCAATCTGACGGCGGTCGGTTCAAATCCGGAGAATATCTCCGCCCTGGTCGAATCCGGTCGCGCCGCGCTGCGCATGGGCGATCCGCAGGCTGCGCTGACCTTCTTCGGTCGCGCAGGGGAACTGGCGCCGCGTGACGCCCGGATCAGGGCCGGCATGGGTTCGGCGATGGTTCAACTCGGGCAGGCGCGCCCGGCGCTGACGCTGTTCGTGGAGGCGGTCGGCCTCGGTGCACCCGAAATCGAGATCGCCTCCGATCGCGGCCTCGCCCACGACCTCAACGGCGATCCGCGTGCGGCGCAGCGCGATTATGCGTTGGTGCTGCGGCGACGCGACGATCCCGAGACGCGCCGGCGGCTGGCCCTGTCGCTGGCGATCAGCGGGCAGCGGGAGCCGGCGTTGCGG
Organism: Sphingomonas sp.; assembly: GCA_050247295.1. GTDB lineage: Bacteria > Pseudomonadota > Alphaproteobacteria > Sphingomonadales > Sphingomonadaceae > Allosphingosinicella. The sequence goes on along the minus strand of JBFWUJ010000014.1, from coordinate 24,705 downwards.
CTGCTCGAGCCGCAGATCCGGCTCAACGATCGCGCCGCCTGGCGGACGCAGGCGTTCGTGCTGGCCCTGACCGGCGATGCCGCCGGGGCGGCGCGAGTGGCCGGGACCATGATGCCCGGCGCCGGGACCGCCATGAGCCCGTTCCTTGGCCGCCTGCCCGCGCTCAATCCGGCGCAGCGGGCGATGGCGGTCCATCTCGGAATTTTCCCGAGCGACGGCCGGGCCCAATATGCGGCCAATGTCGATACCAGCCCGGACCCGGGCGCGCTCGCGCTGGCCGGCGGTCCGGCGCCGACAAGGACAGCCGCCGTCGAGGCCACTCCCGCGCGCGATGCGCGTGCCGACCGCGGCCGTCGAACCGGCGCCGGATCGCCGATCGAGCGGGCGGCGGTGCGGCCGCCGCGCGCCGAGCCCGCGCCGCGCCGGACGCAGACTGCGGCGATCGGCGAATCGCGGATTCGACGGGTGCCCGGCCAGGATGCGGTCGTGCTTACGACGCGGCGCGTGACGCGGCCCGATCCGCCCGCCGCTGCGCCACCGGCGCCGGCCGCGCCGTTGCGGCGCTTTCAGCCGCCGCCGGAGCCCGCGCCGGAACCGGAAGAAGACGACCGGGCGGACGACGCAGCCATCGAACCGATCCAGCCGCCGCCCGCCGAGCCGGCGCCAGCCCAATCGCGGATCGGTGCGGACATTCTCGCCGGCGTGCGGCCGGGCGACACTGTCGCCGGTCCTGGCTTCTCGCTGACTCCGCAGGATTCACCGCCGCCCGCCACGCCGGTGCCGCCGGCTTCGGAACAACGCAATTCGGCGCTCAGCGACATCGCGATGGTCGTGAACGCACTGCCGCGGGATGTGCAAGGCGGGGCTGCGCCGCCGCCGTCCCCGGCGCCGGCTGCGCCTCCTCCGCCGCCCCGGCCAGCGCCCGCCGCCGCGCCGCCGGCGTCGCCGAGCCGTCATTGGGTGCAGATCGCGGGCAATATCGAGCGGGCGAGCATGGCCGGCGAGTTCCGCCGCCTGCGTGGCCGCGCCCCGGCGTTGCTCAATGGCATGCAGGCGTGGACCACGCCGGCCAGCCAGACCAGCCGGCTGCTCGTCGGCCCGTTCGGCAACGCCCGTGACGCGCAGGCCTTCGTCAATCAGTTGGCGGGACAGAATCTCAGCGCCTTCGCCTGGACCAGTGGGGCCGGACAGGTGATTGAGCGGTTGCCGACGGGGAGATAGAGCGCCGGCAATGAACCGCGCCCCCTTCGCCGCCGATCCCGCCGCCAGCCGGGGGCGCCGCCACGCCGAGCCGGAACGGGCGACCCGCGGCCCGCGCGACGCCTTCCAGCGCGATCGCGACCGGATCGTCCATTCGATTCCATTCCGCCGCCTGCGGCACAAGACGCAGGTCTTCGTCGCCCCGGACGGCGATCATTTTCGGGTTCGCCTGACACACAGTCTTGAGGTCGCGCAGATCGGCCGGACGATGGCCCGGGCGCTGGGTCTCAATGAGGATCTGACCGAGGCGCTCTGCCTTGCCCACGATATCGGCCATCCGCCGTTCGGCCATGCCGGCGAGGATGTGCTGCAACAGGCGATGGCGGCGGCCGGCGGCTTCGATCACAACGCCCAGACGCTCCGGACGCTGACCAGGCTGGAAAGACCCTATCCGCGCTTCGCCGGGCTGAACCTCAGCTGGGAGACACTGGAGGGACTCGCCAAGCATAATGGCCCGGTCGAACGCCCGCCTTGGGCCTTGGCCGAGGCGGATGCCGATTTTCCGCTCGATCTCGACTGCTGGCCGAGCCTGGAGGCGCAGATTGCGGCGGTCGCCGACGATATCGCCTATGACAATCACGATATCGACGACGGCCTGCGGGCCGGGCTGTTCGGGCTCGAAGAGGTGCTGGCCGTGCCGCTGGTTGCGCGGGTGTGGGACGATGTGCGGGCCCGTTATCCCGATATGGCGTCGGACAGGCTGGCGGGGGAGCTGATCCGCGATCTGATCGGCATCATGGTCAATGACGTTTTGGCGGAAGCCGGCCGGCGTTGCGCCGGGCTCGACCGGATTGAGCAGGTGCGGGAGGCCGGCCGGATGCTCGCCGGTTTCTCCGACGAAATGGCGGCCATGGAGCGTCAGCTGAAGGCGTTCCTGCACGCTCGCATGTACGATGCGCCGCAGGTGCGCGCAGTTCGGGCCGAGGCGCAGCGCATCCTCGCCGAACTGTTCGCCGCCTATCGCGCCGATCCTGCGCTGCTGCCGCCCGACTGGCGACCTGTGGACGACGATCCGGTGTCGTTGTTGCGTGCGATCGGCGACTTCATCGCCGGCATGACCGATCGCTATGCGGTGCGCCGCTATGCCGAGATCGCCGGCCCGGACGGGGTGCCGGTCGCGCTCTCCACCCTCACCTAGGCTTGTTCATTCGGGCGCTGCTCGGCTAGAGCCGCGCCTCCTCCGCTCGCTGGAAGACCGATGACGCTCTACGCCCGCTTCGCCGCGCATATCCATGCCGCCCTCGACGCGCTCGAGGCAGCGGGCGTGTTGGCGCGCGGCGTCGATCGCAAGGCGGTCGCGGTCGAGCCGCCGCGCGATCCCGCGCACGGCGATCTCGCCACCAACGCGGCGATGGTGCTGGCGAAGGGCGCCGGCACCAACCCCCGCGCGCTCGCCGAGGCGATCGTGCCGAAACTCGCCGCCCTCGACGAGGTCGAGAGCGCCGAGGTCGCCGGGCCGGGCTTCATCAACATCCGCCTCGGCCGCGGCGTCTGGGAAGCGGAGCTGGCCGCGATCGTCGCCGAGGGAGCGGAATATGGCCGCTCCGAGATGGGCGGCGGCCAGACGGTCAATGTCGAATATGTCTCGGCCAATCCGACCGGGCCGATGCATATGGGTCATTGCCGGGGCGCCGTCGTCGGCGACGCGCTCGCCGCCTTGCTCGAATATGCCGGCCACCGGGTCATCCGCGAATATTATGTCAATGATGCCGGCGGCCAGGTCGATGCGCTCGCCCGCTCGGCACATCTGCGCTACCGCGAGGCGCTGGGCGGGCAGATCGGCAAGATTCCGGAAGGACTCTATCCGGGCGACTATCTGATTCCGATCGGCCGGCAGCTTGCGGAGGCACATGGCGATGCCTTCGTCGGCAAGCCGGAGGGCGAGTGGCTGGCGCTGTTCCGGCGCGAGACGGTCGCGGCGATGATCGCGCTGATCAAGGCGGATCTCGCTTTGCTCGGCATCCATCACGACCTGTTCTCGTCAGAAGCGGCGCTGCAGGCGGCGGGCAAGCCCGAGGCGGCCGAGGCGTGGCTGCGCGAACGCGGCCTTGTCTATGACGGAATGCTGGAGGCGCCGAAGGGCGAGACGCCTGAAGATTGGGAGCCGGTCGAGCTGCCGCTGTTCCGCGCGACGCAGTTCGGCGACGATCAAGACCGCCCGATCAAAAAGTCGGACGGCAGCTGGACCTATTTCGGCGCCGATCTCGCTTATCATTTTCAGAAGGCGCAATCGGCCGATCAACTGATCGACATCTGGGGCGCCGACCATGCCGGGACGGTCAAGCGGATCAAGGCTGCGGTCGCGGCGCTCACCGAGGGGAAGACCCCGTTCGACGTGAAGCTGGTCCAGATGGTCCGCCTGCTCCGCGCCGGCGAGCCGGTGAAGATGTCGAAGCGTGCGGGTAATTTCGTCACCCTCGCCGATGTCGTGAACGAGGTCGGCAAGGACGTGGTGCGCTTCACCATGCTGACCCGCAAGGCCGATGCGCAGATGGATTTCGACTTCGCCAAGGTGGTCGAGGCGTCGAAGGACAATCCCGTTTTCTACGTGCAATATGCGCATGCGCGCATTTCCTCGCTGAAGCGCAAGGCGGTGGCGGAAGGGCTGGATTTGCCGGACGCTGCCGATCTCTCGCTGCTTGATGAGGACGAGCTGGAGCTGGTCAAGCTCGCCGCGCAGTTCCCGCGGATCGTCGAAGGCGCGGCCACGGCGCACGAGCCGCACCGCATCGCCTTCTACCTCGGTGATCTCGCCGGCGCGTTCCATGCCGCGTGGAACAAGGGTAATGACGATCCCGAAAAGCGTTTCCTTTTGGGCCAGCGTCCCGATTTGACACGTTCACGGCTGGAACTGGCGGAAGCGATCGGGCAGATTATCCGCAATGGCCTCCTCCTCATGGGTGTGGAGGCGGCCGAGGAGATGAGCTGATGCCGCGCCGCCGTACCCCTGAGGACGAGATCGAGCTGACCGAGGCCGAGCAGGTCGTGGACGAGGATCCGGGCGAAGACCTTGCAGACGAGGATCGGCTGCCCTGGCTCGAGGCGATCGAAGAGGATGGCGAAGGCGATGGCCCCTCCATGGCCAAGCTGGTCGGCGCGCTGGTCATCGGCCTGCTGGCGATTGGCCTGATCGTCGGCGGCCTGTTCTGGCTCGGCAACCGCAACCGGCCAGGCGGCAATGGCGAAATCATCGCTGCGCCGGAAGGCGAATATAAGGTGCGGCCGCAAGATCCGGGCGGCATGAACGTGCAGGGGGAGGGCGATACCGCGATCGCCGCGAGCGAAGGCGCACAGCCGCAGGGCCGGATCGATACCAACCGGATGGCTGAAGCACCGGTTGCCCGGCCCGGTCCTCCCGCCGCGGCGCCGCAGGAACAGCAGCCGGCGCGCCCGGCGCCGCCGCCCCCAACCCGTCGCCCCGTTGCGAGCGGCCCGACGATCCAGCTCGGCGCCTTCTCGAGCGAAGCGGCCGCGAACCGCGCCTGGACCGCGCTTGCCGGGCGCTTCCGTTACCTCGCGCCGCTCAGCCATGGTATCGTTCCGGTGCGTTCCGGCAATCGGACCCTCTACCGCCTGCGCGCCAGCGGCCCTGACGCGCCCGGGATCTGCCGTCGCCTGCAGGCCGCCGGGGAGGCATGCTCGCCAGTCGGCTGAGTCCGTGACAGCCTGACACCGCCCCTTTAGGCTTGCGCCGCGGAGGGACGGGGTGACGGTGGGAACGGCGAGATCGAAAGCGGGCGAAGCGTCACTGTTCGGGCGCGGGCTGCCGCCGATCCTGCGGCGGATGTTCTGGCCGCCGTCATGCTTCGATCCGGAAACGGAGGCGGAATACCGGGCTGAATCGGTGCGCCGCTGGACGGTGCCGCGTCAGGTCGCGATCATCCTCGTCGCCGCGATCTGGGTCTCCTATTTCGCCTGGGACTGGTTCCACGCCTACCGCAACCAGGATTTCCGGCCTTCGCTCGGCGCGGTGATGATCCTGCGCGGGCTGGGGACATTGTGCATCGCCGGCGCCATTGGCGTCCTCATCCTCAAGCGCCACAGCCATCGCGCAACCAGCACTGCCCTCGCTGGCTGCGCGGTGGCGCTCTATCTGCTGTCGCTGGGGATGATCGCGGTGACGAGCTTCCCTTATAATTATCTCTTTTATTATGTCTGCCTGCCGCTGATCCTCACCTTCATGTTCGGGATGCTGCGGCTCGACAGCCGCCTGGTCTACGCGCTGGCCGCCTTCTGTTTCATCGCCAGCATTGCCTTTCTCGGCTTCGCGGAGACGACCGATCTGGGACAGCCGGACAGCCTGCTGCAATTCTTCTCGAAATCGCTGTCTTATTATAATCTGGCGGCCCTCGTTTTCCTGTTCAGCTTTTCGCTGATCGGTTGCGCGATCGCGGTGGATCTCGAGCGGACCGGCCGTGACGCCTTCGCCCGCGAGCATGAACTCACCGATCGCAACGAGCGACTGGAGGCGGCGCGGGAAGAGACGCGGGTGAAAACGCAGGCGCTGGTCCGGGCGAAGGACGAGCTCAGGGCGCTGGCGGAGCGCCAGAATGAGGCGAAGTCGAAATTCCTCGCCGATGCCGCACATGATCTTCGGCAGCCGATGCAGGCGCTCACCAATCTCCTTGGCGCCGCCCGCCATGCGCTGGAGCAGGGCGATATGGAAAGGGCGACCGAGAATCTCGGCCTGGCGCAGGATGCCTCGCGCCTCACTCGAACCTCATTCAACGCGGTGCTCGACATTTCGCGCCTCGAATCGGGGTTCGTGCAGGCGGAGATTGCCGATCTCGATCTGCCGGCGCTGATCGAAGAGGTCGCCGCGCCATGTCTCGTCGCTGCGGCGGCAAAAGGGGTCGAAATTCGCCTCCGATGGCGCGCGGCGCCGTCGATTCCCGTGCGTTCCGATCGGCACCTGCTTGGTCGGGTGATCGGAAACCTGCTGTCGAATGCGATCGCCCATTCGGACCCGGGCAAGGGCGAGGAGCGGGCGGTCCTGATCGGCATCGTCTGCCTTCCCGGCCGGGTGCGTCTCGACATCGTCGACAATGGCGTCGGGATCGCAACCGAAGATTGGGCGCGGGTTTTCGATCCCTTCGTTCAGCTCGGCAATGCGGAGCGGGATCGGGAAAAGGGCGTCGGCCTCGGTCTGTCGATCGTGGCGGCGATCATTCCGCTGTTGCCCGAGCACCGAATCGAAATGCGCTCGCAACTCGGCGGCGGCACCCGTTTCTCGCTCGATCTGCCCTATGCGCGGAGCCTTGCCGGCATAAGCGGGCGCTCGGATCCGGTCCTGCCGCCCGAGGCGGCCGATCTTGCCGGCCTTTACGTGCTTTACGTGGAGGACGACCGCCTGGTGCGTGAATCGGCGGTGAAACTCTTCGAAACGCTCGCGATCCACTATGAAGCCTTCGCCACTCTCGCCGAGCTGGAGGCGGCGCTGCCGGGCTTCGAGCGGGATCCGGACGTGCTGATCACCGATTATCGACTGCCTGAAGGGCGGCAGGCGGAGGATGTGGTTGCCGCGACCAGCCTCGTGTTCGGCGATAGCCTGCCGCTGATCGTCATCACGGGCGAAATGCAGGCCATCGATCCTGCTTTGCTTGGCGGCGGCCGGGTGCTGCGCAAGCCGGTTTCGCCAGAAGCGCTCGTGACGGCAATCAGCGCGGTGGTCCGCGCGCCGGCCACGATCTAGATCAGGCAGCCTGGAGAGTATCCGGCTTTGGCAGCGCGATCCCGCGGCGCGATACCTCGATCATCAGCTCGGTTCGACGCACGACGTGGAAGATGCGGAACAGCTTGGGCAGATAGTCCTTGCGGACGGTGCCCTCCTCGATCCCCATGTGCCGGGCTATCGCCTTGTTCGGCAGCCCCTGACAAACATAATAGAGCGCTTCGAGCGTTCGGCCGGTCACGCCGATCGCTTCTGCCGAAGCAGGCGCGGCGGCCGGTTTGGATGGTGTGAAGCCGCCGCGGCCGATGACGTTGGCCGGCAGGAAGATGCTGCCGCAAAAGACCGTGTCGAGCGCCCTGCGGAACAGCCCGTCGCTTTCCATATCCTTGACGATATAGCCGCTCGCGCCTTCGGCGAGGCAGGTCATGACCAGCTCCTTCTCGGCCCGGCCGGAGAGCATGATCGCCCGGGTGTCGCGCTCGCGCTCGCGAAGCCAGCGGAGGAAATCGAGGCCGGAGACCTTCTGCTTCAGGTCGATGTCGAGAAAAGCGATGTCGATCGGCCCGGCCTCGGCCGCCTTCACCGCCTCGCCGAAGGTCGCCGCCTCGCGGATGCGGGCATGCGGCTCGCTAATCTGGATGAGCGCCCGCATCCCGGCCCGAACCAGCGCCTGGTCTTCGAGAATGAGGATGTCGAGCGGGTTGTCGGTCATAATGCTCGGCTTCTTGATCCAGCGCAATTTAGGCTCGGTCCGGACCAGCAACCATCCGACTTTTGTCGGACTTCTGTCCGGACATAAGCGGGGGTGACGATCCAATCCAGCTAGTCGATGATCTCCACCGCCGGAAAGGTCGTTCGCGCGATCCCGGATTTGCAGATCAAAGTGGGAGAAATCGTCATGTCCATCCGATCGAAGATCGGCATCGCCCTCGCGCTGGCGGCGGCGACCGTCGTCGTCCCGGCCTCGGCCCAGAATTACAATCTGCGGCCCAATTACGGCACCGTGAACCTGCGCACGGGCTATGCCCGCGATCCGCATGTCGTACGGGTCCGTTCGGGCGGCAATATCGATGCGTCGCGGATCAGCTCGCGTTGCCGCGGCTTCATCTCGAACGCGCCGGACGTGCGGCTGAACTTCGTCGCGGGCAGCTCGTTGCCGCTGATCATCTCGGCCGCCTCGCGCGCCGACACGACCCTGGTCATCAACGGTCCGGACGGCCGCTGGTATTGCGACGACGATGGCGGCCGCTTCGGCATGAATCCATCGGTCCGCTTCAACAACGTCCGGTCCGGCCGTTACGAGATCTGGGTGGGCACTTATGGGCGCCGCGGCGCCTATCATCCGGCGCAGCTGCACATCTCGGAACTTTACAGCCAGTAATCGCTTCCAGAGCGGGGACGGGAAGGGGGTGGCCTCGGCTGCCCCCTTCCTTGTGTCCGGAGAGGCTGGTTTCGCCGCGCCCAGGCTCTATGGCTGGGCGATGCTCTCCGCGATTTTCAGCCTGTCAGGGCCCGCCCTCACCGATCGTGAGCGATCGTTGTTCCGCGACGCCGATGCGGCCGGTTTCATCCTGTTCGCCCGTAATTGCGTGGATCGCATCCAGCTTCGCGCCCTCACCGATTCGCTGCGCGACCTCTCCGGCCGCGCCGACCTTCCCATCCTGATCGATCAGGAAGGCGGGCGGGTGGCGCGGATGAAGCCTCCCGAATGGCCCGCATTCCCGGCGGGCGATGCGTTCGCTTCGCTTTACGAGAAGGCGCCGATCAGCGCGATCGAGGCAGCCCGGGTGAATGCCGAGGCGCTCGGCCTGATGCTCTCTGAAGCCGGCATCAATGTCGATTGCCTGCCGCTGCTCGACGTTCGCCAGCCGGGCGCGAATGACGTGATCGGCGATCGGGCATTGGGCGACGAGCCGATGAAGGTGGCCGCCCTCGGCCGCGCGGTGCTGGAAGGGCTGTCGGCGGGCGGCTGCGTCGGCGTCGTGAAGCACATGCCGGGCCATGGCCGGTC
>JBFWUJ010000014.1:3810-15663 GCA_050247295.1 Sphingomonas sp. | reverse complement strand
GCGCGCGCGCAGAAGGTCGATCTTTCCAGGATCTCGATCCTCGCCCTCGTCGAGCAATATCTGGTCTTCATCGCCGACGCGAAACAGCTGCGGCTGGAAATCGCCGCCGATTACCTCGTGATGGCTGCCTGGCTCGCTTATCTCAAATCCTGCCTGCTGCTGCCGCGGGAGACCGATGTGGATCCGTCGGCAGAGGAGCTGGCGGCCCGGCTGCAGCTCCGCCTGCAGCGGCTGCAAGCGATGCGGGAGGCCGGCGCCCGGCTGATCGCGCGCGACCAGCTCGGCCGCGACGTCTTTCGCCGGGCCCGGCCGGAAGGCCTGAAGCTGGTACGCCGGGCCGCCTGGCGGGCTGATCTTTATGATCTTATCGCCGCTTATGGCATCGTCTGCGCCAGGGCCGAGCCTTCGGTGCACGTCATCTCCCGCAGGACGGTCATGACGCTGGACGAGGCGATCCACCGGCTGCAGCGGATGATTGGCGTGAAAGTGGAGTGGACCTCGCTCGAGGCCTTTCTGCCGGAAACCGACGATCCTGATTATCGCCGCTCCGCACTCGCCTCCTCCTTCGTTGCGACGCTGGAGCTCGCGCGGCTGGGCAAGGTCGAGCTCGATCAGAAGCGCGTCTTCGCGCCGCTCTTCGTGAGGGCGGCATGACGCAATATCCGGACGGTCTCCGCGCCGTCGAGGCGGTGCTGTTCGCGGCCGAGGAGCCGTTGTCCGCAGCCGAGATCGCGCTCCATGTCGGCGAGCGCGCCGACGTGCCGGCGCTGCTCGCCGAGCTTCAGGGCCATTATGGCGGCCGCGGCATCGAGCTGGTCGAGCGCGGCGGTCGCTGGCACTTCCAGACGGCCGCCGATCTCGCGCACATCCTCCGCCGGGAGCGGGCCGAGAGCCGCCGCCTTTCCCGCGCGGCGGTCGAGACGCTGGCGATCATCGCCTATCACGAGCCCGTCAGCCGGGCCGAGATCGAGGCGATCCGCGGCGTCCAGATCAGCAAGGGCACGCTGGATGTGCTGATGGAGGCGGGCTGGATTCGCCCCGCCGGCCGCCGCGAGGGGCCGGGGCGGCCGCTCATTTATGCGACGACACCGGATTTCCTCAGCCATTTCGGTCTTGCGGGCCGCCGCGATCTGCCGGGGATCGAGGATCTCAAGGCCGCCGGCCTGCTCGATCCCATCGACGCGGCGCTGGAACAGATGGTCCTCGACCGAGACGAAGAGGATGAGGACGAACTGGAATCTGATGTCGAACGCGCTTAGATAGGGCGTGAGATCGGGAGAATATTCATATGGGTGGTTTCAGCCTCTGGCATTGGCTCATCGTCGGCCTGGTGGTGCTGCTGCTGTTCGGCAAGGGGCGCTTCTCGGACATGATGGGCGATGTCGCGAAGGGCCTGAAGAGCTTCAAGAAGGGCATGAGCGAGGACGACGAGGCGGCTTCGGCGCAGCGCCGGATCGAGGCGACGCCGGCGCCGCCCGTGCCGCCCGCTGCTCCGGCGGCGGAACCGACCCCGGCGGCGACGCCCGCGCCGGACGCCGAGTCCCGCTGACCCCTTCCTCCGGCCAGAATTGAGGGCGACGCGTGTTCGGGATCGATTCCGGCGAACTGCTGATCATCGCGATCGTCGCCTTGGTGGTGATCGGGCCGAAGGATTTGCCGCGTGTGATGCGGACGATCGGTAATTTCGTCAGCCGGGCGCGCGGCATGGCTAGCCATTTTCGGGCCGGCGTCGACAACATGATCCGTGAATCCGAGCTGCAGGACATGGAGAAGATCTGGAAGTCGAATAACGACCGGATCATGCGCTCGGCGCCGCCGCCGGCGGAGGCGGCCGACACTGACTGGGGCAAGGAGACGGAGGTCGCGTCGGCGCTGCCGTCGCCGGCCCGGGACGATCCGTCACGGCCCAGGCCGCCGCCCGCGCGGCCCCGTCGCACCCGCGGCAAGGCAGCACCGCCGATCCCGGCGCCGACGCCGGTGCCGCCTCCGGACGACGCGACATGAGCGAGGCCGATCGGACGACCCCCGCCGAAAACGGGCTCGACGGCAGCAAGGCGCCGCTGCTCGATCATCTGGTCGAGCTGCGCCGGCGGCTGCTCTGGAGCTTCGCGGCGCTCGCCGTCGCTTTTGCCGTCTGTCTCTACTTCGCGCGCCCGATCTTCGGTTTCCTGGTCCAGCCGCTGCTCCAAGCCGGCCAGGGACGGCTCATCTACACCAATATCTTCGAAGCCTTCTTCGTCGAGATCAAAGTCGCCTTCTTCTCGGCCCTCATGGTTGCCTTCCCGATCATCGCCAACCAGATTTGGCGCTTCGTCGCTCCGGGTCTCTATTCGAAGGAAAAGAGAGCCTTCGCTCCTTTCCTGATCCTGACGCCCTTCCTGTTCGTCTTTGGTGCCGCACTGGCTTATTATTTCGCGATGCCGGTCGCGCTGAGGTTCCTGCTCAGCTACCAGGGCAATGTCGGCGGGGTGACCGCCGAGGCGCTGCCCGCGATCGGCAATTATCTCGATTTCTCGATGCGGTTCATCTTCGGCTTCGGCGTCGCCTTCCTGCTGCCGGTGCTGCTGCTTTTGCTGGAGACGGCCGGGCTGGTGACGCGGCAGCAACTGAAGCGCGGCCGGCGCTACGCGATCGTCGTCGCCTTCGTCATCGCCGCGGTACTGACGCCGCCGGACGTCGTATCGCAGCTGCTGCTCGCGATCCCGTTGGTCCTGCTCTACGAAATTTCGCTGGTCGCGATCTGGTTCACCGAGCGGAGGCGGGCCCGCACTGCGGCGGCCGAGGTTCCGCCGGCATAAACAAAGCGCCGCCCTTGCGGACGGCGCTTCGAACTCTTTCCGAGCATATTCTAGCGGTCGCCGGCGTCCTCGATCGCCCGTCCCGCGGACTGGACGTCTCGGCCGGCGCCTTCAACCGTGTTGCAGGCGGCGAGTACGAACGTGCCGCTGACCAGCAGGATAGCCATCAACTTCTTCATCAAATCCTCCATCGCCCGACGCGATACTCATGCGCTCGCGTCATGATTCCGGTCAATGCCGATGTGCAGGATCGGTTCCGCATCCGTGACGAAAGGACGCGTCACTGCGGCGGGCGCAAGCAAGGCCGAAAAAAATTTTGAGCCCGGAAGGCGCGACCGGGGGGGAGGGGGTGCGCGCGTTCCGGGCCCATTGTGTCGGATAGCGAGAGCGGGGGGGCAAAAGGTCACTATCCGCACGGCAGAACGAGGCGGCGCAGGTAAGGTTCCCGCCACCGGAATATTTTTTCTGACGGTTCGTCGCGCTGCTCGGTCGCGTCGGCGCGCCCGCATGCTATAGCGCCGCCATGACTCGCTGGGGGGCGCTCTTTTTTCTGTTGATCGCGCTCGTCGCCGGCCCGGCCGAGGCGCAGCGGCGGATGAGTGTCTCGCTGGTGCCGGAGACGGCGGGCGTGCTCCCCGGCTCCACCATCACCGTGGCCTTTGTCATGCGGCCCGCGGCCGGCTGGCACGGCTATTGGCGGAACCCCGGCGATGCCGGGGCCCAACCGCGCGTGCGCTGGCGGCTGCCGGAAGGCTGGCAGGCGGAGCCGCTGCAATATCCGGCGCCGCATCGGCTGCTCGTCATGGGGCTGATGAACTATGTGTTCGAGCGCGATTATGCGCTGCTCGCCACCATCCGGGTGCCGGCCGATGCGGAGCCTGGCGTCGCGTCGCCGATCGACGCCCGCATCGAATATCTGGTCTGCACCAACGAGGTCTGTGTACCGGAGGAAGCGAACGTTTCGGCCGACGTCTCGACGGTCGCACCCGGCGCACCCGATCCCGGCTTTGCCGCCTTTCGCCAGGCGCTGCCGCGGCCTTTGGCGGGGGCGGGCCGTTTCGAGGTGGTTGGGGACAGCCTCCGGCTCGCCATTCCGGTGCCCGCGGGCGCGAACCTGGAGCAGCCCTATTTCTACCCGCTCACCATCGATGCGCTGCGTCATGCCGCGCCGCAGCGTATCTCGCGCCGCGGCGACACGCTGATCGTCGAGACCGGGGCCGGCCTCCGCGCGGGCGGCATGGCGGCGATCGAGGGCGTGATCGAGCTGGCGCCCGGTGCCGCCCTGTCGCTGACCGCCCGCCCCGGCGACGTTCCGGCGACTGGAGAGGCGGTCGCGACGGTCGGCGGGGCTGCCGATCCAGCCACCGCGGGCGGCGGCGATGCGGCTGCGCCCGGCGGCTTGCCCACGGCCGACGGCGACGTTCCGGAAGCATCGATCCTGTTCGCGTTGCTCGGTGCTCTTTTGGGCGGGCTGATCCTCAACGTCATGCCCTGCGTTTTCCCGATCCTCAGCCTGAAGGCGCTGAGCCTCGCCCGCGCCGGGGCCGACGAAAGCGCGGCACGGCGCGAGGCTCTGGCCTATGCGGCGGGCGCGATCCTCATCTGCGCGGCTCTGGGCGGGGCGCTGCTCGCCCTGCGCGCCGCCGGCGTCGCGGCCGGATGGGCCTTTCAGCTTCAGGATCCGCGCATCATCCTGATCCTGCTGCTGATCGTCACCGCGATCGCCTTCAACCTCGCCGGGCTGTTCCGGCTGCCCGCGATCGGCGGTGGCGATGCACTGGCCCGGCAAGGCGGCACGCGAGGCGCCTTCTTCACCGGTGCGCTCGCTGCGTTTGTCGCCACCCCCTGCACGGGGCCGTTCCTCGGCTTCGCGCTCGGCGCGGCGCTGGTGCTTCCCGCCTGGGCGGCGCTCGCCGTCTTCGCCGGTCTCGGCCTCGGTCTTTCCTTGCCATTCCTGCTGCTCGGCTTCGTGCCGGCGCTGCGCAACCGGCTGCCCAAGCCCGGCCCGTGGATGGGCCGCTTTCAGCGCCTGCTCGCCGTGCCGATGCTGTTGACCGCGCTCGGTCTCGCCTGGGTGCTGGGGCGGCAGACCGGGGTCGATGGCATGGCGCTGGGCCTCGGCGCCATGCTGTTGCTCTGCCTTGGCCTGTGGTGGCTGGGGCGGCGGCAGGATGGCCGCAGCCTCTGGCCCGCCTTCATCGTCATCGCGCTGGCGGTGCTGCTGCCGCTGCCTTTCCTGCGCACCGCCGAAGCCGCGCCGGCGGCTGCGACAGGAGCGCTCGGCGCCGAGCCGTTCAGCGAGGCGCGGCTGGCGACGCTGCGCGGGTCAGGACCGGTGTTCGTCTATTTCACCGCCGATTGGTGCCTCACCTGCAAGGTGAATGAGCGGGCGGTGCTCGATCGTTCCGAGGTCGCGGCGCATTTCGCCGCGCGGGGCATCCGCACCCTGGTGGGAGACTGGACTCGCGGCGATCCGGCAATCACCCGCTTCCTCGCCAGCCACGGTCGCTCCGGCGTGCCGCTCTATCTCTATTATGCCCCGGGCCGGGAGGCGGAAGTGCTGCCGCAGCTGCTGACCGTCAGCCGGATGACCGCCCTCGGGGGCTAACGCGCGCCGCCCCGCCGCTCCCAGACCTTGCGGCCGCCGACATAGGTTTCCAGCACCCGGGTCTCGCGAATCTCGCGCTGGCCGAGATTGTTGAAGATATCCCGGTCGATGAAGATGAAATCGGCCTGCCTGCCGGGCTCGAGGCTGCCGATCTGCCCTTCCGCGAACGACGCATAGGCCGCTCCTTGGGTGAAGGCGGTGAAGGCCTGAAGCAGGCTCACTCTCTGCTCCGGCAGCCAGCCGCCCGGCGGCTGTCCCTGCGCATCCTCGCGGCTGATCGCGGCGGCGAGACCGTGGAAGGGATTGGGGCTTTCGACCGGGAAGTCGGAGCCGAAGGCGAGCGGCACATTGTTGGCGATCATGCTGCGCCAGGCATAAGCACCGCCCAGCCGCTCGATCCCCATCCGCGCTTCCGCCATCAGCCGGTCGCTGGTCTGGTGGACCGGCTGCATCGAGGCGATGATTCCATGTCGGGCGAAGCGCGGAAGATCGGCCGGATCGACGATCTGGGCATGCTCGATCCGCCAGCGCCGGTCGCCGCGATAGGTGTCGGCGAGCTCGTTGATCGCGTCGAGCAGCAGCGCGTTCGCCTGGTCGCCGATTGCGTGGACGGCGACCTGGAAATGGTCCATCGCCGCGCGGCTCATCAGGTTCTTCAGCACCGTATCGGTAACCAGCGGCAGGCCGCGCTGGCCCGGCGCGTCGCGATAGGGCTGCCTCAGCCAGGCACCGCGCGAGCCGAGAGCGCCGTCGAGATAGAGCTTCACGCCGATCATCCGCAGGCGCTGGTCATAGAGCCACGGGGTCGGCCGGGTGCCGGCGATGGCGAGCAAGTTATCGATGCCCGACGCATAAGAGAGGATGCGGACGTTGAGCTGGCCGGCATCGCCCGCCCGCCGCATCACGTTCCAGTCCTCTACGTTCGTTCCCATGTCGGCGACCGCGGTGAGGCCGTTGGAGAGCAATATCTCCTGCGCCCGCTGGAAGGCGCGATCGCGGGTCACCGGCAGCGCTGCCGGGATCGCCTGCTCCACGAGCCGCATCGCCGCATCGACGAAGATGCCGCTCGGATTTCGTCCGGTCCGCTCGATCCGGCCGCCCGAGGGGGCCTGGCTGGCGGCGGTCACGCCCGCCTCGCGCATCGCCGCATCGTTCGCCCATCCGGCATGGCCGTCCACCCGCTCGAGCCAGATCGGCCGGTCGCCGGCCAGCCCGGCCAGATCGGCGGCGGTCGGAAAGCGGCCAAGGCCCCACCGCTCCTGGTTCCAGCCGCGGCCGACGATCCAGCGCGGCGTCGGGTTGGCGGCGGCATATTCGCGGATCCGCTGCTGCGCTTCGGCGAGGCTGGCGGTATCGGATAGATCGAGCTGGATCGCCCCCATGCCAAGTCCCATCACATGGCCGTGAGCGTCGATCAGGCCGGGGATCATGGTCCGCCCGCGGCCGTCGATCAGATAGCGGGTCTGCGGTCGCCGGTCGCCGCGCTCCAGTAACTGCCGCACCCGTCCGTCGTCGCCGATCCACATCGCGTTGAAGCGGACCAGCCGGCCCTCGCGCAGCGTGTAGCCGTTGACATTCTCCACCAGCTGGTCGGCCAGCGCCGGCGTGGCCGTGCAGGCGACGAAGACGATCAGGAACGTCCGCAGGAAGTTGATCAGGTCTCGCCGCATGATGCCTCGCTCTGTTGGGCCCTCGCGATAAGCGCTGTTCACGGTCCGCGCCAGATGGTCTAGACCGCCGCCGATGGCCAGTCCCGCTCCTCGCGATGATCTTCCGGTCGCGCTCGCCGATGTCGAGGCGGCGGCAGCGCGGATCGAAGGCGCCGTCGTGCGGACGCCGACGGTGCTGAGCCGATCGCTCTCGGAACGCACCGGCGCGACCGTCTGGGTGAAGTTCGAGAACCTGCAGCATACCGGCGCCTACAAGGAGCGCGGCGCGCTCAACAAGCTGCTGCTGATGGACGATGCGACCCGGGCCCGCGGCGTGATCGCGGCCTCGGCCGGCAATCATGCGCAGGCGCTCGCCTATCACGCCCGCCGTCTTGGCATGCCGGCGGTGATCGTGATGCCCAATGGTACGCCGACGGTGAAGGTCAGCCAGACCGAGGCTCATGGCGCCGAGGTTGTGCTTTTCGGCGACGTCTTCGACGAAGCCTATACCGAAGCCCGCCGCCTCGCCGACGATCGCGGGCTCGTTTTCGTCCATCCGTTCGACGATTTCGAGGTGATGGCGGGGCAGGGGACGGTGGCGCTGGAGCTGCTGGCCGATGCGCCGGACGTCGAGGTGCTGGTCGTGCCGATCGGCGGCGGCGGCCTGATTTCCGGCGTCGCCGCCGCGGCCAAGGCGGTGAAGCCCGGCATCGAGGTGATCGGCGTCCAGGCGGCGCTCTATCCCAGCATGTACGCCAAGTTCGCCCGCGAGCAGCTGCCCTGCGCCGGCGACACGATCGCGGAGGGGATCGCGGTCAAGGTGCCCGGCATGCTGACGTCGGGTCTGGTCAACCAGCTGATTGACGACATCGTCCTCGTCAGCGAGCGCGACATCGAAAGCGCGATCAGCATGCTGGTCGCGGTCGAGAAGACGGTGGCGGAGGGAGCGGGCGCAACCGGCCTCGCGGCCGTGCTCGCCCACGGGGACCGGTTCGAGGGCCGCACGGTCGGCCTTGTCGTCACCGGGGGCAATATCGACACCCACCTGCTCGCCAACGTACTGTTGAGGGATCTCGCCCGCTCGGGCCGGATGACCCGGCTCAGAATTGAGCTGCAGGACCGGCCGGGCGCACTGGTTTCAGTAATGACGCTCTTCGCCGCCCATCAGGTGAACGTCGTCGAGGTGCTGCACGAGCGCGTCTTCACGCGTCTGCCGGCCAAGGACGCGGCCATCGACGTCGAGTGCGAGGCGCGCGATTCGAGCGCGATCATGCGGCTGATCGAGGCGCTGGAAACCGAAGGCTTCAGCGTTCGCGCATTGCCGGTGGATTGATCGCGACGCCAGGCCGGACGTGAGCGTCCAGCTATATCAGCCGCCGCCTCCTTCTCGGGCCCAGACACGCTCGCCGCCGACCCAGGTTTCGAGCACCCGGGTGGCGCGCACCTGTTCCGCCGTCGATTGGAAGATGTCGCGGTCGATGATCACGAAATCGGCATACATTCCTTCACCCAGCCTGCCGATCCGGTCCTCGGCGAAGGCCGCGTAGGCAGGCCCGGTCGTATAGGCGGCGAAGGCGGCCTGGAGGGGGATACGCTGCTCGGGACGCCACCCGCCCGGCGGCTGGCCATTCTGGTCTTGCCGGGTCATCGCGATCGCCATGCCGACAAACGGATTGGCGCTTTCGACCGGAAAGTCGCTGCCGAACGCGAGCGGCACGTGATTGTCGAGCATCGTGCGCCAGGCATAAGCGCCGGCCATCCGGTTGGGCCCGAGGCGCGCCTCGGCCATGGTCCGGTCGGACGTCTGGTGGACCGGCTGCATCGAGGCGATGATGCCGTGCCGGGCAAAGCGCGGCATATCGCCTGGGTCGACCACCTGCGCGTGCTCGATCCGCCAGCGCCGGTCGCCAGGATGCTGGGCGTCGACCGCCTCGATCGCGCCGAGCACCTCGCGGTTGGCGCGATCGCCGATTGCATGGATCGCCGCCTGGTGCCCATTTCGGGCCAGGCGAACAAGGGCGGCGCGCATGTCTTCCGGCTGAATGCGGGCCAGGCCCGTCTCGCCGGCGGCGTCGGCATAGGGCGCGATCAGCCATGCCCCGCGCGAGCCCAGCGCGCCGTCGACGACCAGCTTTTGTCCCAGCATGCGCAGCCGGCCCTCGTACAGCCAGGGGGAAGGCCCTTGGGGGCTGACATCGCTCAGGAAATCGGCATCGAGGGCATAAGTGACGATGCGGATCTTGAGGTGCCCGCGATCGCCGGCGCGCCGAAAGCTGTACCATTGGCGGGGATAGGTCGCCAGATCGGTGACCATGGTCAGGCCGAGGCTGAACAAATCCTGTTGCGCCTCGATGAGGCCCCGGTCCAGCGCCGCGGGCTCCTCGCGCGGCAGCGACGACCAGATCAAGTCCATCGCCCGGTCGACGAAGATGCCGTTCGGCCGGCCCTGGCCGTCGCGCCCGATGCGCCCGCCCGCCGGATCGGGGGTTGCGGCCGTGATTCCCGCCAACGCCATGGCGGCGCTGTTGGCGACGGCCGTGTGCTCGTCGACGCGCAGCAGCCACACCGGCCTGTCGGCGATCACGGCGTCGATGTCGGCGGCCACCAGGGGCCTTCCAAGGCCCCAGCGGTCCTGGTCCCAGCCGCGGCCGATGATCCAGTTCGGCGCCGGCGTGTTCCCGGCATATCGGGAAACCCGCGCCATCGCCGATTCCAGGCTTTCGGTGCCCGCGAGGTCGACGAGGAAACGGCGCATCGCCAGCGGCATCACATGGCCATGGGCGTCGATCATTCCCGGGAGCACGGTGCGTCCTTGCGCGTCATATCGCGCCTCCACCTCCGCCGGCCGGCTGTCGCCTTCACGGAGCAGGCGCGTTATCCTGCCGCTGGCCGGATCGAAGAGAAAGCCTGTGAAGCGCACCAGCGCGCCGTTCGCATCGAGCGTATAGCCATTGGCATTGTCGAGCAGCGCTTCTGCCGCTGCGGGGCCGTGAAGCAGCACCGCCGCGAGCGCCGCCACCATTCTCAACGCTGTCTTCATTTTTTCGGGCTCCTGAACCGTCAGTTCCTGTCATGCCGTTGGGCGGCCATCTGCCGCGCCTCCGGCGCACTCGTCCCGCCGAGCCCGAAAAGGCGAGCCGGGTGCGGATATTGCGATAGGACTTCATCCTGCGGTGCGCCAGAGCGCGTGCCGGATAGGACTCGGCCCGCCCGTCGTCCCACGCTGAAACGGCCCGTCGTTAACCGCGCTTCGAAGCGGATGCGGCCTTCACAAGTTTAGGCCCACGGCTCATAAAGATCGCGACCACCGGATTCACCTTGGCCCGCAGGATCCCTCATTGAGCGCACCTTTTCGTTTTCCCCGTTTCTTCGTCACCACGCCGGCGCCATGCCCCTATTTGGCCGGCAGGACCGAGCGGAAGGTGTTCACGGAGCTTTCGGGGCCGCACGCCGGCGAACTGAACGACGCGCTCGGCCGGATCGGCTTCCGGCGCAGCCAGAACGTCGCCTATCGCCCCTCCTGCCTCGATTGCGCGTCCTGCGTCTCGGTCCGCGTCGTCGCTCCCGAATTCCAACCCAATGCCACTCAGCGCCGGGTGCTCCGCCGCAACGCCGATCTGGAGATTACCGCGTGCAAGGCCTGGGCGACCGAGGAGCAATATGAGCTGCTCCGCCGCTACCTGCACGCCCGCCATCCGGACGGCGGCATGGTCGACATGGACGAGCGCGATTTCGCCGACATGGTCGAGCACAGCCCGGTGAAGACCTATATCGTCGAATATCGCGAGCCTTCCGTCGGCGGCCGGCCCGGGCGGCTGCTCGGCGCCTGCCTGACTGATCAGCAGGCCGACGGCCTCAGCATGATCTACAGCTTCTTCGATCCCGACGTGGCGGTGCGGCCGGGGCTGGGCACCTATATCATCCTCGACCATATCGTCCGCGCCGGAAAGGCGGGGCTGCCTTATGTCTATCTCGGCTATTGGGTCGATGAGGCGAAGCGGATGGCCTACAAGGCGAAGTTCCGGCCGCTGGAGCGGCTCGGCCCCGGTGGCTGGCGCCGCTTCGATCCGGAGCAGCGGGAGCTGGCGCTGGACTAGGCGGCGGATTCCTCGCCGAACACCCGGGCGAAGATCGTGTCGACATGCTTGAAATGGTAATCGAGGTCGAACAGCGCCTCGATCGCGGCCGGCGATAACGCCGCCGTCACGTTGGCGTCCTGCTGCAGCAGCTCGAGCAGCGACAGCGCCCCATCCGATTCCCAGACCTTCATCGCATTGCGCTGGACGAGCGTATAGGCGTCTTCGCGGCTGACTCCCGACTGGGTGAGGGCGAGCAGGACGCGCTGCGAGTGAACGAGACCGCCCATCCGGTCCAGGTTCCTCTGCATCCGCGCCGGATAAACCACCAGCTTGTCGATCACGCCGGTAAGCCGGGCGAGGGCGAAATCGAGGGTGATCGTGGCGTCCGGGCCGATGAAGCGTTCGACCGAGCTATGGCTGATGTCGCGCTCGTGCCAGAGGGCGACATTCTCCAGCGCCGGCGTCACCGCCGCGCGCACCATCCGGGCGAGCCCGGTGAGATTTTCGGTCAGCACCGGGTTGCGCTTGTGCGGCATCGCCGAGCTGCCCTTCTGGCCGGGCGAGAAATATTCCTCGGCTTCCAGCACTTCGGTGCGCTGCAAATGGCGGATTTCCGTCGCGAGCCGTTCGATCGAGGAGGCGATGACGCCGAGCGTTGCGAAATAGGCCGCGTGGCGGTCGCGCGGGATGACCTGGGTGGAAATCGGCTCCACCCTCAG
>JBFWUJ010000014.1:0-3710 GCA_050247295.1 Sphingomonas sp. | reverse complement strand
GTCGCGTGCGCCTCGATCTCGAACCAGATTCGATAGCGGTTTTCCGGCGACCAGATCGCCGTCATCTCGGAGCGCGCGTAGCGGGGAACCATGGCGCCGCCTAGCAACGGCGCGGCTGACGCGCAACGCGCGCTGCGGGCGCGCTAGATCAGCCCCATCGCTCGCAGGCTCGAATGGCCCTGCGCGCCGATGATGATATGGTCGTGCAGAATGACGTTGAGATGCCGTCCGGCTTCGGCGAGATCGCGGGTCAGGCGGATGTCCTGCTTGCTGGGCGATGGATCGCCGCTCGGATGGTTGTGGACGACGATGATCGCGCTCGCCTGCAGATCGAGCGCCCGGCGCATGATCTCGCGGATATGGACCGCCGATTCGTCGACAGCGCCCTTCCACATCAATTCGTCGCGGATGAGCACGTTCCTTGTATCGAGGAACAGGATGCGCACCCGCTCGATCGCCTCATGCGCCATGTCGGCGCGCAGATAATCGAGCAGCGCATCCCATGAGCCCAGCACCGGCCGGTCGCGGATTTCCTCGCGCAGCAGCCGCAGCGCCGCCGCCTGCGCGATCTTCAGCGCCGCGACCGAGGTCTCGCTGATCTCGCCTGCCTTGGCGATCGACGCCGCATCCGCCGCGAGCAGCGCGCCAAAGCCGCCAAACTCGCGCAACAGCTTCTTGGCGATCGGCTTGGTGTCGCGGCGCGGGATGGCGAGCGCGAGCAGATATTCCACCAGCTCATGGTCGAGCAGGGCGTCCGGCCCGCCCTCGAACAGGCGCCGGCGCAGCCGGTCGCGATGCCCGGCGCCGTCGAAGGATGCGTCCGCCATTACGCAACCGTAGCAAAGGCGGGCCGGGAGGCAATCGCCTCGACAGCGGAGGGCCGATGCTGCACTGCGGCAACATGTTGACTTGGCATTGGCCGCTCCCTAAAGGGGCGGCGCCTTGGCGGGTTTGTTCGCCGGCATGTCCCACGCCCTTGGATGAGTCCGGTTCGCGGCGCTTGTTGCTAGGGAGTTGGCATGGTGGAAGACGAGCCCCGGCAAGACCCCGGCCTTCCGGAAGATGCGCGGCTGACCTCGCTCGATGAGCGGCTTCGGCGGGCGCAAGCCGAGGAGGAGAGACGGGTCGGCGGGAGCAAGAGCGAAGCGACCCCTTATTACCGGTCGCCGGGCTATCGCGTTCTGTCGGTCCTGATCAGCTACCCGCTCGGGAGCGCGATGATCGGTTTTGCGATCGACTATTTCGCGCAGACCAGGGGGGTCTGGGTCGCGATGCTGTTCCTCGGGTTCGGCCTCGCGATCTGGGAAGTGTGGAAGATTTCGAAGCAGCCTCCGACGGGGGCCTGAGGGAAGCTGACGTGGCCGCCGAGCAATCATCGACCATCGATCCGATGCACCAGTTCCAGATCGATCCGATCCTGGGAACTGCGGGCAGCCCGTTCGCCTTCACCAATTCGGCGCTGTGGATGATGATCGTGCTCGGCTCGATCCTCGTCTTCATGATCGGCGGCATGAAGCGCGAGCTGGTTCCCGGCCGCTGGCAGGTCGCGGTGGAGGGAATCACCGGCTTCGTCAGCTCGATGATCGACACCAATATCGGGCCGGAGGGCCGCAAATACCTCCCCTGGGTGTTCACGATCTTCATCTTCATCCTGTTCGCCAATCTTTGGGGTATGATGCCCTTGGGCGTCCTCGGGCCGCTGGCGCACAATGTTCCGGGCGTCGGCCTCGTGGCGCATCCCTTCACGGTGACCAGCCAGTTTACGATCACCGGCGTGATGGCGATCATCAGCTTTTCGATCGTCCTCGTCGTCGGCTTCTGGCGTCACGGCCTGCATTTCTTCTCGCTGTTCGTGCCGAAAGGGACGCCCTGGCCGCTGCTGATCGTGATCGTGCCGATCGAGTTCATTTCGTTCATGGTCCGCCCGTTCAGCCTCGCACTTCGGCTATTCGTGGCGATGATCGCGGGCCACATCCTCGTAAAGGTGTTCGGCAGCTTCGTCGTCTCCGGCCTCAACGCCGAAGGCGTAATGGGACCGGCCATCGCCCTGCTCAGCTTCGTCTTCATCGCCGGCGTCAGCGCGCTGGAGCTTCTGGTCTGCGCGATCCAGGCCTATGTCTTCGCGCTGCTCACGTCGCTTTACATCAACGACGCCGTAAATCTTCACTAAACGACTGATTCCACAAGGAGTATTATCATGGACCTCGCATCTGCACAGGTTATCGGCGCAGGCCTCGCGGCGATCGGCGTCGGCGCCGCCGCCACCGGTGTCGGCAACGTCTTCGGTTCGTTCCTGCAGGGCGCGCTGCGTAACCCGGCTGCGGCCGACGGCCAGCAGGGCCGGCTGTTCATCGGCTTCGCGGCCGCCGAGCTGCTCGGCCTGATCGCGTTCGCCGTCGCGATGATCATTCTCTACGCCCGTTAAGTTCGCGCGTTGGCGGGCTCCGGCCCGCCACTAGAGAAGAAGGCCTGCAATGCCTCAGATCAATCAGCTCGCCGAAGTCTTCTATTCGCAGCTCTTCTGGCTCGCGATCACCCTTGCCGTGCTCTATTTCGGCGTCGGCAAGGCGATGCTGCCGAAGATCATGGGCACGATGGATGCCCGCGACGATCGTATCGCCAGCGATCTCGCCGCCGCCCAGGCGGCGCGCGAAGCTGCCGACGCGACCGAGGAGGCCTATCGGACCCGGATGAACGAGAGCCGGGCCGACGCGCTGAAGCTCGCCGCCGCGGCGAAGGCCGACGCGGCCCGGGCGACAGAAGCGCGGATCCATGCCGCCGATGAGGGGCTGCGGGCGAAGGCCGAAGAGGCCGAGGCACGGCTGCAGGCAGCGACCGAGGCGGCCTTGGCCGATATCGAGACCGTGGCGGCCGAGGCGGCGCAGGACATGGCCCAGCGGCTCGCCGGCGTGAAGGTCGGCAAATCGGAGGCCAATCGGGCCGTCCAGGCGGTGATGCATGGCTGAAGAAACGGCCAGGGCGGGCGAGGCCGCTCATGGCGCGACCAACGCGCTGACCGAGGATCATGGCGGCGGTGCTCCGCATGCCGAGCCGACCGCGCTTTTCTTCGATGCCTCGGGCTGGGTCGCGCTGGCGATGGTCGCGGTCTTCGCGCTGATGATCTGGAAGCGGGTACCGGCCGCGATCGGCCGGGCGCTCGACAACAAGATCGGCACCATCCGCCAGCAGCTCGACGAGGCGGCGCAGCTCCGCGCCGAGGCCGAAGCGCTCCGGTCAGAATATGAGGCGAAGTCGGCGCAGGCCGATGCCGAGGCGGCGACCATGCTGGAGCGCGCCCGGACCGAGGCCGCCGGCATCCTTGCCCAGGCAGAGACGGACGCCACTGCGCTGGTCGAGCGCCGCACCCGGATGGCCGAGGACAAGATCGCCGCCGCCGAACGCGCTGCCGTCGATTCGGTCCGGGCCCGCGCCGCGAGCGCTGCCGCGGCGGCGGCCGAGCAGCTGATCAAGGATCGGCTGGACGATGCGAGCGACCGGGCCTTGGTCGACGCCGCGATCGGGGACCTCGGCAAGCGCTAGCTCTTGTCCTCCCTGTCGCGTAGCGATGGGGAGGGGGACCGCACGAAGTGCGGTGGAGGGGCAGTGCGGCAGACAGGCAAAGCCACTGTTTCAAAGGCGCGGGTGTTGCGCCGCTCATTGACGCCGCCAGAGGCGCGCCTGTGGCAGAGTCTTCGCCAGCGTCCCGGCGG
>JBFWUJ010000013.1:31574-35697 GCA_050247295.1 Sphingomonas sp. | reverse complement strand
ATGCCCCTTCTGCCCTGATCTCCTCGCCGCCGTCGAGGATCAGCGCATCCTCCTTGACCGCCACCACCTTCACGCCAAGCCGGTATTGTTCGGGGGCGAGATGATCGATCATCGCCCGGTGCAGCGCCGCGCCCTCGATGCCGCCACAGGGCTCCTTCAGCTTGCGGCTGAAATCCTCGAAGGCGACATAGAAACCGGGCCAGCGGGTGCTGGCGAGCGGCATCACGAGGCTTTCCGCGCCCTCCAGCTCGGCATCGAACCAGGGATGGAACCCGGCGCCGCCGAACCGGTCCTTCTCCTCGACGATGAGGAGCGGCACCTCCGGCCGGAGGCGCGCCATGGCAAGCGCGGCAAGGCAGCCGGCGATCCCGCCGCCCGCGATCAACACCCCCGACCGTCTGCCCCGCGCCATCCACCCCCCTTACTCCAGCCCATGCCCCGGCCGCCATGGCCGCTCGCGACTGGCCCCATTTTGGGACTGGGCCGTGACGGCGAAGCGTCTATAAGCACAAAGCGTGAACGAAGAAACGCCGCCGGTCCGCAAGATCATCCATGTCGACATGGATGCCTTCTATGCCTCGGTCGAGCAGCGCGACGATCCGTCCCTGCGCGGCCGTCCGGTCGCGGTCGGCGGCATGCACCGCGGCGTCGTGGCGGCGGCGAGCTACGAAGCGCGCAATTTCGGCGTCCGCTCCGCGATGCCGTCGGCGACGGCGCTGCGACGCTGCCCGGGTCTCACCTTCGTCAAGCCGCGCTTCGAGGTCTACAAGGACGTGTCGCGGCAGATCCGGGCGATCTTCGCCGACTATACGCCGCTGATCGAGCCGCTCAGCCTCGACGAGGCCTATCTCGACGTCACCGAGGATCTGAAGGGGATCGGGGTAGCGACCGAGATCGCGAAGCGGATCAGGGCGAGAATCCGGGCGGAGACAGGGCTCACCGCTTCGGCCGGCGTTTCCTACAACAAGTTTCTCGCCAAGCTCGCGTCTGACCAGAACAAGCCGGACGGGCTGTGCGTCATCCCGCCCGGCAGGGGCGAGGCGTTCGTCGCGGCATTGCCGGTCCGGCGCTTCCACGGCGTCGGCCCGAAGACGGCGGAAAAGATGGCCCGGCTGGGCATCGAAACCGGTGCCGACCTGCACGCCCAGAGCCTTGCCTTTCTTGCCCACAATTTCGGCAGCGCCGGCGAATATTATTACAATCTCGCCCGCGGCGTCTGCCACCGGCAGGTCAAGCCCAACCGGCCCTGGAAATCGATCGGCGCCGAAGACACGTTCTTCGACGATTTAAGCGAGGAAGCGGCGCTCGTCGCCGAACTCGACCGGATCAGTCACACCGTGTGGCGGCGGATCGGCGAGAAAGGGCTTTCCGGGCGGACTGTCACCCTCAAGGTCAAATATCAGGATTTCCGCACCATCACCCGGGCCCGGAGCCTGGATCGCCCGCTCTCCGGGCGCGAGGAGTTCCTCGAGATCGGCTGCGCCCTGCTCCGCTCTGTCCTGCCGGCTGAAAAGGGCATTCGCCTTCTTGGGCTAACCATATCGAATCTAATTGAAAATCAGGCCGAGACTGCGGCGCCCGCACCGCAATTCGGGCTGCCAATCTGATCCGGCGATGAAACCTCCCGGTCCGCCTCCGCGTTGGGGCCGGGCATCGTTCAGCGTTTTAGGAGCCTGAAAATGGCGACAGTTCTCGAAGATCGCGGGGGCAGCCTCGTCCCGCCCCGCGCCCAGCGCGGCTATCACATCGTCTATCGCGACGAGCAGACCAACCACTGCCCCGGTTGCGGCCGCGCGCATTGGCATATCGGCCGGCTGATGGCCGAATGCGCCTTCTGCGGTACCGCGTTGCCGCTGGAAAATGCCGCCCTCGTCGCCGGCGGCCAGATCATCCGGACCGTGAGACGCTATCCGTTCGTCGCCGATCCGGCTCCGGTTCATTGAGAAATCCGCCTCCGCGTTAACCCGGCTTTGGTCTTGAGCCTTTAGGTTCGGACCCGATGTCGACCAGCAGCGGCCTTTTCTGGGCAGGTGCGGCCATGATCGGCGCAGCCTTGCTGACGCCGACCTGGTCGTCGTCCGGCGCATCCGACGGCCCGGCCGATCCCGACAAGCCAACTTCGCAGGCTCGGACGGCGAGGGTGGCCCCGAGTGTCAGCGGCGCCGCCAATCAGCGGATCACCCGCAGCTTCGACGGCCATTATTACGTCACCGCCCGGGTCAACGGGGTGCCGATCCGCTTCATGATCGATACCGGCGCCAGCATCGTCGCGCTCAGCACCGAGGATGCGGAGCGCGCCCGGGTGCCGATGGGCGATCAGATTTCGATCGCCCGCGGCGTCGGCGGCGAAGTCGAGGTGACGCCGGTGACGATCGATTCGATCGCTGTCGATGGGCTCACGGCGCGCAGCGTGCGCGGCGCCGTCGCCGACGGTCTGCACGTCTCGCTGCTCGGCCAAAGCTTCCTGTCGCAGCTGAACGGGGTCGAGATCAGCGGCGATACGATGACCTTGCGCTAGCGACGCCGCTAGGGGCTCGGCGGCCGTCGCCGCACCGGCACGTTGACGTTGCACAGCTCGATCCCGCCGGCCGGCACGTTGAAGAAGGTGCCGGCACGATTGGCGCGGCCGAGCACATAGGCATCGAAGGCCGGTCGATCGGAGCGCAACACTTCGAAGCGGGGCCGTTCGGCGGCCGGGATATCGGCCGCGATGCGCGCCCGCCGGATCGGGATCGGGCGCTCGCCGCGATCGGTCTGGTAGAAGCCGAGATTGCCGGTACCGCGCGGCCGCGCCGCAAGATGGGCGATCCCCTCGACGACCCGGCCGACGGTGGCGATGTTGCGATCGAGGTGGCGCGGCGCATGGCCGATCACTGCATAGAGTTCGCCGCCCGTGCCGGTGTCCGGGGCGAGATCACGGCCGACACCGACGCTGGCGTAGCAATGGGTGAGCCACGCAATGTTCCGGGCCGGATCATAGGCGACCGGCCATCCGTCGACGTGACCGGCGGCCGGCGCATAGCTGTCCGGATAGCCAAGCGGGCGGATCGCGAGGCCTTCGATGGGCCGTTCATATTCCGCCGGCGGCCGCGCCATGATCCCGGCCGGCGGCGTGGGGCCGGCATCGTTGTTTCCCCATTGCGCGACATAATTGTCCTGTACCCGGTAGACGGTTGCCCGGTCCCACCAGCCGGCTTGGGCGAAGGCGCGGATATTGGCGACATGGACCGGCGCGAATCCGGGCGCCAGTTCGATTGCCACGGTGCCGCCGTCGGCGAGTTCGACCACCAGCAGATTTTCGTCCGCAATCGGCCGCCAGTCCTCGGCCGTCGTGGCGGCAATCACCGCCCCCGGCTCCGTCGCCCCCGGAACCGGCGCCGGCCGCCAGCCCTCGCGGACGGGCGTACACGCAGCGCTAAGCAGCAGTGCGGCGAGAATGAAGCGGCGCATGGACAGTCCCCTTTCCCGCCATGGTTCGCAGGCCGGCCCGATCGGATCAAGCGGCCAAAGCCGGAACGTTCGCTTCCGCCAAACCGTTCTACGGAGGATTATCCCCGCCGAAGGAGCGACAGCAATGACCGGAATCGAAAACATCCGCGAGGGCATGGAAGTGATCGGCGCCGACGGCGCCCATGTCGGCACCGTCGACCGGATCGAGGAAAACCGGATCAAGCTCACCCGCAAGGACAGCGGCCAGGGCAGCCATCAGGGCCACCACCATTTCCTCGCCAAGGGCCTGGTCGCCGAGGTGGAGGGCGAGCAGGTGCGGCTCTCCGCCAAGGGCGACGTCGCCGTCAGCCTGTTCGAGGAAGAGGAAACGGGCGCCTGAACGCCGTTGACGAAGCGGCGAGGGACGCCAAGCCCCTCGCCGGCCTCGCTTACCAAATGTGAACGCGCTGTTCGGGCGGCAGATAGAGGCGGTCGCCCGGCTGCACGTTGAACGCCCGATACCAAGCGTCGATGTTCCGCACGACGCCATTCACCCGATATTCGTACGGGCTATGCGGATCGGTCAGGATGCGCTCACGCAGGGCCCCTTCCCGATGCTGGCCACGCCAGACCTGCGCCCAGGCGAGGAAGAAGCGCTGATCGCCCGTCAGGCCATTGATCACGCGCGGCTCGC
>JBFWUJ010000013.1:28391-31474 GCA_050247295.1 Sphingomonas sp. | reverse complement strand
GGGCTATGCGGATCGGTCAGGATGCGCTCACGCAGGGCCCCTTCCCGATGCTGGCCACGCCAGACCTGCGCCCAGGCGAGGAAGAAGCGCTGATCGCCCGTCAGGCCATTGATCACGCGCGGCTCGCCATGCTGGGCGACGTAGCGGCGCCAGGCGGCATAGGCCATTTCGAGCCCGCCCAGATCGCCGATATTCTCGCCCATCGTCAGCTGGCCGTTGACCCTGAGCCCCGGTAACGGTTCGTAGCTGCCATATTGCTGGCCGAGCCGGGTCGCCCGCTCGGTGAAGCGGCGATCGGTCTCCGGCGTCCACCAGTCGCGGATCCGGCCCTGCGGATCGAACCGACGGCCCTGATCGTCGAAGCCGTGACCGATTTCATGGCCGATCACCGCGCCGATCGCGCCGTAATTGACCGCCGGATCGGCATTGGGATCGAAGAAGGGCGGCTGCAGGATGCCGGCCGGGAAGGTGATCTGGTTCATCAACGGATTGTAGGAGGCGTTGATGATCTGCGGATTCATCCCCCACAGGCCACGATCGACCGGATTGGGCAGGCGCGAAAGCTGCAGGTTCCACTGGAATTCCGCCGCGCGCTGGACGTTGCCGAGCACGTCAGCCGGATTCACCCGGATCGCCGAATAATCGATGAACCGCTCGGGATGACCGATCCGCGGCTCGAACCGGTCGAGCTTGGCCAGAGCCTCCCGGCGCGTCGCGTCGTCCATCCATTCGAGCTGCGACAGCCGTTCGGCGAAGGCGGCGCGCAGGTTGCCGATCAGCTCGGTCATCTGCCGCCGGCTCTCCGCCGGAAAATGGCGGGCGACATAGATCCTACCGACCGCCTCGCCCATCGTGCCGTTGAGCAAGGTGAGCCCGCGCTTCCAGCGGTCGCGCTGCTGCTCGACGCCGCGCAGGGTGCGCGAGTAGAAATTGAAATTCGCCTGGTCGAAGGCGCGGGGCAGATATTGCGCATTGGCGCTGAGGAACTGGAAGGTCATCCAGTCCTTCCAGGTGTCGAGCGGGACGCTGTCGAGCAACCGGCCCAGCGCCGTGATCGCGGTGGTTTCGGCCGCGACCACCGTTTGCACGTTGGCGAGCCCCCGGTGCTGAAGCAAGGTCGGCCAATCGAATTGCGGGGCGAGCTGCATCAGCTGCTCGCGCGTCATCGGATTGTAAATCTGGCGGACGTCGCGGCGCCGCTCCGGCGCCCAATGCGCCTCCGCCATCTGTCTCTCGAGCGCGATCACCCGGTCGGCGCGCGCCTCCGGATCGGCGACGTTGGCGAGCCGGAAGAGCTGGACCATATAAGCGCGATAGGCGGTGCGATACCGATCGAACTGCTCTCCCTCGCGCAGATAATAATCGCGGTTCGGAAGCCCCAAAGCGCCCTGGCCGGCGCCGGCGACATAGCGGGTCGTATCCGCCGGGTCCGGGAAGATGCCGACGCCCACCGGCGTGGCGAAACCCGGCGCCATGAACAGGCGCAGCAGGGCAGCGCGGTCGCTGACCGCGGCGATCCGCTGCAGATAAGGCTGGACCGGGGCAAGGCCGCGCCGCTCGATTCCGGCTTCATCCATCCAGCTGGCGTAAAAGTCGCGGATCTGGCGCGACGATGCATCGTCGCCGGGATCTTGCGCGATCGCCCGCAATTGCCGCTCGATATCCTCGTCGAGCACCGTCCAAAGGCTCCAGCCCGTCCGGTCGGCGGGAATCGCATTGTTCCTGAGCCAGGTCGCATTGGCGTAGCGGAAGAAATCGTCACCCGCCTTTACGCTGGTGTCGCGGGCGGCGAGATCAAGACCGAAATTGCCGTAGCGGGTCTGCCCGGCGCCCGGCGCCGCAGCATTCTGAGCGAGGATCGGCGCCGCGCCAGCGAGAAGCAGCGCCGAGACCAGCGCGAAACGAGTGCCCTTCATTGAAAAATCTCCCGTGCGGCCGCGCGCAATGCGCCGGCCGGAATCGCGTCCCCGCCATCTCGAATCCGGCAAAGCCCGGCTTTTGCAAGCCCTTTTAGATGAAGCAGCCGGTCATTCTTGCGTGGTGAGGAAGCGGGGCGCGCCATCGCGAATTTCCGCGATCCGGGGGCCGGCGACCAGCCATTGCCGGGATGGCTGGCCAGCACTGAAGGTCAGCGCCCGGCCGCTCATCGCCGACATCAGGACATGGATCTCGGTCGGCCAGGGATCGGGGCCAGAAGCCACTTCGACCGGCGGCGGCTGTTGCCCCGCCGGCGGCTCGGTGACCGTGATATCGGCGCAGGCGGTGGCAAAAGCGTGGCTCTCCCCGACCTCGCCGTTGCTGCTCACGCTGGTCCTGAAATGACCGCCGATCGGAAACCGGCCGCGCTGAGACTGGGCGCTCACCTCATAGACGAGGATCGCGCCGCCCGCCGTCGTCGGCGGCACCACCAGATAATTGAAGCCCTGCGGCGAACAGGCATTGTGGTTCAGCGCCTGGACCGCATTGCGCGCCGTGGCGAGCCGGGCGACGGCGCGCGACAGCGGCGGGCGGAACGTGCCGAGGAATGTGTCGCGCGAGGTGACGCGCGGACCTTGCACCGTCGCCCGATAGACGACCTTGGGTCCGTCATCGGTATTGTCGAAGAAGGTGACGGTCATCGACGCGCCCTCGGCCTCCGCCACCCAGCCGTCGATCCCCGCCCCCTCCGGGTTGGTAACGCGGCTCAACATGTCCTGCGTCGCGATGATTCCGGCCCGGGTGATCGCGATGAGCTCGCGGCCGCGCCGGGCCACCCGGTTGAGGTCCGCGATCTCCGACTGGATCAATGGCGGCGCACCCACCAACGGCCGCCGTGCAGCGGGCGCCGGCGCTTGCGGCTGCGCGGGCGTCGCTGGCGTTGGCGTTGGCGTTGGCGTTGGCGTTGGCGTTGGCGTTGGCGTTGGCGTGGATGCTGCTGCCGGCGGCTGGTCCTGCAAGTCCTGAACGGTGCCCTGGAGATCGGACAGGCCGGGCTGCGGCTGCTCCGGCGCCGGTTCGGGGGCCGGAGGCTGGGCGGCGGCGGCCGTCGCGAACATCGCCAGGAGAAGGGGACTCAAACGCATCTTCATATCCTCGAAATCGGG
>JBFWUJ010000013.1:25171-28291 GCA_050247295.1 Sphingomonas sp. | reverse complement strand
GATCGGACAGGCCGGGCTGCGGCTGCTCCGGCGCCGGTTCGGGGGCCGGAGGCTGGGCGGCGGCGGCCGTCGCGAACATCGCCAGGAGAAGGGGACTCAAACGCATCTTCATATCCTCGAAATCGGGCGCGAAGCGATCGACGCCGGCGAACGCGCTAGAGCGCGATCGCGACCGTCTTCAGCTCGGTATAGGCCTCGATCCCGTAGCGCCCGCTCTCGCGGCCGAAACCGGACTGCTTGTAGCCGCCGAACGGCAGCGCGGTATCCGCGGCCGACGGGCAATTGCCCCAGACCATGCCGGCCTTCAGCTTGGCGGCGAGCTTGTGCATCGCCGACACGTCGCGAGTCCAGATCGAGGCGGCAAGGCCATAGGTCGTGTCATTCGCCGCCTTCGCGACTTCGTCGAGATCGTCATAGCGGGTGGCGGCGAGCACCGGGCCGAAAATCTCCTCGCGGACCACCTTCATCTCCGGCTTCACGTCGACGAGAATGGTCGGATTGACGAAATAGCCGTCGCCGCCCGGCGTATCGCCGCCGACCAGGACCGAAGCGCCTTCCTTGCGACCCGCCTCGATATAGCCGAGCACCCGCTCATGCTGCTCGGTAGAGACCAGGGGGCCCATGCGGGTGTTGGGATCGAGGCTGGGCCCGACCTGCCACTGGGCGGCATTGCCGGCGACCGCCTCGAGCAGGGAATCGAAGACGTCGCGGTGCGCGAACAGCCTCGATCCCGCAATGCAGACCTGACCGCTGTTGGAGAAGATCGAAGTGGCGGCACCGCGCGCCGTCTTTTCGATATCGACATCGGGAAGGACGATGACGGGCGATTTGCCGCCCAGCTCCAGCGTCACCCGCTTCAGCGTGTCGGTCGCGGCACGGTTGATCAGCTTGCCGACCTCGGTCGAACCGGTGAAGGCGACCTTGTCGACATCCGGATGGCGCACCATCCGGTCGCCGGCGGTCTCGCCGTTACCGGTGACGATGTTGAGAACGCCCGCAGGGATGCCCGCCTCGGCCACCAGATCGGCAAGGCGCAGCACCGAGAGCGGCGTCTGCTCCGCCGGCTTCAGCACGATCGTACAGCCGGCCGACAAGGCCGGGGCGATTTTCTGGACCGCCATCATCAGCGGGAAATTCCACGGCACGATCTGGGCGCAAACGCCGATCGGCTCGCGGCGGATATAGGCATGGACCGAGCCGGTGGGCATGCCCGATGGCTCGACATGCTCGCCGTTCAGCTTGGTCGCCCAACCGGCCATGTAACGCAGCGCCTGGACGCATTTCGGCAGGTCGTAACCCATGCTGGCGGCGCGCGGCTTGCCATTGTCGATCGATTCGATCTCGGCCAGCTCGGCGATGTTCGCTTCAATCAGATCGGCGAGCTTCTCGACCAGCCGCTGGCGCTGATAGGGCGGCAGGCCCGTCCAGCGCCCATCGTCGAAGGCCAGACGGGCGGCGGCGACGGCGCGATCGACATCGGCATCCGAAGCATCGGCGACCCGGGCGATTTCCTTGCCGGTGGAAGGATCGAATACGGCGATCGTCGCGCCGTGCGATGAATCGACCCATTCGCCGCCGATGAACAGCCGCGGCTTGCGCTTCAGAAAGGCCTGGACGGCGTCGCTATAGGCGGGCTGGACGGCAATACGGGTCATTTCGTTCATCGGCGGAAATCTCCTTCGGCGAGCGGGGCTATAGCGCGCGGGAGCGCTCAAGCCAAAATCTTGCGGGCGCCGGCGACCAGCCTGGCGTCGTCGGTCGCGCGCGGCGGCGCGGCGAGGCCGCGCTGGACCGCGGGCCGGGCCGCGATCGCATCGATCCAGCGCCGCAGGTGATCGAGCCCGTCGATCGACACGCCCGGCCATTCATGGATCCGCGCCCAGGCGAAATTGGCGATGTCGGCGATCGAATAATCCCCGGCCAGATATTCATGACCCGCCAGATGGCCGTCCAGCACCTCCAGCAGCCGCCGGCTCTCGCGCCGGTAGCGCTTGATCGCGGCGGGCAGATGCTCGGGGAAATAGCGGGTGAAGACATTGGCCTGGCCCATCATCGGCCCCAGCCCGCTCATCTGGAACATCAGCCATTGGACGACGCGGCTGCGGCCCTTTTCCTCGGCCGGGATCAGCTGGCCCGCCCGCTCGGCCAGATAGAGCATGATCGCGCCCGATTCGAATAACGGGAAATCGTCATTCGCCCGGTCGACGATCGCAGGAATGCGGCCATTGGGATTGATCGCGGTGAACCACGGCTCCTTCTGGGCGCCGGACGACAGATCGATCACGTGGAGCGTATAGGGAAGTTCCAGTTCCTCCAGAGTGATCGAGACCTTGTGGCCGTTCGGCGTCGCGGCGGTATAGAGATCGATCATCCGGGATCCTCCTTCGCATTGGGTTGCGAAGTAGGACTGGCATCGGCCGATCACAAGTTGCGCATCGGACACGGCCGATGCGGGGATCAGCCGATGATCAGCTCGCCGCCGAAGTTGAGGCCGACGCGCCCTTCCCGGGCCCAGCGGACGAAGGCGCGGATGCGGCTGCAGCCATCAAACTCGATGACCACGCTTTCGCCGAGGCGCGGCTCGATGTCGCTCTCGATCATGGCACCGCGGCTGGAGATGTTGATCACCGGGACCATCGAGATGCCGTCGCGAAAATAGAGACGGCCGCGTTCAACCAGGCCTTCGTGGCGCGGCTCGGAACGTTGGTCGACCGTCCGCATTTCCTTGCGGACGATCATTTCCCCCGAAAGCGCGCGCGCCAACATGACGCGCACTATCGCAGCGAAGGCTTACCGAAATACGAACGGAATCCCGGGATCGTGCCGGTCCCGTAACGCTTTGATCTTAATCGTGATCATATCCGTTGGCTTCGGCGTTCGCCTGAGCCCGGGCCACGGCCGCCGCGCCGCCATCGCCATCCGCTTCCCAGAAATAAGGTTGCCGCTGGCGAGTCCCCGTCACCGTTTCGTTGAGCGTAGCCGCATCGTAAAGTCGGCCGTTCAGCATCACGTGGGTGATGTTGTCGCTGTTCTGGATGTCTTCAAGCGGGTTGGCGTCGAGCACCACGAGGTCGGCAAGCCGGCCCGGCGCCAGCGTGCCGATGTCGCGAAAGCCGTACA
>JBFWUJ010000013.1:8810-25071 GCA_050247295.1 Sphingomonas sp. | reverse complement strand
CGGCCGTTCAGCATCACGTGGGTGATGTTGTCGCTGTTCTGGATGTCTTCAAGCGGGTTGGCGTCGAGCACCACGAGGTCGGCAAGCCGGCCCGGCGCCAGCGTGCCGATGTCGCGAAAGCCGTACATGGCGGCACCCCCCGATGTCCCGTAACGCAGCGCTTCGACCGGAGTCGCGCCGCCACGGACATGGCTCCACATCTCCCAATGGGCAGCGAGACCGGGCTGCTGGCCGTGGCCGCCCAGCGCGATCGGTACGCCGGCCTGCGCCAGCCGCCGCGATTCCCGGCCGCTATATGAATCCGAAAATTGATCGGCCGGCGCGGTCACCGCCCGGACCCGCCCCGCCAGTACCGCCGGCGGGGTGTGGCGGGCCAGCAAAGGATGCCGCCAGACCTGCGTCGCCTGACTCCAATAAGGATCGCCAGCGAGGCCGCCATAGGTGACGACGAGGGTCGGATTATAGCCGACCTGCGTCTGGCTGAAGAGTTGGACGAGATCGCTGTAGAAGCGCTGCTGCGGGATATTGTGCTCGACCGTCGAGTTGCCGTCCTGGATGAGCGTCACATCCATCGAGAAAAGCGAACCGCCTTCCGGCACGACAAGGAGATTTTCGGCCCGCGCCGCTGCGGCGACCTGCTGGCGCTGGTTACGCCGGGGCTGGTTGTAATTCTTGATCGAATGCGCCCCTTCCGCCCGCAGCCGGCGGACATGGGCGAGCGCGTCGGCGTAGGAATCGACCAGCGCATAGCGCCCCGGCGAGCGGGCGCCATAGACGATCTCGCCGGAGGAAAAGGTGCGCGGGGCAAGGACCAGGCCGGCCCGCTGCATCTCGCTGGCGACGAAAATCTCGCTCGCGCTGCTCGATGGATCGTGGACCGTGGTGACGCCCAGCGCGAGATGCGACTGGGCCGACCAATTCTGTTGCGGCACGATATCGTCCTCGCCCTGCTGGCCGTGGGCATGGCCGTCGATGAGGCCCGGCATGATCGTCCGCCCGGCGAGATCGACCTGACGGGCGCCTGCCGGGATCGGCGTCGAGGCACGGGGGCCGACGGCGCGGATCCGGTTGCTCTCGACGATCATCACGCCATCCTCGATCACGCCGCCATCGTCCCCGTTCATCGTGATGATCCGGGCGCCGACCAGTGCGGTGACGCCATCCGGGCGATCGGCGGTCGCGGTGATCGCGAGCGAAACACCACCCTGAGGCGCGCTGTAGCCGGAGCCGAGCGCATTGGTGGCGGCGGTGTAGAGCGTCGGCCCCAT
The DNA here is from genome assembly GCA_050247295.1 of Sphingomonas sp. Classification (GTDB taxonomy): domain Bacteria; phylum Pseudomonadota; class Alphaproteobacteria; order Sphingomonadales; family Sphingomonadaceae; genus Allosphingosinicella. The sequence goes on along the minus strand of JBFWUJ010000013.1, from coordinate 23,803 downwards.
CGTCCAGCCGAGCCCCTGACCGCCGCGGGTCCAGTGAATGTAGTTGCCGCCATTCTGGGTGATGCGGGTGATCGGGAACTGGGTGCCCCGCGCCGACAGGTTCAGCATCCCCACACCGCCGAAGAAGGGCGTGACGAAGACGTTGTAATTCTCCGTGAAGACCAGGCGGCCGCCGTCCGGCGAGACCTCATAGCCGGTCACCAGATCGCCCTGCGCATGGTTGCGCCGGTTGCCGCCATTCAGGTCGACGCTGATCAGCCGCCGCTTCTGTTCCTCCACGACTTCCAGGAAGACGCGGTCGGAGGCGGCGCCGAAATGCGGATTGCCGCCCGAAGCCATGACCCGGGTCAATTCGCCGCCGGCAGCGGGCACGCGATAGATACCGTTCGTTTCGCCCCAGCGATCCGAGGTCAGGCCGCCCGAGCCGCTTGCCTCGAACACGATCGTCGTCCCATCCGGCGAGAAGCGTGGGCGGCGGTAATGGCCGGGCTGCCGGGTTACCGCCTGCATGCCGCTGCCGTCGGCGGCGACGGTGCGAACCTCACCCAGCCGCTGATCATTCCAGGACACGAAGACGATCCGGCTGCCGTCGCGCGACCAGCTCGGGAACAGCTGGAAGTCGCCGTCCTGCGCCGTCAACAGCCGCGGCGCACCGCCGGCCATGTCGCGGACATAGAGCCGTCCGAGCGTTTCGAACACGACCCGGCTGCCGTCCGGAGAGACGGCGGCGAAGCGCGGCATCCGGGTGGTAAAGGTCGCCGGCGCGACATCGACCTCCGGCCGGGTAGCGTCGATCACCACCCGCGTATCATCGATCTGGAAAGGGATTTCGGCGGCGCCGCTGCCGTCTGCGTTCACCCTGCGAATCCGGCCGCCGGCCCAGAACACGATCGTCCGGCTGTCCGGCGTCCAGCCCATGTTCGGATAGACGCCATGGACCGCCCAGGTTTCCTGAAGATCCTGATCGAGATCGGCATAGACCTGCCGCTGCTGGCCGGATTGCAGATCGCGCACGAAGAGCCGGCTGCGGCCGCCGGTGCGGTGCACATAAGCCAGCCAGCGTCCGTCCGGCGACGGTTCGGGGCGGACGGCACCGCCGGGGCCGCCGGCGATCTGGGTCCGCTCACCGCTGGCGATCTCATAACGCTCGATGGCGAAGACCTGCTGGTTCGAATCCTGCGCATATTCGAACGTGTTGCCGGGCGTCGTGTTGCGGCTGAAATAGATGTAGCGGCCGTCCGGTGAGTAGGCCGGCTCGCCCAACTCCTTCTGGTGCTGCGGGTTCGGCCGCTCGACCAGAGCGACGCCGCCGCCGGTGCCGCTCACCGCATAGAGCCAGATTTCGCCGGTGCCGAGCGAGCGCTGGGTCGTGAAATGCTTGCGCGCCGCAATGAAGCGGCCGTCGGGGCTCCAGGTCGGGTTGTTGAGCAGGGTGAAGGTCTCGCTGGTGATTGCCCGCGCGCCGGAGCCGTCGGTGCCCATCACCCAGATATTGTCGCCACCGCCGCGATCCGAAGTGAAGGCGATCCGATTGCCGTCGGGCGAGAAGCGCGGCTGCTGATCGTAGGCGAGGCCCGATGTGATCCGCCGCGGCGTCCCGCCCTCGATCGGCATCGTGTAAATGTCGCCAAGCAAGTCGAAGGCGATCGTCCGCCCGTCGGGGCTGACATCGACGTTCATCCAGGTGCCTTCGCTGGTGCGGATCGGCACCTGCCGCAGCCGCTGTCCCGGCGGATTGTTCACATCCCAGGCATTGGCGTCACTGCCGCCGCGCGCCGGCCTTTGCTGGGCAAGAGCGGTGGACGACATGAGCAAGAGCGAGAGCGCGGCGAGGCTGCGGACCATGAAAATCCCCCTGAACGATGCAAAAGGCGGAAACGGATCGGAAGCAGCGACGGTGCCCTATCCCAGCAAGACAGGCAAGCGTTGCGCGGCGGACGGCTTCGCGCGCTAGACCTTGCCGTCGTGACGATCATGCCACTCGCGACGTCGCCGTCTCAATCTGGCCCGCTCGCCGCGCGTGTCGGCCGTCGAGACCCAGATGAAGGCCACGAGCGCGAATATGGCCATGCCGCCGATCACCGCGAGGAACAGCAGCAGCATCGCCTCACCTCCTCTCGCTGTCAGGGCTGGCGGCGTAACCAGGACACTTCTGCGCGCTCGCGGCGTCCTCCTGCAGCAGGACCTCGAGACGGTCTTCGCCGGTCATCCTGTTATCGCCGAAAAAATCTGGGCCTTCTCCAAAGTCGTTGCGCTAACGATATCATGCATCCTGCCCGGAGACTATGCCGCCACCGCCGCAGCCCCCTATTCACCCGCGGCGCGGCGGTCGCGCCGGGGCTCCGACCACGCAACGCCTCGGCCCGGATCGGTTTCCTCGCTTGAGGCGGGCAGACCAAACCGTCGTTCGTTAACCGATCATTAGCCATGTTGACCCATGTTCCGGGACGATGACGATACAGGTTCGAAAGCTCGGGATGGCGACGCTGGCAATCGCATTTGCCAGTGCAGCGATGGCGGTCCTGCCGCCCTATCCGGCGGCCCTCGCCCTCTGGTCGGCGCTGGCGGCGAGATCGTCGTCGAACGGCTAGTCGCCGAACGCCGCCTTCAGCTCCGCCAGCCAGGCATCGGCATTGCCGTCGCTCGGTGCCCGCCAGTCGCCACGGGGGCTGAGGGCGCCACCCATCGAAACCTTCGGTGAATTCGGGATCGCCGAGCGCTTGAACTGCGAAAGCTGAAAGAAGCGGAAGAGGAAGCCCTCAAGCCACTTGCGGATCGTCGCGAGATCATAGTCTCGCTTCAGCTTCTCCGGATAATCGAACGGCCAGACGCCGCTCTTCGCATCCTTCCAGGCCTGCCAGGCGAGGAAGGCGACCTTCGATGGCGGCTGGCCGTGCCGCAGGATGTGGAACAGGAAGAAATCGTGCAACGCATAAGGACCGATCCGGTCCTCGGTCGATTGCATCGCGCCCTTCGCATCCGCCGGCACCAGCTCAGGGCTGATCCTGGTGTCCAGGATCGCCTGCAGCACCTTGTCGGTCTCGGCGTCGAATTGCGCCGATTTGATCGTCCATCGGATCAGATATTGGATGAGCGTCTTCGGCACCCCGGCATTGACGCCATAATGGCTCATCTGATCGCCAACCCCGTAGGTCGACCAGCCGAGCGCGATCTCGCTCAGATCGCCGGTGCCGACGACGAAGCCGCCGCGCTGGTTCGCGAGGCGGAAAAGATAATCGGTGCGCAATCCCGCCTGCACATTTTCGAAGGTGACGTCATAGACCGGTTCGCCGCGGGCGAAGGGATGGCCCATGTCGGCGAGCATCTGCCGCGCCGCCGGCTTGATATCGATCTCGCCGCCCTCGATGCCGAGCGCGCCCATCAGCTTCCACGCGTTGCTCTTCGTCTGCTTGCCGGTGGCGAAGCCGGGCATGGTGAACCCGAGGATGGCGGTACGCGGCAGGCCGAGCAGGTCACAGGCCTTTGCGGCTACGATCAGCGCATGGGTGGAATCGAGCCCGCCCGACACGCCGATGACAAGATGCTTGCCGCCGGTCGCCTTGAAGCGGCGGGCAAGGCCCTGCACCTGGATGTTGAACGCCTCGTAGCAATCGAGGTCGAGCTCGGCGGCGCGGCTGGGGACATAGGGGAAGCGGCGGACGACCCGCTCGAAGCCGATATCGGCGATCGCCGTTCCATGGTCGAAGCCGATCCGGCGGACGCTTCTTTCCGGATCGCCGGCCAGCCGCGCATTGTCGTTGAAGGTGCCGTTGCGCAGCCGCTCCAGGCGCAGCCGCTGCACATCCACGTCGGCCACCGCCAGCTCCGGTTCCCATTCGAAACGGCCCGTCTCCGCCAGCAATTCCCCTGCCTCGTGGACCGAGCCCTGCCCGTCCCAGGCGAGATCGGTCGTGCTCTCCCCCGGCCCGGCGGCGGAAAAGACATAGGCGGCGAGACAGCGGTTGGACTGGCTGGCACAGAGCAATTTGCGCTCATCCGCCTTGCCGATCGTGATGTTGGACGCGGAAAGATTGGCGAGGATCAGTGCCCCGGCGAGCGCCCCGATCGTCGAGGGCGGCTGCGGAGCCCAGAAATCCTCGCAGATTTCGACATGGAAAATGAAATCGGCGAGATCGGACGCCTCGAACAGCAGATCGGTGCCGAAGGCGACGTTCTGGCCGGCGAAGGCGATCTTCAGCCCGGCCAGCCCGGCGCCGGATGCGAACCAGCGCTTCTCATAATATTCGCGGTAATTGGGCAGGAAGGTCTTCGGCACCAGGCCGAGGATGGTGCCGCGGGCGATGACAATGCCGCAATTATAGAGCCGCCCGTTGCGGCGGACCGGCGCGCCGACGACCAGCACCGTCTTATGCTCGGCACTCTGCTGGGCCAGCCGGGCGACGCCGGCCTCGACCGCGTCGAGGAAGGTATCCTGCAGGAACAGGTCGTCCACTGCGTAGGAGGAGATGTTGAGCTCGGGAAACACCGCCAGATCGACGCCGCGCTCTGCCGCCTGCTGCGCCAGCGCCAGCGTCTGATCGACATTGAAGGCGACGTCGCCGGTCGAGGCGACCGGGCTCGCCGCCGCCACCCGGACGAAGCCGTGACTGTGAATTGCCCCGAAGCGCGCGTCGGCCCCGCCGTTCTTCGCCTTCTTCGTCCTGATCGCCACGCGCCGCGCCTCCCTGAAGCGGAACCGGTCCCCTGCTCCGTTTGTTTCATCCACGCAACCAGAACCGAGGGACGAACCCCATGCCGACCAAGACCCGCCGACGGGCCCAGCCCGCGACCAACAACAACGCCCAAGCTGCGAGCGAGGCCCCCCTGATGAAGTGGAACCGCAATCATTCGATCATCGCCGCGGCCGGTGCCGCGGTCGCCGGCATCGGCGCCGCGCTGTTCGCGCGGCGCTGGTTCACCGGTGTGGAAGATCAGCAACGGAGCAGGCCGGCGGCCGCGCTCCAGCGCAAGAAGGCGGCGCCGGGCCCGGTCGGCAAGTCCGGTGCCGCGCGTTCAGCCGGACCCGAGGCGATGCGCGATCCGCCTGAGCAATGGGATCGCGAAGACCAGGCCTCCGACGAGAGCTTCCCGGCGAGCGATCCGCCGCCGGCCCAGTCCAGAGTCGACTAGGCGAGCCGCGCCCCGAGCTCGCGTATCGTCCCTGCCGCCGTCCATCCCCAAGCAAGATGGGCGGCGAGCATGACCGCGCCGCGCGCTTCGCCTCGGGCCGGCCTGATGGCGATTTCGGGCCCCGCAATTTCGCTCGCCAGCCACAAGCCGCCGCCGGCCAATGCTCCCGCCAGCCGGGCCGGGCGCGCATCCATCGCGGCGATCAGCGCGCCGACCGCCGCGCCGCGAGCCATGTCGGACAGGGCGAGCTCGCTCGCACCCGGCACCCCGCGCCCGAAGCGCCGGAGAACTGAAGCGAGCGCAAGGGTCGCCGTCGCGCCGGCCACGCCGCCGATCAGCGCCCGGACGACGATCGGGTTCACCAGGCGATCGCAGGGCGGCTGATCATCAGCCAGAAAATCGCCGCCACTGCGAAGAAGGCGGGAAAGCCGAATGCGAACCAGAGCCGGAACAGGCGATGATAGACATCCGGCAAGGCTTCGCCGGAGGCTGCCGCCTCGGCGGCCAGATCGCGCATGCGGGCCTGCATCCACACCACGGGCAGCCAGAACGCGCCGGTGATCAGATAGAGAATGATCGAGAGCACGATCCAGCCTTCGGCCAGCGAATAGCCGGCCTCGCGGGCCAGCAATATGCCGGTGATCGGCTGCGTGACGACCGCGGTGGCAGTAAAGAGATAGTCGGCCACCACGACGATCCGCGCCGTCGCCGCGACCGTCGCCGCATTTCCCGTGAGGTGCGCCATCAGCATGAAGAACGCGATTCCCGCACCGGTGCCGAGCAGCACCGACGCGCCGACGATATGGATGAATTTGAGGAAGAAATAGGTCGTCATCGGTCGTCCAGTATCGCGAGGCAGACGAGGTTGAGGACGAGCAGCGGCACGATCTTGGTCAGCCGACCCAGCGGGTCGGCCCACAAAGCGGGCATCAGCAAGGTGCCGGCCAGCAGATAGCCGAGCGTCCCGAAGAAGGCGACGATCAGGGCCGGCCTGATCGTGCGCCGGTGCAGCAGCAAAAAACCCATGAGAATGTCGAACAATGCTCCGCCGATCACCAGCGGTGTGGCGATCGACGCCGCCGCAGTCGCCTCGGTAAGCCGGATTGCCTCGTCCCGGCCCGGACCCAGCGTGATCAGCCCGGTCGCCAGCCAGAACAGGGCGAACACGCCAATCGCCAGCGGCTTCAGCAGATAGAGGCGGGCGAACCATCTTTCCTGGATCGAGGACGGTTCGGCGGCGAGGGCGGCGGCAAGAGATTGCGGGCGGATGCCGGTCGCCTCGATCCAGCGACGGCTGTCGCCGACCGCGCCCCGCGCCAGCTCGCGCCCGGCGGTCGTCCGCATGGGCGGCCTCCAGCCGAGCCAGGATGCTGCATCGCCCAGCTTCCAGCCCAGCGCGAGCAGGACCCCCGGCAGCGCTATCTCCCGTGCCGGCCGCCAGCCCAGCCAGCGCCGGTAAAGGTCGAGCGTCTCGCGGATCGTCAGCCGGTCCGGTCCAGCCAGTTCCAGCGTCGCCCCTCTCGGCGCGCCGGGGCGCAGCATCAGCGCCACCGTCTCGGCGACATCATCGAGCTGCACGACGTCGAGCCCGCCAGCATGGGGAAAGCGCGGCCGCAGCGGCCAGATTGCGAGAGCCCGGAACAAGGCGCTGCCGCCATAGGCCTGTCGCCCGACCACCACCGAGGGCCGCAGGATCACCCAGTCGAGCCGGCTGGCCTCCAACAGCGCGTCGCCTGCCTGCTTGGTGCGCATGAACGCGGTCGTGCCCTCGCCAACCCCGGCCGCCGACATTTGCACGACCCGCTTCACTCCAGCCTTCTCGCAGGCTCGCCACAATGCCGCCGGCGCGTCGCGATGAACCTTGGCCGTGGAATCGCCGGCGCCATCCTGAAGCACCCCGGCGCAGTTCACGACCGCGTCGATCCCGGCGAGATGCGGGGCCCAGTCCTCGGGCCGGGTCGCATCGCGAATGTCGAGCCGGATCCAGCGCGCCGCCGGCACCCGCCGCGTCGCATTGCCGATCCTCCGGGCGACACCGATGACCTCATGGCCTTCGGCGTGCAGCCGCGCCGCCGTCGCCGCCCCGATCAGGCCGGTCGCGCCGAGCAGCAGGATGCGCTTGGGACCCCCCTCCATCAAGGCAGCATAGCGCCGGTGGAGCGAGCGGGAAGAGCTTAAAGCTCGACGCCGCTGGCGATCGCCTCGAGCTTCTTCAGCCGTTCCTTCACCGCCGCCAGCTCGATCCGGGTTCCCACATCTTCCGCCGGGATGTCGTCACGGCACCTTTCGATCTCGAGCCGCCTGAGCGCGAGCCACCCGCGCCACGCGCTCAGGCCGGCCATGCACAATATGGCCGTGACGAGTACCGCCGCCGTTGCAAGGACCAGGGTCGCGCTCATGATCGTTCGCGGCAGATGGCGGGGAACGCGGGGCCGCGCCCGCCATATTCCGCCAAGAGCGGCCCCGTTTCGACAAGCGTCATCGCCGTCTCCTCATTCATAGCGCAGCGCCAGGATCGGATTCGCCCGCGCGACCTTGAAAGCATGGCCGGCGATCGTGCCGATCGCGATCACCAGCGCCAGCAATCCGGCGAGCACGAAGGGCGCCAGACCCAGATCCACCCTGGCGTCGAACGTGTTCAGCCAGTCACGCATCACCCACCAGGCGATCGGCCAGGCGATCAGGTTCGCGACAATGATCGGCTTCGAGAACTGCCAGGCGAGCAGCCTCACGATGTCCCGCGTCCGTGCACCCAGCACCTTGCGGATACCGATCTCCTTCGTCCGCCGCTCGGCCGTGAACGCCGCCAGCCCGAACAGGCCGAGGCAGGCGACGATGATGGCGAGCAGCGCGAAGCCGGCGAAGACCTGCGCTCGCGCATCGTCGACCTCATAAAGCTCGGCCATGATGTCGTCGCTGAATTCGGCGACGAACGGCACCTCGCTCGTCACGCCGCGCCAGACCTGCGCGGCGGCGGCCCGCGCCTGCGCCGGATTGCCGTTGAAGCGCAGGATCATGTGGCTGTGGCCAGAATTGCTGTTCGTGAACATGATCGGATCGAGCGGCAGCCGCACGTTGCGGAAGCGCGCGTCGCGGACGACGCCGATCACGGTCACCGGCACCAGGCCATATTCATTGTCGACCACCGCAGCGCGCAGCGTTCGTCCGACCGCGTCGGCCGGGTTCCGGAAGCCGAGCCGCCGGGCCGCCAGCTCATTGAGCACGACATTGGCGCCGCGAGCGGCCAGCGCCCGTTGCGCGGCTTCCTGCGGCGGATAGGGCAGCGTCATATCGTCCATCGGCCGGTTTGGATCGAACCAGCGGCCGGCGACCATCCGCATCCCCATCGCATCGAGCAGGCCTTCGTCGACGTCGTAGATGCCGATGCTGACCGGATCCGGGCGACCGGGGACCATGATGCCGGTATTGTTGCTGTTTGAGGTCGCGATGCCGATCGTTGTCCGGCCGACCGCCTCGACGCCGGGAATGCGCCGCATCCGCTCCGCCAGGATCTCGCCGCGGTCGAGCAGCTGATATCGGGACAGCTCGTCGATCTGCAGGATGTTGCTGCGGTCGAACCCCGGATCGAGGGTCCGGGCATAGACCGTTTGGCCGTAGATTACCGCGGTGCAGATGATGAGGCCGATCGAAACGGCGAACTGGCCGATCACCAGGACATTGCGAATCCGGCCCGTTCCCGGCGTCTCCGACGACGATTTGTTCGCCTTCAATACCGTCGCGGGCTCAAAGCGGGAGAGAAAGAAAGCGGGGTAGAGACCGCCAAAAATCCCCACCGTCACCACCAGCCCCAGAACCGGCAGGAAGATCCCGTCGCCGCCGAAATAGGTGACCTGCATGTCCGCCTCCAGGAAGGCGGCGAGCGAGGGCATGGCGAGTTCGACCAAAGCGAGCGCGATGAGCATCGCGACGACCGCAACGATGATCGATTCGCCAATGAACTGGGTAATCAATTGCCTGCGCGTGGCGCCGAGCGCCTTGCGCAGCGCCACCTCGCGCGCCCGCTGGCTGGCGCGGGCGGTCGCGAGATTGGTGAAATTGACCACCGCCATGCCAAGGATCAGGAGCGCGATGATCGCGAAGGTGACGATCGTCGTCCGGTCATTGCCGGGCGCCATCGCACCGCCCTGGGCCCGGCCGAGATGGACGTCCTGGATGTTGACGAAATGCCAGTCCTGCTCGTCGCCGGCGTTGAACCGCGCCTCGCCGGCATTTTCATCCGGAATGCGCCGCCGCTCCCAGGCGGGCAGGCCATCTCGGATCTGCTGGACATCGGCCCCCGGCCGCAAGCGGACATAGACCCAGCCATTCTGGCAGCCCCAGCATTCCAGCCCCTGCGGATTATCGGCGTTGTATGCGACGAAATCGATCCGGATCAGGCTGTTGATCCTGAGATGTGAATTGCGCGGCAGATCGCGCAGGATGCCGGTGATCCGAAAATCGCGCGAGACACCGCGCGTGATCAGGGTGAGCGTCTGGCCCACGATGTCGTCGGTGCCGAAGCGCCGCCGCGCCTCGGATTGGGTCAGCACGGCCGAATTGACCTGGCTGAGCGCGCTGGCGTCGCCGCGCGCCATCGGCAGCGGCATTACCTCGAAGAAATCGCCATCGACCCACAGATAGTCCTCGGTCGAGCTCGCCTGGCCATTGCGGGTGAAGACCGGGTCATTGTCGTTGACATAGACCTCGCGCTCGATCTGCGGGAAATCGTCCCGTAGCGACTTGCCGGCGCGATAGGGCGTCATCTGGAGCCGCGCCTCGCGCCCGGTGTCGCGGGCCTTGTACCAGCTCTGGACCTGATAGACGCGGTCGGCGTCGGGAATCCAGCGGTCGTAGCTGAACTCGTAGCGGACGTAGAGGAGGATCATCAGGCAGGCAGCCATGCCGATCGCGAGGCCGAGGATGTTGATGAAGGCGTAGGTACGGCTCTTCATCAGGGCCCGGAAGCCGACGGTCAGATAATTGCGCCACATGATGAACCCCTCCCCTTCTCCCTCTCATCCAAACCGGACGGTCATTCGTATCGGAGCGCCAGGATCGGGTTCGCCCGGGCCACCTTGAAGGCGTGGCCGGCGATCGTGCCGATCGCGATGACGAGGGCGAGCAGGCCGGCAAGCAGGAACGGCGCCGGGCCAAGATCGATGCGGGCATCGAACGTGTTCAGCCATTCGCGCATCGCCCACCATGCAACCGGCCAAGCGATCAGGTTGGCAACGATCACCGGCTTCGAGAATTGCCAGGCGAGCAGCCGGACGATGTCCCGGGTCCGCGCTCCGAGCACCTTGCGAACGCCGATCTCCTTCGTCCGGCGCTCGGCGGTGAAGGCGGCGAGGCCGAAGAGGCCGAGGCAGGCGACGATGACCGCGAGCAGGGCAAAGCCGGCGAAGACGCGGGCCCGCGCCTGCTCGGCTTCGTAAAGCTCGGCGATCCGATCCTCGCTGAACACCGCCTCGAACGGCACATCGGCCGCGATCCGTCGCCAGGCCGCTTCGGCAGCGCCGCGGACCGCCTGCGGATTGCGTCCGTCATGCCGGATCAGCAAGGTGAACGCATTCTCCTCGTTCCACGAGAACATGATCGGATCGATCGGGGTGCGGATGGAGCGGAAGCGGGAATCCCGCACGACGCCGATGATCCGCGCCGGCACCACGCCGTTTTCTGCATCGACGAATCCTGCGCCAACCGTGTTGCCGATCGCAGCCGCCGGGCTGGCGAAGCCGAGACGGCGGGCGGCGAGCTCGTTGATCACGATATTGGCGCCCCGCGCCGCCAACGCGCGCTCCTGTTCATCGGTCGGCGCCCGCGGCAGAGCAATCTCATCGCCCGGCCGATTGCGATCGAACAGCCGTCCGGCGACCAGCTCGATGCCCATCGTCCCAAAGAAGTCCGGATCGACGCTGTAGCTGCCAAGCAGGACCGACTGCGTTTGGCCCGGCACCTGGACACCGGTATTCGTGCTGCTGCCGGTGGCGACGCCGATGCTGGATCTGGCGACGGCGAGCACGCCTGGAACGCGACGCATCTCCTGGACGATCGCATCCGACCGGCCCGCAAGCTGACGGCGGCCCAGATTCTCGGTCTGGATAAGGCCGTCGCGACGGAAGCCGGGATCTACGGTACGCGCATAGACGGTCTGGGCGTAGACCACGGCGGTGCAGATGATGAGCCCGATGGAAACCGCGAACTGTGCGATGACCAGCGCGTTGCGCAACCGGCCCGAGCCCGCCGCTTCCGCCGATGACTTGTTGGCCTTGAGCACTTGAGCGGGCTGGAAGCGGGACAGGTAGAAGGCCGGATAAATGCCGCCCGCGCCACCGACGAGAAGGGTGAGCAGCATGATGGGCGGCAGCATGCCGTCCGCGCCGAAATAACGCATGCGCAGATCGGCATCGAGGAAGTTCGACAAGGCGGGCAGCAACATTTCGACCAGCGCCAGCGCGAGCAGCATCGAAATGCCGGCGATCAGCACCGATTCCGCCATGAACTGCGTCATCAACTGGGTCCGGTTGGCACCGAGCACCTTGCGCAGCGCCACCTCGCGAGCCCGCTGCCCAGCCCGGGCGGTGGCGAGGTTCGTGAAGTTCACGCAGGCCATGCCGAGAATGAGGAAGGCGATCACCGTGAAGGTGACGAGCGTGCGGCGATCGTTGACCGGCGACATCACGCCGCGATCCGCGTTGCCGAGATGGACGTCGCGAATATTGACGACCTGCCAATCCTGGAATTCGCCCTGGTTGGTCCGTTCCTGGCCGAACTGTTCGTCCGGTATATTGCGGCGCTCCCAGGCCGGAAGCTGGGCCCGGATCGAGTCGACATCGGTGCCGGAACGGAGGCTGAAATAGAACCAGCCCGACTGCCAGCCCCATTGCTCGATGATGTCCGGCAGATCGGCGTAGAGACTCGGCGGATCGATCCGCACGACCATGGTGAAGCGAACATGGCTGTTGCGCGGCAGATCGCGCACGATGCCGGTTACGCGATAGTCCGTGGGGGCGCCCCGGATCGCCATCGTGATTGTCTTTCCCATCGGGTTTTCGTCGCCGAAGATCCGTCGGGCTTCGGTTTCGGTGAGGACGACCGATCCGGGCTGCGCCAGCGCGTTGCGGGGATCGCCCTGTGCGAACGGGAATTGCAGGACGTCGAAGAACAGATTGTCGACCAGCAGGACGTCATCGGTCGTCAGCGCCTCGCCACGGCGCAAAACCACCGGCGCGCTGCTCCAGGCGTAAACCGAACGCTCGACTTGCGGAAAATCGGCCCGGAAACGCTGGCCCGCAATATAGGATGTCATCTGCAGCCGCTGCTCTTCACCCGTCTGCGGGTTTCGGTAGTGGCTCTGATATTGATAGACGTTCTGCGCGTTGGGCAGGAATTCGTCGTAGGTCGTCTCATATCGCACGTAGAGGAGCAGCATCAGGCAGGCCGCGAGACCGATCGCGAGGCCGAACACGTTGATGAAGGCATAGGTCCGGTTCTTGACCAGCGCCCGGACCCCGACGTTGAAATAGTTGCGCCACATGATCCGCGTTCCTCTGCGTGCTAGTTTCGGGTGGCTGCCGGACGGCGAGCCACGACCTTGATCTCGGTAATTCCCAGCGCCGGGATCAGGCGATCGACGTCGATCGCGGTCCAGGCCGGGAATGGCGGGCGAACGTGGCGGCGGTGAACCGCCGTCATCGCCTCGAACTGGGTTGTGATGTCCGTGTGATAGCTGGTGATGTCGACGACATCGTCCCAGCTTGCGCCGGCGCGGCGCAGGATCGCCGCGATCCGCTGGTAGGCGCGCTCATAGGCGGCATCAAGGGACTCGCCGGGACGCTGGCCGACGACCACGCCGGACAGATAGATGGTGTCGCCGGCGATGACCGCGTCCGAGAAACCGGTCCGCTCCTGAAAGGCCCGCTCGCCTTCATTTTCGGACATCAGCACGTCCGATTGCTGGCGTGCCTGCGCGCCAGCCGCCACGGGGGTTGTCGCGGCGACGAGCGGCAGGATGAGAAGCAGAGCGCGGTGCATCAGGCGGCCCGGCGGTGCTCGATCAGGATTCGGCCGTCGAGCATGTTGACGACGCGGCCCGCATAATCGGCATGGGCGGGCGAATGGGTGACCATCACGATCGTCGAGCCTTCGGCGTTCAGGGCCTGCAGCATCTTCATCACTTCCTCGCCATGGGCCGTGTCGAGATTGCCGGTCGGCTCGTCGGCGAGGATCAGCTTCGGGCTGGCGACAAGAGCCCGGGCGACCGCAACCCTCTGCTGCTGCCCACCGGACAGTTGCGAAGGACGGTGCTTGGCACGATGGGCAATGCCCACCTTGTCCATCACCTGATCGACCCGGGCGCGCCGCTCTGCCGCGGGGACATTGTGGTAGAGCAGCGCAAGCTCGATATTCTCGCGGACGCTAAGCTCGTCGACGAGATTGAAAGACTGGAAGATGAAGCCGATATTCCGCTTGCGGAAATCGGCCAGCTTGGATTCCGAAAGCCCGGCGACCTCGGTGCCGTTGAAAACGTAGGAGCCGTCGGTGGGGCTGTCGAGCATGCCGACGACGTTGAGCAGGGTCGATTTGCCGCAACCGGACGGCCCCATCACCGCGACGAATTCGCCATCTGCGACGTCAAGGAAGATGCCGTCGAGCGCCGTCGTCTCGACCGTGTCGGTGCGGTAGACCCGCGAAAGGTTACGCATGCTCAGCATGAGATTTGCTCCTTCATTGCCCACTTGAGTTTCCGGCGAGGCTCAGCCGCTCGCGATCGGCGAAGCCCGTATAGGGCGAGGTGATGACCCGCTCGCCCGGATCGAGCCCGTCCAGCACCTCGATGAAATCGGCGTTGCGGCGGCCGAGGCGGACATTGCGGCGAACCGCGCTGCGCCCGTCCGGAGCGACCACGAAGATCCAGGCGCCGCCGGTGTCGTTGTAAAAGGCGCCGCCGGGGATCAGCCGCGCCGGGCTCGGATCACCCAGGGTCAGGCGGACCTGCACTGTCTGGCCGCGCTGCAGTCCTTCGGGCTGCTGGCCAAGGAATTGAAGCTCGACCTCGAACACGCCGTTGCGAACCTGCGGAAAGACCCGGGTGATCCGCATCCTGATCGGACGGCCGCCGACATCCGCATTGGCGACCTGACCGACGGCCACCCGGCCGAGATAGAATTCGTCGACCTGGGCCCGCAGCTTGTTGCGGCCGGCGCTGTCGAGCTGCCCCAGCCGCTCGCCACGCTGGAACGACTGGCCGACCTGGATCGAAAAGGAGGTGAGCTGGCCGGCGACCGGTGCCCGCAGGTTGAGCGCATCGAGACTGGCGCGGGCGATCTCGAGGCTCTGGTTCAGCGCCGCGGTGGAGGCGCGCAGTTGCGCGAGCTGGGTCGACTGCAACCGCTCGTCGGTGGCCCGCTGGCGGGCCAGCACGTCGCGGCGGCGGCGGTTCGCCTCGAAGAGGTCGCGGCTATCGGCGAAGGTCCGGCCGGCGACGAAGCCACGGGCGGCGAGTGGACGCTGGGTCTCGAACTGGCGCCGCGCCGTCTGCATCGCGAGCTCCGCCTCGATCAGGGCGCGCTCGTTGTTGAGCCGGGTCTGATTGAGCGCCAGCTCCTGGCTACGCATCGAATTGAGCTGCTGCGTGACCTCGGTCTGGCGGGCGAGCACATTGAGCTGGAGGTCCGAATTTGAAAGAACGGCCAGCAACTGGCCCTGCTGCACCATCGCCCCGTCCTCGACCAGAACACGCTCGACCCGGCCGCCCTCGACCGCGTCGAGATAGACGGTGACCAGCGGTTCGACCCGGGCGCGCAGCGGCAGGAAGTCATCGAACCGGCCCTGCGTCACGGGCGAGATGGTGAGGCGTGAGG
>JBFWUJ010000013.1:0-8710 GCA_050247295.1 Sphingomonas sp. | reverse complement strand
GGTCGATGCATCATCATTGACGACGATCCGGACATCCTGCTGTCCGCCCGGCTACTGCTGCGCGACCTGTTCCGCGAGGTGGCCGATTTCCAGTCACCCGAAGCGGCGCTGGCGACGATGGACGAGGAGCTGCCGGACGTCATCCTGCTCGACGCCAATTTCGGCCGCGGCGCGACCAATGCGGCCGAGGGATTTCACTGGCTCGCCGAGATATTGAAGCGCGATCCGCAGGCTGTCGTGGTGATGATCACGGCTCACGCCGGGATCAACGTCGCGGTCGACGCGATGAAGCGCGGCGCCACCGACTTCGTGTCCAAGCCCTGGTCCAACGAGCGGCTGCTGGCGACCGTCCGCACCGCCGCTGCGCTCCGCACGTCTCGTGCCGAGACGGTGACCGAGCGCAAGCGCGTCGCCGCCGTAGCCCCGTCCGCCGGCGAAACCCTGCTGGGCGAATCGCCGGGGATGGCAAGGGTCCACTCGCTGATCGAGCGGGCGGCGCCGACCGAGGCCAATGTTCTGATCCTGGGCGAGAATGGCACCGGCAAGGAACTGGTCGCCCGCGCGCTTCACGCCGCCTCGCAACGCGCCGAGCAGGTGCTGGTCTCGGTGGATCTTGGCGCGGTCGCCGAAAGCCTGTTCGAAAGCGAGCTGTTCGGCCATGTGAAGGGCGCCTTCACCGACGCCAGGGGCGACCGGATCGGCCGGCTCCAGGCGGCCCATGGCGGCACCCTCTTCCTCGACGAGATCGGGAATTTGCCGCTCCACCTCCAGCCCAAGTTGCTGACCGCGCTGGAGCAGCGCAAGGTGATCCCGGTCGGCGGCAACAAGCCGGTCGATATCGACGTCAGGGTGATCGCGGCCACCAATTGCCCACCGGACCAATTGGCCGACGAAAGCCGTTTCCGGCAGGACCTGCTGTTCCGTCTGAACACGGTCGAGATCGAACTGCCGCCCCTGCGCGAACGGCGCGATGACATCCTGCTGCTCGCCGGCCACTTTCTTTCCTCTTACGCAAGGAAGTACGGCAAGCCGGAGCGGGAACTGCCGGACGAGGTCGCCACGGCGCTGCAAGCTTATGATTGGCCCGGCAACATCCGGGCGCTGCGCCACGCCGCAGAACGGGCGGTGATCCTTGCCGATGGCGCGGCTTTCACGACCGACGATTTCTCGCTGGGCCGCGCCGCCGCGCCGCGACCGGCTCCGGCGCCGGCACCGGTCGAGCCGGCACGCGAGGATCTCAACCTCGAGCGAGCGGAGAAGCAGATGGTCGAACAGGCGCTGAAGCGACACAGCTACAACATCTCGCTTGCCGCGGCCGAGCTGGGCCTGACCCGCGCCTCGCTTTATCGCCGGATGGAGAAGCATGGACTCTGAGGCCGCGATCTGATGCGTCTCGGCAACCGCTTCCTGATCGGACTGGCCTGGCGGCTGGCGCTGTTGTTGGCGACCGCGTTCCTGTTCGTCGCGGCGCTCGGGCGGCCCGATCTCGGCGCCGCGCGCATCGTCGCCGGCCTCGCCGTAATCGGCGTCGCGGCGATGCTTTGGCGCCATGTGCAGCGCACCAATATGGAGCTGGCCCGCTTCATCGATGCAGTTCGCTACGCGGACTTCAGCCAGGGCTTCACGCACCGTTTCGACGGCTCGGGCTTTGCCGAGCTTGGCGAAGTGCTGGACGGCGCGCTGAAACGGATGCGTGACGAGAAGCACAAGCTGATCGACGCCAACCGCTTCTTCGAGGCGGTGCTCGACGACGCGCCCACCGCTCTGGTCACCGTCGCCGACGGCAAGGTCGAACTCGTCAACAAGGCCGCCCGCCGCCTTCTCGTCCGCCATTCGGGCGTCCGGGTCGACGATTTTCGGATCTATGGAGAGGCCTTTGCGACGGCGCTGGAGGGCGGTGCCGTCAACCGTCCCCGGCTCGTTCCGCTGCTGAGCGATGGCGTGCCGCAGACGGTGTTGATCGGTGCCGCCGTCGTCCACCGTCTCGGCGGTCTCGTCCGTGTCGTCGCCGTGCAACCGATCCAGAGCGAATTGAATGCGATCGAGATCGCGGCCCAGTCGGACCTGATCCGCGTCCTCACGCACGAGATCATGAACTCGATGACGCCGGTCACCAGCCTCGCTCACAGTGCCGTCGATCTCATGCGCAAGGCGGATGATGGCGCGAACACCGAAATCGCCGACGCCCGCGGAGCCGTGGAGACGCTCGCCCGCCGCGCCGACGGCGTCATGCATTTCGTCGAATCCTATCGTCAGATCAGCCGTGCCCCGCAGATCCGTCGGCGGCAGATCGATGTTCACGCCTGGGCGGAGGAACTCGCAGCGCTGTTCGGCGCCGCCGACGGGACCGACATGGTCGCCTTCGAAGCGACCGTCGAGCCCGACATGGCGCCGCTCGACGCCGATCCGGACCTGATGAGCCAAGTGCTGATCAACCTGCTTCGCAACGCCGCCGACGCAGCGCGCGGACACAGCGACGCGCCTCGTGTCGCCCTCGCTTTCAGCCAGCCCGGCGCCGGACGCACGCGGATCGAGGTTTCCGACAATGGCCCGGGCGTCCCCGAGGGCCTGCGGCAGGACATTTTCCTTCCGTTCTTCACGACCAAGACGAAAGGCACCGGCGTGGGGCTCAGCCTGGCCCGCCAGGTCATCCTTGCCCACCGCGGGGCCATCGATATCGGCGAGGCGCCAGGCGGCGGCGCATTGTTCCGGATCGAACTCTAGCGCCCTTTCCCCTCTCCCCCGCTCTTGCTAGAGCCGCCGCTTCACATTCGCGCGAAAGGGGAGAGCGCATGACCGCCGTCGGCCGGGATAGTTTGGGCGTCCGCGACACGTTCAAGGTCGGCGGCAAGGCTTACGCTTATTATTCGCTGCCCAAAGCGGGCGAACGACTCGGCGACGTTTCGCGCCTACCCTTCTCGATGAAGGTGCTGCTGGAGAATTTACTCCGCTTCGAGGACGGGGTCACGGTTACCGGCGACGATATCCAGGCGCTGGTCGACTGGCAGCAGGAGCGGCGGTCAGATCGTGAGATCCAATATCGCCCGGCTCGGGTGCTGATGCAGGACTTCACCGGCGTCCCCGCGGTCGTCGATCTGGCGGCGATGCGCGACGCGATGGCGAAGCTCGGCGGCGATCCGCAGAAGATCAATCCACTGGTCCCTGTCCACCTCGTCATCGATCACTCGGTGATGGTCGACGCTTTCGGCACGCCGCAGAGCTTCGAGGAGAATGTCGCGCTCGAATATCAGCGGAACATGGAGCGCTACGAATTCCTGAAATGGGGGCAGAGCGCGTTCCGCAATTTCGAGGTCGTGCCGCCCGGCACCGGCATCTGCCATCAGGTGAACCTGGAATATATCGCCCGCGGTATATGGTCTTCGAACGATCCCTCCGGCGAAGAGGTCGCCTATCCCGACACGCTGGTCGGCACCGACAGCCACACGACGATGGTGAATGGCCTCGGCGTGCTCGGCTGGGGCGTCGGCGGGATCGAGGCAGAGGCGGCGATGCTCGGCCAGCCGGTCTCGATGCTGATCCCCGAAGTGGTCGGCTTCCGCCTTACCGGTGCGCTCAAGGAGGGCATCACCGCCACCGATCTGGTGCTCACCGTCACCCAGATGCTGCGCGCCAAAGGGGTGGTCGGGCGTTTCGTGGAATTCTACGGCCCCGGCGTTTCGGCCTTGTCGCTCGCCGACCGCGCGACGATCGCCAACATGGCGCCGGAATATGGCGCGACCTGCGGCTTCTTCCCGATCGACGACAAGACGCTCGACTACATGCGCCTCACCGGCCGGCCGGAGGAAGAAATCCTGCTCACCGAAGCCTATTGCAAGGCACAGGGCATGTGGCTTGTCGCCGATGCGGCCGAGCCTGTCTTCACCGAGACGCTGAGCCTCGACATGTCCAGCGTGGAGCCGAGCCTCGCCGGCCCCAAGCGGCCGCAGGACAAGGTGCTGCTCTCCCAGCTGGACGACGATTTCAGGGTCAGCTTCACCAAGGAATACGGCCATCCCGAAAGCGAGCTGCCGGCCCGCTACGGGGTCGATGCGCCGAACGCCAACGGCGTCGAGCACGACATCGGCCATGGCGATGTGGTGATCGCCGCCATCACCTCGTGCACCAATACGTCCAACCCGGCAGTCCTCATTGCCGCCGGCCTGGTCGCCCGCAAGGCGCGGGCGAAGGGGCTCGATTCGAAGCCCTGGGTGAAGACCAGCCTCGCCCCGGGCTCGCAGGTCGTGACCGACTATCTGGACAAGGCGGGCTTGTCAGAGGATCTCAATGCGATCGGCTTCGATCTTGTCGGCTATGGCTGCACGACCTGCATCGGCAATTCCGGACCGCTGCCGGAGGCGATCAGCGCGTCCATCCACCGGAACGATGTCGTCGCCGCCTCGGTGCTTTCCGGCAACCGGAATTTCGAGGGCCGCGTCTCGCCCGACGTGCGCGCCAACTATCTCGCCTCGCCGCCGCTCGTCGTCGCTTATGCGCTGAAAGGCACCGTGGTCGAGGACATGGTCTCGACCCCGATCGGCAAGGGCAAGGACGGCGCCGACGTCTATCTCAAGGACATCTGGCCGACGAACGAGGAGGTGCGCTCGTTCATCGACGCCTATGTCGGCGGCGACATGTTCCGCGCCCGCTACGCCAATGTCTATGATGGTGACGCGCGCTGGCGAGGCATCCCGGTGACCGGCGGCGATACCTATGGCTGGCCCGCGGGATCGACCTACATCGCGAACCCGCCCTATTTCGAGGGGATGACGATGACCCCGACGCCGCCGGGCGACATCGTCGACGCCCGGCCGCTGGCGATCCTGGGCGACAGCATCACCACCGATCACATCAGTCCGGCGGGATCGATCAAGCTTGACAGCCCCGCCGGCGCCTACCTGACCGGGCATCAGGTCGCCCGCGCCGATTTCAACAGCTACGGCGCCCGCCGCGGCAACCATGACGTGATGATGCGCGGAACCTTCGCCAACATCCGGATCAAGAACAAGATGGTGCCCGGCATCGAGGGCGGGATCACGAAATATGTTCCGACCGGTGAGCAGATGCCGATCTACGACGCGGCGATGCGCTACAAGGCCGACGGCACCCCGCTCGTCGTCATCGCCGGCAAGGAATATGGCACCGGGTCCAGCCGCGACTGGGCCGCCAAGGGCACCAACCTGCTCGGCGTCCGCGCCGTGATTGCCGAAACCTATGAACGCATCCACCGCTCCAACCTGGTCGGCATGGGCGTGATCCCGCTCCAGTTCCTGGAGGCGCCGCCGGAGCTGGACGGCACGGAGACCTTCACCATCCTCGGCGTCGCCGAATTGGCGCCGCGCAAGGAGATCGCGGTCAAGATCACGCGCGCCGACGGCACCGGCATCAGCGTTCCGGTCCGGGTCCGCATCGACACCGCCAACGAGCTGGAATATTTCCGCTCCGGCGGCATCCTGCATTATGTGCTTCGCAGTCTCGCCAGGGGAGAAGCCGCTTGATCGGTCGCATCACCGCCATCGCCGCCACGTTCGCCTTGAGCGTCGCGCTGCCCGCCCTGCCCGTGCAGGCGCAGCAAATCCGCAATGGCGGCACGCCAGTGCCGGCCGGATCGCCGCAGCGTCGGGCGATCCTCGACGCGGTGCGTCCGCCGATCGAACGGGCGCTGGGCGGTCCGGTGGAATTCGTGGTCCGTACGCTGCGGGTGCAGGCTGGCTGGGCGCTGGTGATCGCCGATCCGCAGCGTCCCGGCGGCGGCCGCATCGACCCGCGCCGCTATTTCTCCGCCGATGATCTGGAAGGGATGGACGGCCTCACGGTCAATGCGATCGTCCGCCTCTCGGGTGGCCGCTGGCGGCTGGTTGATCATGCGATCGGACCGAGCGACGTCTGGTATTGCGGCGTCGATGGCCCGCCCCGCGCGCTCACCGGGTGCTGATCCTCATCGAGATCATTGGCTGGCTGGCCGCCGCCCTGATCCTCGGCGCCTATGCCCTGCTGACGGCTGGCAGGGTGACCGCCCGCTCGCCGCTATACCAATGGATGAACGTCGCCGGCGCGGCGGGCTTCATCGTCAACAGCGGTATCAACGGCGCCTATCCGTCTGCAGCGCTGAACGTCATCTGGATGGGGATAGGCGCGGCGGCCCTGTGGAGCATCGCCCGCGTCCGGGCGCGGGCGCCGACCGGGTAGGCGATCCGTGAAGCTGATCGACCTCAGCCACGAGATCGAAGACGGCATGACCACCTATAAGGGCCTGCCGGGGCCGCATATCTGCGATTTCTGGACACGCGAGATGTCCGGCCAGTTTTACGACGATGGCGCGACCTTCCAGATCGGCCGGATCGACATGGTCGCCAATACCGGCACCTATCTCGACACCCCGTTCCACCGCTTTGCCGAAGGCGACGATCTGGCCAGGGTCGGAATTGATCGGCTGGCCGGGCTTCCCGGCCTTGTCGTCCGCGTCGAGGGCCAGATCGCAATCGACGCCGACGCCTTCGAAGGCCGCGATGTCGCCGGCAAGGCGATCCTCGTCCAAACCGGCTGGGACCGGCATTGGCGAACGGAGGCCTATCAGGCCGGCCATCCCTTCCTCACCGAGGCAGCGGCGCGGCACCTCGTGACGAAAGGTGCGATCCTTGTCGGCATCGACAGTCACAATATCGACGACACGTCCGGTCGTTCCCGCCCGGTGCACACCATCTTGCTGGGTGCCGGCGTCCTGATCTGCGAACATATGACCAACCTGGCCGCGCTTCCGGAGGCGGGCTTCACATTTACCGCGACGCCGCCGAAGATCGCCGGCATGGGCACCTTTCCGGTGCGTGCCTTTGCCGCAACGTGAACGGCACATTCAGAGCCAATAAAGTTTCGGATCCGCATCAATCCCGCCTCGCCAGAAGGAGGCCTGTCATGTTGCGTCTTGCTCTTCCGATTCTGCTCGCCTGCGCCGCCGTTCCCGCCACTGCCCAGCCGCCGGCGCTCGACCCGCAAATGGATTATGACGGCTATATCGAACTGATCCGGGAGGTCAGGCCCTACCGACGGGCGCGGTTGATCGACTGGAACACCTTCGCCATCGCGTCGCGCGAGCGCAACGTGCTGATCCTCGACGCGCGCTCGGAGCGCCAGTTCGCCGCGGGCCATATCGCCGGTGCGGTCAACCTGCCGCTCACCGAATTCAGCGAGCGACAGCTGGCCGAAGTGATCGGTCCCGACCGCAACCGCCCGATCCTGATCTACTGCAACAACAATTTTCGCGAGGACCGCCCGCCCGTCGTCAACAAGGCGGGCCGGCTGGCGATCAACCTTTCAACCTTCGCTCACCTCTATGGCTACGGATATCGCAACGTGCGCGAGCTGGGCGAAATCGTCACGATGGACGACCGCAGAATTCGATGGGTGACGGGTCCGGCGCAGAGCGCCGGTGCTCGGGCCCGTTGACCGCGTCGCCGCTGCTTCATCTTCGCCGTCGCGGCGCCTAGGATGACGGACATGATCCGCGCCCTCGCCGCCCTCGCTCTCGCTTTCACGCCATTGCCGCTTGCCGCCCAGGCACCGCCGGACGCCGCGCTCCAGCGAACCTTGCAGGAGAGGCTGGCGGCGGTCGTGGCGGCGAGCGCGGGGCGGATGGGAATTTCGGCCCTGCATCTGGAAAGCGGGCGGGCCGTAGCGATCAACGGTGGCGAACGCTTCCCAATGGCCAGCACCTACAAGATCGCCGTCGCCGCCACGATGCTAAGTGCCATCGAAGAAGGGCGGTTTCGGCTCGATCAGATGATCACCCTGGACGAACGCATCCGGGTCCGGTCGGACGGCATCACCAGCTTTGCACCGCATCCCGGCGTCGCACTGTCGGTACTCAACCTCATCGAGCTCAGCCTTACTCGCAGCGACAATACCGCCACCGACATGCTGGTCGCGGCGGTGGGCGGACCGGCGGCAGTCGACGCCTGGCTGCGTCGGGCCGGGATTGACGGCCAGCGGGTCGATCGCGACACAGCCGCCATCCTGCACGACGATTTCGGCCTCGTGGCGGCGCCGGGCAGCAATGTGGCTGGCAATCTCGCCGGCCACTTCCCGCCTCAGCCCTGGCTTCCGTCAGGGCCCGATCACCCGATCAACCCGGCCTTCGACAACGATCCGCGCGACACCAGCACGCCGGACGCGATGGTCCGGCTGCTGACCCGCCTGCATCGCGGCGAACTGCTGACACCCGCCCATACAAGGCTGCTGTTCGAAGTCCTGGCCCGCACCCGCACCGGAACGGCCCGTGTCCGCTCCGTGCTGCCGCCCGGCACGATCTGGGCCCACAAGACGGGCAGCCTTGCCGGAATTTCCGCCGACGTCGGCGTGCTGACGCTGCCGGATGGGAGCCATGTCGCACTCGCCCTCTTCATCCGCGGTGCGCCGGACCCGGCGGCACGCGACCGCTCCATTGCCGAGGCCGGACGGCTGATCTGGGATTCGTTCCGTTCGACGCGGCGCTAGAATCCCGTTCCGCACGTCGATCATCGGCCGGTCGCGCTGCATCGGACGCCCGGACTCGCTGCCCTGCCGCTCCACCCGAGACGTGCGGCGGCTATTGCGCCGCGCGATCCCGCGACGGGGCGAAGTTGAGCCGACCGATCTCGCTTATGGTTCCGGTCTCTCCCAGCCGTCCCTCGACAAGCTCGTAGCCGAGCAGCGCGAAGGTGCGCCCGCGCAGGAAGAT
>JBFWUJ010000012.1:0-42165 GCA_050247295.1 Sphingomonas sp. | reverse complement strand
GTCTCCCAATGGTATGCGCACCGGGCTAACCGCGTTCGGGGAACGGCGGGTTACAAAGACATGACAGATTGATGACGCCGGGATCGGCGTTTCATGACGGCGCGCGTTGGGAATGCCGGCAGCCAGCCATGGTGGACAGGGCTGGATGGCAGTTTGCCAGTGATTCTAGTGGGATGGTGGTGGCTAACCTCCGCTTTTGCAGCCTCTGGCCCCGAGAGGCGGCCCGTGCGATGGCGAACCTATGTTAGCCGCCTTCCTCTGCACCGTCGCCTGGGTCGCCGATGGCGACACGATGCGCTGTCGCGGCGGCCAGCTGGTCCGCCTCGCCGGGATTGACGCGCCGGAGCGCGGCGCCTGCCCGCGCTGGCGGCGGTGTGTCGAGGGGAATGGAGACGCCGCCAGGCGCGCCCTGATCGCGCTGGCCAGGAACCGGACCTTCCGCTGCGCTCCGGTCGGTCGATCCTATAACCGGGTTGTCGCATGGTGCTCGGCCGATGGCCGCGATCTGAGCTGCACGATGGTGGCCGCCGGCGCCGCGCGGCCATGGCCGCGTTACTGGCAACCGGCCCGCTGCCGGCCAGGCCGCTAGGCGTCCGTCGCCTCGGGCCGGGTCACCCGTTCGATCGTCCGCGCATATTCATCGCGCTTGGGCCGATCCAGCCCTGCCTCGTACCCCGCCTGAAGGTTGATCATCAGATCCGCCGAAACGCCGGTCAGCGCCTCCAGCCGATAGGCGAGATCGCGCGAAAGGGCATGCTCGCCGCTCAGCACCCGGCTCAGCGTGACGCGGTTGAAGCTGATCCTGCGCGCCGCCTCGGCGACCGAAAGCCCGAACGGCTCGAGGACGTTGTGACGCACCCAGGTGCCGGGGTGCGGAAGATCGCCGGCGGTGACCTTCATTTCCTCTTCGCTGGTGATCTTGTGCTGCTGGCCCATGGCCTCCTCCATTGACAGGGAATGTAGCGCGAGGCGCTACACCCGTCAATGGTAGTCCTCATAATCGAGCAGCCGGACCTGCTGCGCGGCCTGATCGACATGGAAGGTGAGGCGATAATTGCGGGTGACGACAAGCGCCCATTTGCCGGGGTGGCCGGGGATCAGCTCATGCGCCTTCCATGACGGGACGGTCTTGAGCTGAAGCGGGTTGTTCATCATCCGGATCGCCGCGATCATTTCGACGATCTTGCGGGTTTCCAGCGCGTCGAGACCCTTTACCGAGGTGAGGCGCGGCTGCTCCACCAGCTTCTTAACCCTCTTGTCGCGGACCGAAACGATTTCCATCTCTCTTCTCCCTCTCTGTAGTGTTAGACACTACAGATGATGACAGAGGATGTCAAATAAAATGTAGCGTGCTGCACTACATTTATTTGCGGGAAGGGAGGATGCCGCTTGCCGAATCGTTCCAGTTTCGTTCACGTCGGGCCATGTCTCGCAAGACGTGGCCCGATACGCTGGACGAGCTGGTTGGCTTCGGCGCCGATCTGAAGATCAGCTGCCGGTCGTGCGGCCATGAAGCGGTGTTCAACGCACCGGCGACGATCGATTATTTCCGCGCCTGCCACTGGCCGATGGCGATGGAAGTGGTGGCGGCGCGGTTCCGCTGTTCGAGCTGCGGCTCGAAGCGGCTGCGGGCGGGGATGAAGGACCGGGCGCTGCCGCCGCCTGCACCGCCGAAGCCAAGGCCCCGGCGCTAGAGCAGCCCGGCGGCGCGGGCCAGCAGCCAGGCGAGGGCAGCCGGCGGGCCGATGATCGCCGCCGCCAGCAGGATCTGTTCGCCGCGCGACAGCGGCCGCTGGTGCGGATCGGGAAAGGCCATCGCTTTCCCTAGCGCAAGTTCAGTCGCGCTGGCAGGCCGGTTCGGCGATCCGTCCGGCGATCGGCATCCCGGCCGAATGCTGCAGCAGCGGATCGACCCGGAGACCCCAGGCGACCCATGAGCAGACCTGCGCCAGCGCCAGTTCGAGCGCCGCGCGTGCATCAGTCGGGCGCGACGGCAGCGGCGCCGGCGGCGGCGCATCGCGCACCTGCTGCTCGGTGATCGGCCGCTCGGTCCGGGTGACAACGACGTCGCGCGTCTCGATCTCGCGCACCGGCGCGGTCGCGCAGGCAGAGAGCGCCAGCGCCGCGAAGATGATCAGTCTCATCGCCAGGTCTCCCTCACGGCCTCGGATGCCTCGCATTCACCGCCCGGATCGGCGCCACGGGCCGCGGAGGCCCGGAGGCGGGCAGCGGTGGCCTCCGCCCCCTGCGCCCGCTCCCGCGCCGCCTGGACGGCTGTCGCGGCCGCCTGCTGGCGCCGCGCGTCATTGTCTGCCGCCGCACGGGCGCTGGCATTGCACCGCTCCAGCCCGGCCCGCAGCGTGTCGAGCCCGCGCCCCATGGCGTCGATCTGCGCCGGCACCTGGCCGCGCGCGAGGCGGGGGTTGCCGGCAGCGGCGCGCGTCGCCTCGGTCACCAGATTGCCGAACGCCACCGCGACGTCGCGTTCGGCCGTACGCCGCTCCAGCGTCGCGCGGGTGATCAGCAGGGCGATCGCCAGCCCGATGATCGGGATCGCCCACCAGAAGCGGCGCAGCAGTTCCAGCCAAGTCATCGTTGCCTCCAGAAAATCAGCCAGAGAAAGAAGCCGATCGCCATCACCGCGCCGGTGATCGCGATCCATGCCATCTCACGCGCCGCCTGCTCGGCGCGTCGGCGGGTGAAGCGGATCATGGCTCTTCCCGGAACCTACGCGTCGTTCGCAGCCGTGCACTTACGCCGGTCGACGTTGCCGATCCGGTGCGCGATCCAGCCGCGATGGAAGACGCGAAGGCGCCGGTTGACGCGGATGAGCCGGTCATATTCGGCGCGCTGCGCCGCATCGAGCCGATCCAGCATGGAAACACAGAGCCGGGCCGCGCCGATGCGCGCCTGGCACGCCGCGAAGGCCGATTGCGTCGCTGGCCCGACCCGCCCATCGACCGTCAGGTTCGTCCCGCAGAGGCCATTGATCGACAGTTGAAACCAGCGTGACGGTCGCCGCGGTCCCATGTTGACGGTCGTGTCGAACAGCTCCTCGGTCACCGCCGCGTCGAGCTCGATCAGCGGCTCATAGCCGGGCGCGACAAGATACTGGCGGTAATAGATGTCCGTCGCCACCGACGTCGGCAGCGAGCGCATCGGCCCGCGATAGCCGTTCTGGACCGCGACCCGCTTCGTGATCCCCTTGTTGGTTTCGCCGCCCGGATCGTTCGGGTGATTGACGTAGCCGCCCTCCACCGCGATCACGGCGGCGATCATGGCTGCAGCCGCGGCAACAATCCCGCCGATCGTCCCCGAGCCCGGCCGCGTTGAGGCGGCCGTTCCGCTGCTATTTTTCGGCATCGCGCTTCTCCTTCCGCCGCTCCAGCGAGCGTTGCTTGATGAACTTGGCCGCCAGCGAGGCGAGCGCGAGCGCGAGCGGAAACAGCTCGCCGAACCGCGGCGGAAACAGCGCGCGCGTCTCGACCGGCAACAGCGCCCAGGTCGCCAGCACGACGGCCGCGGCCGAACCGAGCCAGAGCGACCAATGCCGCAGCACATCGCGCCAATCCGCGATCAGCTTCATGCGTCGTTCCTTTCGAAAAGGCCGCTTGCCGCGGCCGAGAAATCAGTCCGTCTCGCCTGCCGGCGGCGCCGCGATCGGCGGCGGCAAGGCGCGCGCGCGAAGCTCGGAAAGGCCGCGCTGCTCGTCGCCACGGCGAATGCCGCGATCGAGCGCCGCCTCCGGCAGATTGGCGCAATAGGCATAGCCTTCGAAGATCAGCTCGCGGTCCCGGCCGACGCCGGCGATGTTAACGACGATCATCAGCCGCAGCGACGAATGCAGCGTCAGCGGCGTCGAGGCCGCCTTGCCCGGCCAGGCCAGCGCATCCCGGTCGAGCCGGTCGATCTCGCGGGCCGCCTCCGGGCCTAGCAGGTCATGGAAGGTGTGCCCCTCGACTTGCTCGCGAGACAGCCGCAAGGGCGCGAAGATCTGCATCATCGCCGCGTCGTTGATCCATATGATCCGCTTCGCCGCATTCCTGATCCAGCGCGGGATCAGGCTCGAATGATGATGCTCGACGGCCTCCAGCCGCCGCTCCAGCGCGTCAACGCGCTCCTCGCAGGAGGTGTGCGCCGCCTTGGCCTCGGCTACCTCCCTGCGAAGCCGCTCATTGTCGCTGTCCTCGCGCTTCCAAATCAGCTCAATCAGCTTGCCGGCGAAGGTCCAGAGGCCGACGCTGCCGATCGCCGAAACGACGCCGACTGCGACGAGTTGGGGAAGGCCATACACGCTCTACACTCCGCTCGGCAGTCAAGCTGGCCGCCAGACCCAGATGTCGTTCATCGTCTTGCCGTTCGGATTGGCGTTGCCGGATGCGACGTGCAGCCGCCCGTTATGGGCGTAGGCGACGGCGGCGTGGCGCTGCACGAACTCGTCCGACACTTCGAGCCGGCTCCATTCGATCCCGTCGTCGCTCACCCAGGTGTCGCGGAAATTGCGGCCCGGATCGTCGAGATTGTCGAAGCCGCCGGTCAGGTAGAGCCGCCCGTCGAACGCGATCATGTTCGGCCAGATGCGGGGCTGGCAGGGCATGTTCGCGACAACCTGCGTCCATGTCTCGCCGTCGTCGTCGGATCGCCACAGGTCGTTGAGGCTGGTCCAGTCCGGATAGGAAATCTCGGGCGGCACGGCGGCATTGTCCTTGTCGAAGCCGCCATAGAGGAAAATGCTGCCGTCGAACTCTTCCGCCACCGGGATGAAGCGCCCACCCCAGGCGGCGGTGTAGATCTGCGTCCAGCTGTCGTCGCCGGGGTCGAACTCCCACACCCCTGCATCGCCGTCCGCCGCCGTGCCGTCGCCGGGGATCGCCAGCAGCTTGCCGGAGGCGGTGACGAGAACCGGGCTGTCGGTCTCGATGCTGAATGGCATCGGATCGACGATCTTGGTGAAGTTCGCGCCGCCGTCAGTGGATTTCCACATTTCGGTCCGGAAGGCGTAGATCACGTTCTCCAAGGCGATCACCGCGCTCCAGTCCTCATAGGGCGGGGAGCCGTTGACCAGGCTGAAATTCAGCCCGTCCGTCGATCGCCAGATGTCCTTGATCGGGGTGCCGCCGAACTCGAATCCGTTGGCGATGTAGCGGGCGCCGCCCAGCGTGAAGGTGCGGGCGCTGTCGCGGTTCGAGAAAGCGGCGTGACGGCGCTCCAGGCGCCAGGACGGCAGCAGTGAGGAAGGCACCGCCGGCCCGCCGGTGACGGCGACCAGCTCGTTGTCGGTCAAGGTGAAGGGGATGATCGTCAACCGCTGGATCACGACGCTGCCATGCGCGTCGTTCGCGGCGACGCAGCCGAGCGCCAGGCCGTCGAACAGGTCCGGAATCGCGCCGTCGCTGTCATGCCCGCCCAGTTCGCCGTTGCGGGCGATCCGGACGTCGTCGTCGGCCAGCCGGACCGCGAGCCGCTGGACCGCGCCAATCGCCGCGACGCCGCCCGCCTTGGCCGAGGCCGTGGTGACGCTGGCGACCTCCACCACGGTTTCGATCGGGCCATCGGTCTCATTGACCAGCAAGGCCCGGTTCGCGGCGCTGCCGCCATAGAGGTCGCAGATGACCCGCGATCCGCCGTCGACGTCGGACGCGGCGTTGACGTAATAGGCGTCGGCGACGATCGTGCAGCTCTGAAACGCAAGGTCGATGATGATCGGTCGGTCAGGATCGCGGGTCGCGGCGCTGCCTTGGGTGACGATCGGCGAGGTGATGAAATCGCCTTCCTCCATGCCGGCGAGCAGGAAGATGATCGTGTTGCCGTTCGCGACCCGCAGGAACATCTGCTTGTTCGACGCGGCGGGCGTGACGACCTCGCTGAACCGCTGATAGGCCGCCGTCACCGAATAGCTGGGCGGCGAGGCGCCATCGAGATAGTGAACCGTCCCGGTGAAGGGCGTCGGCGTCCGGGCAAAGATCGAGATGACGTGCGGGTTCGTGTTGCCGGTCGTCCCGGCGATCGCCAGATACTTGGTCGATCCGCTGGAATTGACGACCTGAACCGCCTTGCCGGACGTGCAGACGGCGGAAAGCCCGGCCGCCGCGATCGCCGCCGTGTCGTCGATCACGGTCAGCGTCAGGCCGCCGTCCGGCGTCAGGCCGGCGACGCTGGTCGCCGCGACCGCCTCGGCGACATTGGCGTTGTAATAAGCGAGCTTGTTCGTCCGCCCCGGCTCGACCAGCAGGCCGGCGTCGGTGACCCGGGGCTCCCCGGACGCGAACGGAACGAGCGCCCCGGCGGCGGTCCATGCGGTCCCGGCGGTGGCGCGCAGGAAATTGTAGCCGGGAACGTCGGCGAAATCGTCCGACGAAGGCGTGAGCCCGTAGCGGTGGAAGCCCCGGGCGAAGTCGAGCTCGAGGCCCGCCGCCCCGAACAGGGTGGCCTTCACCGGATCCGCGATGCCGTACCGGCTCGCCCGGCCGACCGCGATCGTGGTGGCGTTCAGCGTGTCGGCCGAGGGCAGGGTGATCGCCTGATCGACCGCGACCTCACTGTCGTTGAGGTAGAGCTGCAGGCCCTGCGCGGTGACGACGAAGAAATATTCGCCGTCAACCGTGTCGGCGATCCCGGCGCTCGTCGATGCGTAGATGCGCCCGGCGGCGGCCAGCGCCTCGAGATCGAGATGGACCGATACCCGCACCAGGTCCTGCAGGCTGTCTTTCTGCAGCAAGATGCCCGGGCCCGCCGCCAGATCCACCATCTCTCAAGCTCCGCTCATGTTCAGCCGCTGTAGGTCAGCGGTTCGTCGGTGAAATTGATCTCGCCCGGCGCCGCCAGGTCCTCGACCAGGTCCAGCTGGTAATTCGTCACCCGCCGGTCGTCGGTCTCGTTCTCGCCGGCGTCGTCGGAAACGAGTCGGAACCAGGCCGCCACCTTGGCGTAGGTCGCCGCCCCTTCGGCGATCGCCGCGCCGAAGGCCGGCTTGACGCTCGCCACCAGGTCGCTGCCGTCGACGGCGATCGCCGTCACCAGGTGCGGCCGCCCGTCGCCGCCGATATACTGGCCGACCCGAAGGTCGCCGCTCGCCGCGCCCAGCAGCCGCGCCGATTGGTCGCCCGCTTCGATCGCCGCGTTGACCAGCTCGGCGTCCGGCGCCGCGCGGCGGAAATCCCAGATCGCGATTCGGTTCGCGCCGCCCTCCAGCGTCGCGATCAGGGCGTCCAGCCGCGGCCCGAAGCCCTCCGCGCCGGCGGTCCCGTCCGCCCCGGCGATGAAGGTCATCCGCGTCACCCAGCGCGGTGCCGAAAGCGCATAGATTTTCGCCTGCCGGGTGAACGGGCTTTCCGATCGCACCGTGTGCGGCTGCAGCCAGAAGCTCTGGACGGCGGGCGGCATGTCCTCCGGCCATTCGAAATCGGACATGCTGGCCTCTATGGTTCCGGGTTGTTCCAGGTGCCGGGGTTCCACCCCGGCGGCGCCGCGCCGCCGCCGCTCTGGCCGCTGCCGCCCATCACGTCGGTGGGCACCGATCCGACATAATGCCGATAGGGGTTGCTCGGCGTGTTGGCGGCCTCCTGCGGATCGGCCGTCGCGACGAACGTCACCGCGCCGCCCTCCCGATCCGGGTCGTCATAATAAACGTGGTTCCACAGCCCCTCCGCCGCCACCGTCGCCAGCGTGTCGCCATCCACCGAACGGACCTTGTCGTCATAGCGGCGGCTATGGCTCTCGACCGTGATCGTCGTGTCGGTTGCCTGCAGCAGTCCGTCCGGCGGATCGGCGTCGGTCACCGATGATATGCTGATCAGCGCCGCCGTCGCCGCCACCGTGGTCACCGCCTCGCCCTGCTGCAGCGCCGCCACGCTGGCCGGCGATACCGGCGCCGGATCCTCGTATATCTCCTCATTCTCCTCGCGCAGCGTCAGCACCACGCTGAAATCGGACCCCAGCTGCCAGTTCGTCACCTGCCAGGCGTAGTTCGAAAGCCCGTGCCGCGCCGTCGCCAGCTGCACGCTGTCCAGCGTCCGCACCTTCAGCCCGGCGATGTTCATCGGCCAGATCACCGATTTCTCGCACTGCGCCCGCCGCAGCGCGATCTCGGCGATCCGCTCGGCCCGGTAGCGCGATATGATCCACGGCAGGTCGAGGTCGATCTGCTTCACGTCCGCCGGCGCCGGGTCGAGGCGGCGGGTCGCGAACGGCATCGGCTGCCATTGCGAATCCGGGTCGATGAAGGTGCCCTGCACCTCGTTCGCCGCCACGTCGCCGGGCAGGAAGGCGGAGACCTGGATCGCCCCGGCCAGGTCGCCTTCCGACAATGTCTCGCTCGGCGGCGTCCAATAGCCGGGCCGCATCAGGTGCTTGCCTTCCGAGAAGGTATAGCCGCCGGCCATGTTGGCGATCATCTGGTCGCGCACCTCGCTCGGCGCCCCGCCGGTGACGATCACGCCGTCCAGCGCGTAGCGCGCCTCGCCCTCCACCTCCTCGTCGGCGACATTCGCCTGGGCGCTGATCCATTCGGCGTCCGGGATCTCGTCGTCATAGGCGCCGAAGCCGCCTTCCTCGCGCGGCAGCGCCATGTAATCGTAGAATACCAGCGGCCCGTTATTGGTGTAGCCGATGCTGTCGTCGCGCGGATCGTGGATATCGTCCTTGCCGTCGATCACCGGCGCCGGGGTGCAGAAGCCCGCCGCCACCGCGGCGTCGGTCATCTCCGCCTTCATGTAGATCTTCGCGATCCCGCGCCCGCGATGATCCTCGGTCCACTTGCCCTCGCATTCGGCGACGAAGGTCGCATTGGCTTCGGCGTCGTCATGCCCGGGATCGAGCCACAGCCACACCG
Source organism: Sphingomonas sp. (assembly GCA_050247295.1). Taxonomy (GTDB): domain Bacteria; phylum Pseudomonadota; class Alphaproteobacteria; order Sphingomonadales; family Sphingomonadaceae; genus Allosphingosinicella. The sequence goes on along the minus strand of JBFWUJ010000012.1, from coordinate 33,335 downwards.
CGCCTGCATATTTTCCGGACGTCACCAGGCCGTCCACGTCGACGCTTACGGTCTCGTCGTTCAGCCACCATTCCGGATTGCCGCCCACCCGGTGCCCGGCGATCGCGAAGACGAAATATCGGTAATGCTTCCCGCCCGCCTTCTTGGCGTGGAAGAACACCCATTTGAGGTAGATCACCCGGCGGCGGCCATAGAGGATGAACGAATCGGTCAGCGATTGCCGGATCACCGTTGGCGCCGTCTGCGCCTTGGTGCTCGGCTTGGGCGTCATGATGCCCAGCGCCTTCAGCGCCAGCCCCGCCGCCCCGGCCAGCACCGCACCGACAACTGCTGTCGCGACTGTCGCAGAAACGCCGATCGCGGCCGCCAACGGAATGGCGAGATATGGAGCGGCGATCGCAATGCCAACCGCGATGGCGACGCCGACAACAGCCTTAACGACCTTCATCAGCGCTCCAGACTTTGCTATCGCGCCGATCTGGAGAGATCATGCGCTTACTTCTTACGCCGCTTCTTCTTCTGGCCGCCGGCTGCGCGACAACGGCCGAGCTTCAGCGCCGCACCCCAGCTGCTGTTTATTCGAGCGCGAACTCTAGGGCTCAGCTCGAGGAATGCATCGGCTTGGGCCTTTCGTGGATAAGCTCGCCTTCGACATTGCGCGGTGAAGACCGAACGATCCTCACTTTTGGCCAACCAAACCCCGGAGCGACGGTCACGCTGATCGATATGGGCGTGGCCCGGTCAGTAGAAATCAGAGCCTCAATTGGGGCGGGATCGCGCCTGCTTCGAAATGTGCGGGCGTGCCTTTGAATCCCACGCCCGCTCGGCCTCCTTCATCCTGACGGTCGCGCCGATACATTCGGCCAGCTCGCCCCGGCAGACGCCCAGCGCGCCGCGCACCATCACCACGTCGCCCCGCCGCGCCAGCCTGGTCGAGGCGCGCTCCGGGCCCAGCAGCGCCGTCACCAGCCCCGCCAGCGTTCTGACGCCGAACCGGCGATACAGTGCCGCCACCTCGCGCCACGATCCGGGCCGCGGCCCGATCTCGGACCAGATGTCCCGGCCCGCCGCCGCCAGCACCGCCGCCGCCGCCAGGTCGCCGCAATGATGGCTCCACCCGGCCTCAGACGGCGCGGACATGGTTCTCCCCCGGCGAATAGGCCCTGCCGCCGCCGCCCCCGGCGCCGCCGAAATTCGGGCTCTGGTCGGCCTGCGCCCACAGCACGTTGATCTCGGCCAGCTGCGGCAGATATTCCAGGAACCTGTCGCCGGGGAAGCGGCGCTGCTGATATTCGTCGGTGAACCTCTTGATCGCCGGGCGGCGCTGGTCGATCGCCCGGCTCTCGCCGGTCGCCTCCACCGTCAGCGTCGATCCGGCGTCGATCACCCGGTAATCGTCGAGCCGCATCTTCTGGAGCAGCTTGACGCCCTCCACGATCTGCATCGTCTCGTTCAGCGCCCCGAGGCTGACCTCGAATCGCGCCCCCTTCACGGCCTGCCCGTGCAGGTCGTCGGCCAGCTCCGGCGGCACCTGGTTGAGGCTGACCTTCATCCCGGTCGCCCGGCCGTCGCTAGCCTCGCCGATATTGTCGATCGATCCGAAGCCGTGCGCCCCGATCCACTCGCGGCTGTCGCCGTCGCTGTCCGGGAACGCCAGCGTCCCGCGCCCGGTCCACACCGTCACCGGGTCCGGAAATTCGATCCGCACCGCCAGGAACGGGCGAACGACAGGCTCGTCGATTGCCGCCGCCAGCCCTTCCGGAAGGTCGCGGCTCAACTCGCCCTCCGGCCATCGTCGCGCATCCGCGCCACCGCGCCGCCCTGCAGCATCGGCGCATAGGTGACGACCACGCCGGTCGCCTCCTCGCGCACCATCGGGCGGAACAGCGGCGATGGCTGGATTTCCAGCACCATCCGCCGCGGCCCGTCGCGCAGCGCGTCGTTCGGCGTCACATAGCCGCGCGCCCCGCCCATGGTCAGCAGCTCCGGCCCGCGCTCGCCGATCAGATAGGTGCCGCCGGGCGCCACCGGCCCGCCATAGGCCCGCCGCCCCGAAAGCCCGCCGCCGATCAGTCCGCCCAGCGCGCTGGCGATCGCGCCGCCCAGCCCGCCTTGCCCGTTGCTCCCGTTCACCCGGGTGAACAAATTCTCGATGATCGCGTCGCCGATCGAATAGAGTACGTTGAGCGCGATGTCCTGCAGCGATCCGAAGCCGCGCATCAGCCCCTGCAGCCCGCGCACCATCACCTGGTTGATGTCCCGGCCCAGTTCGCCGACCGCGTCGCGGACCCGCTCGATCCCGCGCACCGCCTCGTTGCTCTCTTCCGCCACCGATCCGCCGATCGGCGTCACAGTCTCCAGCGCCCCGCCGATCGTCAGGAAGGCCCGGCGTCGAGCTTCCGATCGCGCCGCCGGCGAAAGCCCGGCCGCGTCGATATCGATCAGCGATTGGGCCAGCTCGCGCGCCCGCGCCACTTCCGGGAACAGCCGGTCGAGCAGCGCCGACACCCGCTGCTGGGTTTCCCGGAACGCCGCCTCGGTCGCCGCCGCCGCATTCTCAGCCGGACGCACCATCAGCGCGTCGAGCCGCGCCATGTGCTGGCCGATCTCGGTCACCATGTCGGGGATCCAGCTGTTGCCCACCACCCGCTGGTACAGCCAGCGGAATCCGCCCTCGATCTGCCGGATCGGCGCCAGCACCGCGTTCACCAGATTGCCGATCCCGTTGACCAGCCAGGTGCGGACGCCTTCGTAAATCCCGCGCAGCTGGTTCACGATGTTCGGCGCCACCGAAAGGATCACGTTGCCGATCGATCGGAACAGGTTCGTCACCAGTGCGATTCCGTTGGTCCACGCCGCCGACCAGTCGCCGCGCAGCAGCGCCAGCACCAGATTGGCGGCATCGACGATCGTCCGGATCGCCGCCGCGAAAAGAGTGGCGAACAGCCTGATCTGGCCGATCATCGCGCTGCCGAACGCCGATCCCAGCCACTGCGCCACCTGCGCCAGCGGCGGCCCGACCTCGCGCAGCATCTGCCCGAACGGGCCGCGCCACAAATCGGTCATCGCCTGCCGCAGCGTCGTCACCGCCGCCAGCACCGGCGGCCCGATCGCGGCGATCAGCGATCGGCCGATCTCGTTGACCACCGGGCCGATGCTGTCCCAGTTCGCGAACGCCACCGCCACCGCCGCCGCGCCGGCGGCGATCGCCAGCAGCATCGGCCCGCTCAGCCCGACGATCAGCGGCAGCAGGCTGCCCATGGCGCCGACCAGCGGCCCGACGACCAGCAGCACCGGCCCCAGCGCCGCGGCGATCGCCGCGCCGCCGATCGCGATCTCCTGCATCCGTGGCGAAAGCGAGGTGAAACCCTCCAGCAGCCGGGTCAGCGCGCCGGTCAGCGGCGGCAGCACCCTGAGCGCGATATCGCCCACCACCTCCTGGAATGTCCGCCAGCGCTCGTTCAGCTCGGCGGTGGGCGAGGCGTCCCGCGCCGCCTGCGCCGCGCCGCCGAACTGCCGTTCCAGCTCGCCCAGCATCACCGCCTGCGCCCCGGCGACATTGCCGGTCGCCACCATCGCCCGGATCGTCGATTGCTGCTCGGCCGTGAACTGGATGCCCTGCCGCCGCAGCGATGCCATTCCGGCGACCGGGTCGTTCAGCGCCCGCCCGACCGCGATCGTCGCGCTCTGCAGGTCGGTGCCCATGCGGGTCGAAACATTGACGATCGCCTGCTGCGCCCGGTCGAATACCTGCCCGCTGACATTGCCGAACGTCAGCAGATTCGCGGTGACGCTGCGCAGGATATCGTCGTCGTCCAGCGTCGAGGTGCGCTGCAATTGTGCCGCCATTGCCTGCAGCTGCTCGGTCGTCCGCCCCGCCGCCGGGCCCATGCTGGCCAGCGCCGCATTGACCTGGCCGATCGCCGCCCGGCTTTCGATCGCCGCCGGGATCGCGCTGTGCATCAATGCCGCGAACGGCGCCGTGATCGAAACGCTGAGGCCCGCGCCGATGCCGCTGATCCGCTGGCCCAGCTGCTGGAACTGCCGCTGCGTTTGCCGCATCAGCCGCTGCGCATGCGTCGCCCCGCGCTCGAACGCTGACGTATTCATCGTCAGGATCGCGGCGAGATTGCCGATCAGCGCCTGGCTCATTCCTTACCCTTCCAGCTTTCTGACCTTGATCGGCGCTCCCTGGGCGATCCATGCGTCGAACGCCGCCTTCATCTCGTCCGGGCTTTGCCGGCGCGGCACGGCCCGGGCCGGCTCCAGTTCCTTCAGATAATGGTCGAGCGGCTTCAGCTTGCCCTGTCCGCTCAGCCGCGCCGTCTGCCAGGCGGTGAACATCGCCAGCTCCAGCGCCCGTTTCTCGCGTCGCTGCGCGCCCCGGATCACTGCGTCGAAGGTCGCCGGCGTCTGGTCCAGGAACCGGGCTTCGTCCTGCCCGGCCTCGATCCAGGCGCAGAGCAGCCCGGTCCAGTCTACCTTTTCGGGCGGCGCGGCTGAGGGCCCGCCTGCGAGCCGTCGTCACCCTCCTTCACCAGTGCCGCCGTCAGTGCCTCGGCCAGGATTTCTCCGGCCCGGTCGAGCCCGATCTCGTCGATCAGGTCGTCCACCTGCGTCTCGGTCAGCGCGGGATGGTACTTGACCAGGGCGAAGCCGAACAGCGTGCCGATGTCGCCGACCCGCACTTTCCGGGCGGCCGCCTCGACTTTCGCCTTGTCCGCCGCGTCCGCCGGCGAAAGCGATGGCATCGCCTCCTGCATCGCCTCCATGAACGGCAGCTCGAAATGACGCTCGACCTCCTTCATCGCGCGGAAGCCGAACATCGCCTGGTAGCGCGCGTCGCCGGCCTCGAAGCGGACGACGCCCTCCGGATCGCCGGCCATTACGCGCCGGCGCCCTCGGTGATCGCGCTGACCCACTTGATGACCAGCGCCGCCTGCCGGCGATCCTCCATGTCGTTGCCGCGCTTGTAATCGCGCACGATCACCGATCCGCTATATTCGTAGGTGCCGGCGCCCGTCGGGATCACCGCCCGGAAATCGCGGGTCGCGCCCACCGCCGCGACGCACAGCTGGTCGGTCGGGCTGCCGGGGAGGAAGTTCATCGTCACCTCGGCCTCCTCGCCCTCGCGCAGCGGCGCGGTGATATAATCGTGGAAGCCGGTGGTGCCCATGTGGCTGGCCTTGATCAGCTCCGCCGCGCCGGAGGGGATCGGCACCGACAGCACCTCGGCCAGCTGGACTGGCGTTCCGCCCGCATCGTCCAGCCAGAATTGGCTGCCATGCCCGGTTTCGACTTCGGTCGTCATCTCGCTGTTCCTTTCACGTCAGCAATGCCAAATCCTGATGTCCAGGCTGGTTCGGTGGATGAACTTGGTCGCGCCCTGATCGCCCAGGTCGCGGATCGCGTTCACGAAGGATCGGCCGAACCGGACCCCCGAAAATGTCCCGGCGGGCGCCGCCGCCTGCTTCACCGCCTCGGCCATCGCCGCCGCCTCGATGTGCCGCTCGGCCCAACAGTCGATCTGCACAATCGATGCCCGGAACGCCTGGAACCCTTCCATATGCTGGTCCGGCGCGTCGGCGATCAGCTGCAGCGTGATCGCCGGCAGCGCCGCCTGCTGCGGCCGCTCGACCCAATAGGCCCGCCCGGCGATCAGCGCCGCCAGCGCCGCATCGTCGGTCAGCCGGGAAAGCAGCGCTTCCTGCCAGTCCATCGTTCACGCTCCGCTTGCCCGCGCCGATTGGCGCGCCTGCCTGTTCGCCGCCGCCGTGATCCGGGTCCTCAGCCCCTGGATCAGCGATGCCAGCGCCGCTCCCTTGTGAGCTTCCCAGGCGGGCCGCATGTACGGCTGCGCCGGCGTGTCGACCGTCCCGAATTCGACGAAGCTCGCATAGGGCAGCACGCCGATGCCGGATCCGGGGCCGACCGCCATGATGAAGGTCGAAGGATCGCCCCTGACCTTCCAGTCCGCCCGCCGCGTCCCCCGCTCCGAGACGACGATCGAGAAAGCGAGCCGGCCCTCGTCTCTCGGCGCCATGGCCGAGGCGGCGGCGGCGATCGGCTCGAGCGCATCCTGCGCTTCCCGCCGCAGGATGCGCCGCGCCGTCGCCTGCTTGAGCTCGCCGAGCGCCCGGTCCAGCTCGCGCCAGCCTGTCAGCCGGACGTCGAGCCGCATGGCCTACAGCGCGACCCCGGATTCCTGGAACTTCACGCTCAGCACCGTCGTCGATTCGGCGATGCCGATCAGCGACGGATATTCGCCCGAAGCCAGGTCGGCCACCGGGCAAATGCCGCCCGGCGTGTCGCTGAGATAATAAGCGACGCCGGCGGTGAGCGTGCCGCCGATCGTGATGTCGCCCTCGGTCAGCACTGCCAGCGGCTGACCGGCGGACGCGCCATTCAGTGCGATCCCCTTCGGCGATCGCACCGCGGCGGTCGCCGAATTGTTGTCGGCGAGCTTGTAGGTGCCGTCCGCCGGATCGCGGTACAAGACCTGCCCGGCGGTGATCGTCGCCCCGGCAGAGCCGTGCTTCACGATCGCGTTGGCGCCGGCGATGACGTTCGCGGCGGTGATCGAAATGTCAGCCATTTAATCCTCCTGCAATTGCCGCTCGGCGGCGATGATCTGGTTCAGGTGAGAGACGCTGCGCGCGCCGCGCGAATGGCGGCGCGAATGGCGGCGCCCGTCCGCGCGCCGCGCAGGTCGATATTCTCGCGCCGGGCGATGCCTTTCAGTGCCTGGGCGTTGCGAATGCCGTCGAGCTCGTCGCCCTCGGCCGCCTCGGCGAAGCCGAACTTGATCAGCCGCGCCGCGTCGCGATCGGGCGCCTCGTAGACGTCGCCGGCCTCCTTGCGATGTTTCTTCCCGAAAGCGTTGCCATGCAGCCTGATGGCTCGAACCAGCATCATTCGCTCCTCATCGTCGTGATCTCGGTCCCGTCCGCGCCCGCCGGCGCGAAGGAGATGATGTCCAGCACCATGCCGTTCAGCACCGCCCGGTTCTTCGTCGTCAGCGCCGCGATGTTCGAACAGGCGCGGACCAGCAGGGTGATCGCCTGGCTCGACTGCTCCTGCGCCTGCTCGCGCCGCTCGGCCGCGGTCCCGAACCTCACCTCCGCCCGGCACGAATAGACGTCGCCCCAGGCCTCGATCTCGCCGCCATGCCCGTCCCGCGTCACCGTCGCTTCCTGGAACGTAACCCGTTCCCGCAGCCGCCCCGCCGCCAGCGCCATCAGATGCTCACGCGCCGATAGGGCGCGCACAGCGCCTCGACCCCGCCCGGCAGCTGCGTCGCGATCGTCCCGGTGATCACGCCTTCGCGCTGCGCGTAGAACGTGCCGAGCAACAACTTCACGGCCGAGCTCAGCGATCCGGGCGCCAGCCCGAGGTCATAGCCCGCCTCGAAGGTCAGCCGCACGCTGCCGTCCTCGTCATAGGCGGCGGGCCAGCTGGCCGCGATCGCCGGGCGCACCAGCGATGCCGCGCTCTCCGTCCAGCGCCAGTCCTCCTCGGCCAGCGCCGCCGCGATCCCGTCGCTGTCCAGATAGTCGATCGCCTCGATCCCGGTCACCGGGGTGCGCGGGATGTCGAATGCCGCGCCCGATCGCCCGCCGATCGGAAAACCGCGCACCGCCATCTCCATCACTCGCGGCGTCAGCACCTGCGAGGTGTGGCGCTCGATATGATCCTGCGCCGCCGCCAGATAGGCTTCGATCAGCGCGTCGTCCTCGTCATGATCGACCCGCAGATGCTCCTTCGCCTCCGCCAGCTCGATCACCGGCGAAATCTCCACCAGCGGGGTGACGGTCCTGATCGTATAATGCATGAGGCCCGTCACCCCGTTCTGCCAATGAAAAGGGCGCCAAAGCGCCCTAGCTTGCCGACCTGGTCGCCGGGATCAGCCCACGAGGAAGTGGAAGGCGCCGACCTTGGCGTTGCCGCCCGCCGCGATCACGATTTTGATCCTGGTCGAGGCCAGTGCGATCTTGCTCGAGACCGCCGTTCCGCCAGCGGCGTAGAGGCGGGCCGCGCCCGACTGATCCATCACCGGCGCCCGAGGACGAACGACTTCGGATGCGTTGATGTTCGTATCGGTCCAGAGACTTTCGCCCGTGGCTTCATCGGTGATCGTGAAGTCCACGCCATCGGCGAAATCCGTCTTCACATAGTGAATGCTGTCCAGCTCGCCGCTGACGCGGGGTGTGTAGGCGGTCGCGCTGCCATCGGCGGCAGTCGTCACGTTGACTTTGTAACGGCGCATTTCATCGTCTCCTTGGATGCGGCCCAAAGGCCTGGTGCGGACTATTCGCCCTTGTCGCCGGCGGCGCCGGCAGACTTGTTCGCCGCGGCGGGCGCGGCCTTGTTCGCGGGCGCGCGCTTCTTCTTCGCGCCAGCGATCGGCTCGAGCGTCTGCGGATGCAGCTTCAGCATCTTGGAGCCCTCGGCGTCGTCGACCTCGAACGTGTCGCCTCTGGTCAGCGTGTCGGCGCTGACCGAGCTGATGTGGATCTGATCGAGAACCCTGATCTTCATCGTCCGTCTCCCATGCCTTTTCGGACCGTCGCTCACGGCGGTCGGAAAAGGACCGGGCGGCCCGGCAATGGCCGCCCGGTGCTGAGTGATTGCCTGATCAGAGGGCCAGCGCGTCGCTGAAGTCGCCCTTGATGAACGCTTCCGGGCGGTAGACCGCGAGGCCGAGCCGCTCCTCTGCGCGGATCGTCACCAGGTTCTTCCGGAAGTTGTCGCTGTCCTCGGTCGAGATCATGACGTTGGCATCCTCCCGATCGAAAACCTGCGCTCCGAGCCGGAAGGCGCCGGTCAGGAACTTGTCGACCGTCATCGCCTGCGTCTCCACGACCGGGAGGCGCCACAGCCGCGGCTCGACGCCGCCCTGCGGATTGGCGAACAGGTACGCGCCGTCATCGGTCTTCGTCAGTTCGATGTCGGCCCAGTCCCTCGGGTTCATCACGATGCCCGACGCCGGGAACTCGGCGAGCGCGGCCTGGAGCATGGCGAGGCGGATCACGTCGATCTTCGTCAGGTTGCCCGCGGAGGTCGGAGTGATCGGCTCCGAATAGGCCGTCGCCTGGGTGTAGATGCCATTGAGGTCGGTGCCGGTGCCGCCGCCGTTCAGCAGCTGGCCTTCCTCGACATAGGCCAGGCCGTAGCGCAGGCGGCCGTCCAGATAGGACTGCAGCTGCGGAACGTCGTCAAGTATCTGCTTGGTGGCAAGGACCCAGTGGGCGATCGTGGTAACGGCCGTCAGCACGAGATCGAACTTGATCTCCGACTGCGCCTTGGCGGTGCCAGCGGTCTCGGTGACGGTCGCGGCGCTGTTGGTGAAGCCGGTCTCCTTCACATACTCGATCGCATTGGAACCGGTCCGGCCCGGCGTCAGCAGGTCGCGAACGGTCATGCGCCGCTGCGGCGGCGCGACAATCCCCGGCACACGGGAGGGCACAATCAGGTCGCCGGCGGAGCCGTCGGCGTCCGTCGTCAGGGCGCTGATGATGGCCTTCACCGGCATCGCGAAGGTGCCCTTGCGCGTACCGCCCAGCCATGCCTTCAGCTCGTCGCTCTCGGTGACGATCTGGCCGAACGACTTCGCCCGCTCGGGCTGGTCGCTGCCGCGCCGCGACATCTTCTGCTCGAGCGTGTCGAGACGCTCGGAGATGCCGTTCATCTTGATCAGCGCATCGTCGGAGCCCTTCTTGGTCTCCTCGGTGACGTCGCCCAGGCGCTTCATCTCGGCACCCGCCTTCTCGGCGAATTCCTTCACGTCGTCGGTCGCCTTCTTCAGGTCGACAGCGAGCTGCGCCATGTCGCGATCGTCGTCGGGCTGGGCCCGCTCCTTGCGGCCGAATTCCGCGCCCGCCGGCAGCGCACCGCCCAGAAGGAGCGGCGAAAGATCAATGCCCGGCATGGAGGCCAGCGACGTCGCCGCATGGGCGGCATCGGGGATGATCAGGATCACGCAGACGATCAGAGCGAACGCCATCATCGAAAGCAGTTTCATGGTAAGTCTCCTCAGAGCTTCGGCAGCTGCAGGCCGCCGCGCAGATTGTCCGAAAGGGCCTTCAGGCCCGCACAGTCGCCGGCGCCCTCGGACTCGCTCCGGAGCAGATGTGGAAGGCCGTGAGCGGCGACGACCGCGGCCTTCGTCTTCGAGAAGCCTGCCTCGCGCAGGAGCCGCTCGAATTCGGGAAGAGTGGGCAGCTCGCCATGGGCGAGCTTGAACTTGACGCCATCGACGCGCGCGTCGTCATTGGCCGGGAAGGTGACGAGGCTGACCTCTTCGAGGTCCAGCTTCTCCAGCGTGCGGACCTTCGTTTTCTCGTCGAAGCTGCTCTCGCGTACCCAGTAGCCGATCGACAGGCCCGTGACGGCGCCGGCCTTCAGCAGCACATGCGCCTCGCGCGCCTGGCCGATTCCGTCGATCAGCAGGCGGCCCTTCACGCGCAGGCCGCGGTCGTCCTCTTCGACCTCGTCATAGACGCCGAGCGGCTCGGCCGTGCGATGCTGCCAAAGGACTGGCAGCTTGCGTCCAGCGCCATTGAGCGCCTTCAGGCTCTCCTTGAACGCTCCCTTCGCGACGATCTCGCCGTAGCTGTCCTCAACCCCGAAGACCGATCCATAGCCGGTGAACGTGCCGTCATCGCCGATGTCCGCCGCCTTCACGTCGAGCGAGAAGTCACGCAGGCCGAGCCTGCGCTTCATGCCGAACCGCATCTTCGTCTCCTGTCAGTTTCTCTGGGCCTCGCCGGCGGCTGCCAGCAGGTCGGCCAGCGGCACATATTGTGCCTGGATCGTCACCTCGTCGCCGCCGGCGATCGGCGGCAGGTTTTCCTTCGCGCGCACCTCGTTGCGGGTCATCGCGCCGATCTGTGTCATCACCTGGTAGAAGCGCGCCCGGCCCTGGCTATCCGCGCGCAACAGTCCCTCGACGTTGAATTCGACGAACAGCCCCGCTGCCCGCTCCGCCGGCGTCAGCAGCTGCTTGCGCACCGCCTGTTCGAAACGGCGAAGATACGGCGTTAGCGTGAACTTCAGGAAGGCGAGCATCATCTGCTCGATGCCCGTCCCCCAGCTCGTCGTCTTCTCATTGTGGCCGATCATGAACGGCGGCACACCGAACCAGCGGCAAATCTCCTCGACCGACCAGCCCCGGCTCTCGAGCAGCTGCTGGTCGTCGGCCTTCATCGTGATCGTCTCCCACTTCATTCCGTGGGAGAGGATCAGGGGCTGGCCGGTGTGCGCGGCGCCCTGGTGCTTCTCGGCCATCAGTGTGTCGAGCTCTGACCTTTGATCGCCGGTCAGCGGCAATTCGGTCTGCAGCACGCCGGTCGGTCGCATGCCATTGGCGAAGATCGAGGCCGCGGCGCGATCGGTCGCGACCGCGATGCCAAGGCTCTCGCGCGCATGCTCGATCACACTCAGGCCGCCAAGCGGTCCGCCGCCAAAGCCGCGGACGTGGAATACGTCCTCGTCGGTCAGGTCGAACTCATACCCATCCCACGACCAGCGGTAACCGATTGATCCATCCGCGCGGCGGCGCGTGCTGACGATGTCAGGCCTGACCGGCTCCAGCCCGATCAGCCGACCTCCTTCCTTCAGCTTCCGTGCATAATGGTTCCCCCGCAGCAGCTGCGAGATCGCCATGATCTCCTGATAGTCGATCGGCGACTGGTCCGCGTTAGGGCTCTCGTGCAGCACCCGCCACAGCGCCGTGTCCGTCGCTGGTTTCGGCACCCCGTCGTCGCCGCGGCGATAGACCTGCAGCGGCAGCGATCCGATCGTCGATGCGATCAGCCGGCAGCACGCCCAGAACGCGCTGAGCCGCATCGCCGACTGGTCATTCACGGTCACGCCGGCATGGCTGCCGCCGCCCCGCGACGAATTCTGCGGGTCGCGGATCTTCGGATCGGGTCCGGCCACCATCCAGTCGACGACCGACCATGCCGATTTTGCCGCCCGCGCCAGCAGCGACGGGGCCGCGGGCGGTTGCCTGACCATCGGCAACGTCACGCCGCCTTCCTCAAGCTCGCCAGCAGGCTCTCCGCCCCTCCCGCGCCCGCCGCCTCCGGGTTCATCTCCAGCAGCTTCGTCGCGTTGAAGCAGGCGACCAGCGGGTCGATCTTGGCCTTGCCGGCGGTCTCCTTCGTGATCAGCACGGCGTTGCCCCTTTGCTCGGCCTTCGCGTTTCCGACGCACCAGTTCATCATCCGCGAGCCGGCATGCGCCAGCATCCGGTGCTTCAGCTTGCGCTCCATCGACCAGACCGCCGACGAAAGCCGGAAGCCTTGGCTGACCGCGACGACTTGCGGATGCTCCAGGCCGATCGCCGCCAGGGCATCGACCAGTGCGCCGACACCCTGTGGATCGAGCCCGACCGCGTTCTTCTCCGGGAAGAGCCCGGCCTCTTTGACTTTCTCCAGGATCGCGACGATCGCCGCCACGTCCTGTTCTATCGTCTGCAGCGCATCTTCCTCGTCGACCGCGTCGATATCGGCCGACGACGGATCGACGTCGCATATGACGAGGTCGCCGTCCTGCGCGAAATCTTCCAGCTTTCCGGCGATCTCGGGGCGCAGCGCGAGCACGTCGCGCCACACCCAGGCGCGGCACCAGTAGAGCCAGCGGCCGGTCCCTTTCTCGCGGCCCGCCAACGCCAGCCCGAACAGGTCGTCCAGGCCGCCGCCGTCGATCCCTGCGACGATCACGTCGCAGCGGCCCAGGAATGTCTCCAGCGTGCCGAGCTTCGGCTCGGCTGCGAGCTCCCAAAAGTCGGCGCCGCGCCAGCGAGACGAATGCAGGCCGAGGCCGATCTCGACGTTCAGATGCTGCGAAGCCCAGCCTCGAACCTCGTCCGCGCCCTTCTCCTGGGCGCTGGCGAACTCTTCCTGAAGCCGCTCGATCTGGATCGACCGGCCAAGGTTCGGCAACACCATCGGCCAATTCGCCGGGTCGGCCCATGGCCTCTCCGGGTCGGTCTGCATCGCCTCCGGAAACTCGTATAGGATCGGCAGCATTCTCGCCGCGTCGCCCGTCACTCTGCCGTCGCGGATCCCGCGCGCCATCATCAGGTCTGCCTTGAAGCACCCCGAAGGCGGTTCGTCGGATTGCGTCGTGATGATGATCAGGAACGAATCCGAGCGCACCGCCAGGCCGCCGCGTATCTGTCGCATCACCTTGCTGGCGTAGCTGAGCGTCGACATGATGTGCAGCTCGTCGACCAGAACCGCCTTGGGCTTTGCGCCCGTCATGACCCGCATGTCGAAGGTCTTGATCTTCAGCGTTGATCCGTTCGTCAGGTCGACGATCGTCTTGATATGGTCCTTCGCTGAAAACCGCTTCTTCAGGTAACCTTCGTCGTCGGCCTCGATCATGCCGGCGGCCTGGTCGAAGGCGAGCTGGGCGATCTCCTGTGTCGGTCCGACGAACAGGAATTCCTGCCGCGGCGCCCGATTCTCGATTAGCCCGGTGAGCATGATGCCGGCGCCGCCGGTCGTCTTGCTCTGCTTCTTCGGCACCAGCGCGAAAACCTCGCCGACGCGCCTGATGCCTTCGCGGTCGACCGATCCGAAAACGGCCCCGACGATCGCCCGGAACCAGTCGCCGGCGGCCTCCGCCATCGCCGGCTTTCCGTCAACGTCCGGCAGCCGGAGCTTGTTGAACATCCCGATCGCCTTGCGGGCGGCCGCCTCATCGAGCGGCAGATCGGGCACCAGAGATCGCCCGTCCCGCAGCCGCGTCTCCCAGTCAGGACAGGCGAAATCCCATCTGGTCACGCGCCTCTCCGTCCCTCGTCTCGATGCCCGGCGGCGTACAGGTTTCCCCTCGCCGCCGGGCGACGACCTGAACGGGCAGGCCGTCCTCGCTGGCGCCCGGCGCCGCGACCTCAATTCATCTTTGCCGGCTCGACCAGCTCGTCCCAGCTTGTCCCCAGCCCGGCATGCTGGGCGGCCTCGAGCCGCTCCTCTTTCTTGCCGAGCTTTCGCGGCTTGGACTTTTTGACCTGCCCGCCGAGCAGCTGCATGTCGTGGCGGTCGAGCCGCTTCCATAGCTTATCGATCGCCGAGACGTTGCCCTTGTCAGCTTCGTCGAGCAGCTTCACGAGCAGCTTGCCCTCGACCCGCTGACGGGCCTCCAGCCTGGCGCGCAGTTCCCGAAAATAATGCTTCTTCAGCGTGGGAGGGGTGATCGACAGCGCCGCCGCGATCTGCTCCTCGTTCCGGTCGAACGCGGCTAACACCATGACTTTTCGGCGGTTTTCCAGCGTCGCTATGTGCGGCGGCCGCCCGCGCCTGCCGAACCCTTCCGGGATCGGGTCGCCCAGCAGGTCCAAATCCCAGTCCGACAAGAAAAAAATCTCCGAATGAGGGGGGCGGCGGTGACAGGCAACACCGGCCCCCAGACTTTCCGACCCCCCCCTACCGCAGGCCCGCCGCCCTCTCGGCGCGAGCCTTAGCGGTCTTCCGATTGTGGCAGGCCGCGCAGAGCAGCTCGACATTCTTCTCATCGAGCGCAGCGCCGCCGTCGGCGAGCTCGACGATATGATCGCCGGCGACCCGCCGTCTCGATCCGCATCGCTCGCACCAGTTCCCGCGCATCCGCTTCAGGTCGGCGACCAGGCCGCGCCACTCCGGCGATTGGTAGAAGCCCATCGCCGTCTTCGGCATCGCCCGCAGCTTGACCGGCGATCCGCCGAGCCGCGGCGGCAAGGATTTGAGCCGGCCCATGATCCTCGCCGCCGCGCCCGTTCTAGAGCGTCAGCATCTCGCGTCTCCGCTGGGTTTACCTGCTGGTTAGGCCGGCGAGGCCACAGCCTTCGCCCGACGATATCGCCCTGATGCCCGATCCGGGGGCGCGTGGGGAACAGGCTTTATTTTGCCCTCGCTGCCGCCACGCACCTTGACAGCCACGCGCCGCCGAAATCAAAGGCTTACCGGCAAACCCCGTTCGTTCAGCGTGTTCGCGACCCTCGCCACGGCCCGGCGGTAGCGCCGATACAGGCCCTTGCGGCTGATCTCGGCCGATAGCTTCGATCGGATCGCCGGCCAGTCGACCTCGCGGGCGCCGCGCAGCTTCTGCCCCAGCACCAGCACGACAAGCCGCCGGTCGCCGTCCGGCACCAGGCCGAGCCATTCGGTCGCTTCCTCCATCGCCGCGATCTGCTCGCGGCCGAGCGGCAGCCGCCGGGGCCGCTCCGGATCGCGCGCGCCATAGTGCCACCAATCCTTGAGGATCAGGTTCCACGGCCCGTCGCCGGCGAACGGCCAGCGGCCGCCGCCCGGCATCCGCCGCCAGCACCGCATCGCCTCGATCCACCGTTGCTCGACCGCTTCGAACGTCCATCCGGCCATCTCTCCGCCGGCGGAGGCTTTCGGGCCGATCCCTCCATCGCCGCGATCCCGATAATTCATTGGAAGTCTGTCCTTTTTCTTTTCATCTGGAAGGATTGGAAGGATTGGAGAGATGATCTGATCTTGCGCATGCGCGCCCGCGCGCACCTGCACATCACGGTTTAATGGCGACAAAGCCTCCAATCCTTCCACAGGCGCGGAAATCCGCCCCTTTTCCCTTCCATGAATGTCTCCGCCATCCTTCCATCTGGAGGGATCATGGTGGTTCGTCGCCCCATCCGGGCACGGGCTCGCCGGGGGGCGGGCGCGGCGCCGGCTCATCCTCGGTCATCCCGCCGAGCCGCTTCACCCGGCCTTCCTCGTCGATGAAGTCGCCCGCATGCCGGACCAGTTCGATCCCCAGCCAGTGGGTGCCGTTGCTGTGCTTGTGGGCCATCCCCTTCGCCTTCAGCGCCTGGGCGAATCCCTTCGGCTTCCACTCGACCTCGCCCGCCGCCTTCGCCCAGGCGCAGAAGGTGGCGTAGAGATCGGAGCCCTGCACCCGGGCCTCCGGATCGGCGCGGGTGCAGACCTTCAGGAAGGTGGAGAGCGGGTCGCTGTCCTGCTTGTAGTCGGCCGAGGCGAGCTGGACGCTTTCCGGCTCGACGAAGCCGTTCTGCATCCAGTCGATCGCGCCATAGACCATCCAGTTGAGGATACCCGGATATTCGGCCCTGAGCTTCGCCGGCAGGTCGCGGTCGCGCTCCTCGGCCGTCAGATGCTGTTCCCACGGCACCACCTTCACCCGCCGCCAGATTCCCGCCGTGCCCTGCGGGATCGATGGCAGGTCGTTGCACCACAGGGTGAATTTGAAGATCGGCAGGAAGCGGAAGAAGGATCGGAAATTGTCGCGCGCCAGCATCGGGTCGCCGCCGGTGACGCTGTTGATCAGCGGCTCGTTGATCTTCGCCCCCTTGGGCGGCTCGCCGGCGGTCAGCATCCTGACGCCCGGCAGCCGGACGATCGCCGGGGTGGCTGCGTCGCCATGCTTTTTCGGCCCTTCGTCCAGGAAGGTCTCGACATTGGTCGTGTCGCCATAGTCGCCCGCCGCCTCGCGGCAGGCGTTGCCGAAGGTCGATTTGCCGTTGGCGGCGAGCGGCCCGTACCAGATCTGGAAAATCTGCTCGCCCATGTCGCCGGTCAGGCCGTAGCCCATCCACTGGCGCAGGTAGCGCCGCCGCGCGTCGTCGGGCTGGGCCCATTTGATCAGCTTCACGAACAGCGGCGCCCGCGCCCGTTCGTCATAGGCGCAGGCGGTGATCTTGGTCAGCCGGTCGGCCCGGTCGTGCGGCTGCAGCGCCACCCGCGCCGGACCGTCCTCATCCGGCGGCAGGAAGCGCAGGGTGCCGTTCAGGCAGTTGAGCAGCATCGGATCGGTATCGAACGTGTCGAGCTCGACCGTCACCGCCCGCTTGGCGAGGCCGGGAACGCAGTTGATCCGCCCCGCCGTCTCGCTCTGCAGCGCCCAGGCGCGCAGCT
Organism: Sphingomonas sp.; assembly: GCA_050247295.1. Lineage (GTDB taxonomy): Bacteria > Pseudomonadota > Alphaproteobacteria > Sphingomonadales > Sphingomonadaceae > Allosphingosinicella. The sequence continues at coordinate 16,449 of JBFWUJ010000012.1, read as the reverse complement.
TCTCCGACAGCCGCATCGCCTTCTTGCCGTCGTGGAGCAGCCGGTCGAGCCCGCCGGGGCGGCGCGGGTCGCCCTCCAGCTCGGCGAGCAGATCGGGCTTGATCTCCTCATGCTCCGGCCACCCGCTGTCGCGGACGAAATCGGCCTCGCGGTTGATCGCCTGCACCATCGCGACGACGCTCGCCAGCACCTCGGCCGGGGTCGTGTCCTTCTCCTGGTTCAGCACCCGGTAGCGCCGCTGGTCCCAGCCCAGCCAGCCCTTGGCGGTGGTGTAGAGATAATCCTCGCCGAAGCGGGCCAGCCAGCGGTCGGAATTGCCCTTGTCGGTGCGGTTGAACGCCGCGCAGCGCATGTCGATCAGCATCGCGGCGAGCAGCGATCCCGCCCGCCGGCGGCCATAATCCACGCTGTCGGCGAGCCGCCGCGGTTCGGCCGTGGGGTGGCGTTTCAGCATCTCGCCCTGCAGTGCGTTGATCGCCGCCTGCGCGTCCGCTTCGTCGATCAGCCCGGCGCCGGTCCGGCGCCCGATCTCCCAGCAGTCGCGGCCCGCTTGCTCCGGCGTCACCGCCCAGGCGAAGGCCGCCCAGCGCTCCCGGGCCCGGCCCAGCCAGGCCGCCGCGACACTCCTGAGCCGCCCGCGCGCCGCCTCCCCCACCTGCGAAAGATCGGCGATGCTTCCATCTGGAAGCATGTCCTGATCCGTCAGTCCCGGCGGGGCAGGGGGAAATGCCGCGTCGTAGCGCGATCGCCACTCGGCCAGATATTGGGCCCGCGTCTCCGCCTCGCCGATCGCCCCGGCCAGCGCCTGCAGCCGCTTCCACAGCCGCGATCGCGCCTCCGGCGTCGGTTCCGCCCCCAGCTCGCGGTACAGCGTCTCCCACAGCCACTCGGCCAGCGGCCTCGCCGCCGCGATCGCCGCCTCGATCGCCGCCGCCCCGCCGCTCCGCGCCAGGCTGTCCGGATCCTCGCCCTCGGGCATCGTCGCGATCGTCAACGTCGCTCCGGGCCCGATCCCGGGCATTGCCCGCTCGGCCGCCTTCAGCGCCGCCTTGCGGCCCGCGGCATCGCCGTCGAACAGCAGCACCGGGGCGTGCGCCGTGCGCCAGGCGCGGATCAGCTGGCGCTCGGTCAGCGCGCTGCCCTGCGGCGCGACGACCTCCTCGATCCCGATCCGGTCCAGTGCGATCGCGTCGAACTGCCCCTCGACGATGATCAGCCGCCGTGCCTGGCGCGCCGCCGGCGCCGCCCGGTGCAGGTTGAACAACAGCCCGCCTTTGTCGAAGGCGGCGCTCTCCGGCGAATTGAGATATTTCGGCTCGACGTCGCCGGTCGCCCGGCCCGCGAAGGCGACGATCCGGCCGCGCGGATCGTGGATCGGGATCATCAATCGGCCGCGGAAGCGGTCGCGATAGCCGTCCCGTTCCTCGATCAGCAGCCCCGCCGCTTCCAGCGCCGCCGGCGCCGCGCCGCAGCCGCTCACCGATCGCTTCGCCGGCGCCAGCCCGATTCCGAAGCGCGCCCGGGTCGCCGCGTCGATCCCGCGCCGCTCCAGCAGCGCCAGCGCCTTGTCGTCCTCTTCGAGCCGCGCCGCGTACCAGGCCGCCGCCTGTTCGAGGATGTTGGAGAGATCGGCCGCCTTTTCGGCCCGCTCGGCGGCGGCGGGGGAGGGCGCCGGTACCTCCAGCCCGGCGGCGGCGGCCAGCTCCTTCACCGCGTCGATGAAGGTCATGCCCCTGGCGTCGGTCAGCCAGCGGATCGCATCGCCATGCGCCTGGCAGCCGAAGCAGTGGTAGAAGCCCTTTTCGTCGCTGACGGTGAAGCTGGCGGTCTTTTCCTCGTGGAACGGGCAACGACCCTTATGCTCGCCGCCGGCGCGCTTGAGCTTGACCGTCCGCGCGATCAGCGCCGACAGCGTCGTGCGCGCCCGCAGCTCGTCCAGAAAGGCGATCGAGAGCGGCACCGTTCAGCGGCCCGATTCCGTCTGTCGTTGATCCTCGTTGCGAGCAGCGTCGCGCTGCTGGCGCATGAACAGGGCGAGCTGCCGGCGATCGATCTCGACGGCGCCGAGCGCGATCGCGCGGCGGCGGCGGTCAAGACTGACGTCGTAATGCGGGAAGGATCGGGGCTGGAACCAGTCGCGGCGCATGCCGTTCGCGCCCGCCATGCCGTGCAGCTCGGCGAGCGTGTCGGCGACCATATGCCCCATCAGCATCCGGCCGAGCCGGTGCCGCGCCTGGTCAACATAGACCGTCACGACCGCACCTCGCCCTGTTCGGCGAGCGCCAGATCGTAAATGATCCCGTCCGCCAGCTCGTAGCATTCTTGCCTGTAGAAGGTCGGCGCGCCGTCGAAGTCCGGTTCGGACGCCGGCCGCAGGAATCCGGCCATCACGCCGGACGTCTGCGCGATCACGAACGGGCGCAGCCGGTAGATCGAGCGCGCGATGATCTCGCGGCGCGGCGTGTCCGCCGGGATCGGCGGAAACCGCGGGGGATCGGCGTCAGCCATGATCGCCTCCGGCCCGGCTCATCGCCCGTCCCCGGCATGCAGCCCGGCGACCAGGTCGTCGGCGAAGGCGCGGATCCGCCGTTTCAGCAGCGTCGCCTCGGCCGCCGTCACGCGGCCTTTCTCGGTCAGCGCATCGATCCCGGCGCAATAGCGCTCGGCATGCGCCCGCGCCGCGTGGCGATCCGCCCGGACCGCCGAAATCTCGACCTCGGCAAAGGTGCGGCGGATCATCGGCTTGCCCCCTCCTTGAGGCGGCAAAAGCGGCTCGAGCAGGCGGCGACCTGGCCGATCGTCCGCCGCGCGTCGCACTGCTCGCACCAGGCCCATTCCGCGTCACCCTTCCAGTCGCCGGCGCCCAGCCCGAATCCGGGCGCCTTGGCTTCGACAGGGTCGCCGCTTATGCGCGGCGGCGGCCGATCGGACGGGCGGGGAAATATCCGCCCGGCGTCGACCTCCCGCCGCCATTCAAGCCGCATCAAATCCTCGGCCGCCTCGACGCGAAACATCTCCGGGTGGGCCGAGAAATATTGGTTGATCGCCTGCATCCACGAGGCTTGGCTGCGGCGGGCCAGCATCCCGACGAAGCGTTCGAACCGGGTGGTCGCGAATGATCCGTGCGCCCGGTGTTCGTCCCGGCAGATCCGGGTGATGCCGCGGTAGATCGTGCCGCCATAGCGCTGCACCTGGCCGGCGAACGCGCGGCCGAGCGCCATCAGGCCGTCAGTCGCCACGGCCTGCCCCTCGCGGGTCCAGGCGCGCTCGATCCCGCCGATATGGCTGACCATGCCGGGCTTCCATGCGGTGTGGTTGCTGTGCGGCGCCAGCACCAGCCCGGCGGAGGCCATCGCGGCCGTGATCGCCGCCGCCTGGGCGTCGCCGCTCGCCACGGCGGCCCGGAACAGGTCCAGCTTGGTGAGCGGGCGGCGCTGCTGGTTGAGGTGAACGAAACTGGCCGCCTCATCCGCCGCGCTGACGCAATTGACGATCACGCAGGGCAGTTGCGCAATGTCATCCCGCAGCCGCGCGGCGCCAAGCCGATGTTGTCCGTCGATGACATAGAGCGCGCCGTTCGCCCGGCGCGAGACGACCAGGGGCTGGCACAGGTCCCAATCCCAGTGGACGGCGATCCGCCGGATGAGCGTCACGCTGTCTCTGGCTTCCAGGCTGCGCTGGTAGGAAGGGTCGATCAGCAGCTCGCCGGGCGCGCAATATTGCAGCGCGGGCAGCGTGCCGCGCGGCGGGTTGACCTTCAATCTGGCGGCATCGGCGCGGCTCATTCGCGCTCCCCTATCCGCCGCGCGGCCTCGGCCGCCGGGCTGTGTTCGGCGAGCCACGCGGCGCCCTCCATCGCCAGCCGCGACACGACATGCGGCGCCCGCGCCTGCCCGGCCTCGGCGATCTGCCGCCGCCGATCGAACGGCAGCGCCCTGAAATGCCGGTCGCACAGCCATTTCCAGCCGGCGATCCGCGCCCCGCACCCGCGCACGATGCAGCACCGGCTATGCTCCCGCCGCCTCATGCCGCCTCCAGTTCGTCGGGAACGTCATCATCACCGGCGGCCTCGGCCGAGGCCTCACCCTCGACGATGCCGAACAGGTCCGGGATCGCGCGGCGATGATCCGCTTCGCGCAGGATGCGAACTGCGTCGTCGAAATAGAGCGGGTTGAGCTCGTGCCCACGCCCCCGGCGACCGAGCATCATCGCCCGCAGCGGCACCGTCATCAGGCCGCCGAACGGATCGAACACCAGCTCGCCCTTGCCGGAGAAGCGATGGATCAGCCGGTCGACGATGTCGAACTGGAGCGGGCACAGGTGGCGCTCTCGCCCCTTCGCGACCTGGTCGCCGTTGAGCGTCCGCATCCGGGTCACGTCCGACCAGACGTCCTCATGCCACGACACGGGCGGCAGCGTCATGAAATGGGTCGGCAGCTGGTTCGCATCGTCCAGCGCCTGGGCGATCCGCTCATGCTGGCCGAAGTCATAGACGGTGGCGGCGCTGAAGCCGCGGAAGGTGCGATAGACGGTCTTGGTGTCACGGCCGAGCAGATCCTCGGGCTCCAGCAGCCGGTTGCCCTGCGAGCGCCAGAAGGCGTGAGCGTCGAGCTGCCAGCGGGCCCGCGTGAAATCGGCCTTCGATTTCGTCACCGGCTCGTCCGCATAGCCGTCGCTATTGTCGGTCGGCGCCTTGCGGAACAGCAGCACATATTCGGGCAGGCCGACGCTCATCCGGCTGCCGTCGTCGCACTGCATCGACCAGCCGAGCCGATAGGTCGCGTTGTTCTCGCGGACCACGTCGGTAACGACCGTGATCATCCCCATGTAGAACAGGCCGTGCCGGCGATAATGGGCGATGCAATCGGCGTGGAACGGCGAGACGCTCTGGAAGCTGACGCCGTCGAGGCCGCCGGGCCTGATCCGGTCCTTGACGTGTACGCAGGCCACCCGCCCCGGCTTGAGGACGCGGATCAGCTCCGGCGTCAGATAGCCCAGCTGCGCGAAGAAATGCGCGTCGTCGTCGGTATGGCCGAAATCGTTGTAGCTCGGCGTATATTCATATTGCGTCGAGAACGGGATCGAGGTGACGATCAGATCGACGCTGTCGGCCGCCATCGCCGCCGTTTCCTCGACCGTGTCCTGGTTGACGATCGTCCAGGCATCACCCCGTTCCTCCCGCCGCTGGACGCCGATCGAGCGGCTGAGCATGTCGCGCGCGCCCTGGAGCCCGAGGCCATAGGTGCGGATGATCTCGCTCATCCGCCGGCACATGTCCTCGTGCCGCCGCCACTTCCCCTCGAGGCTCGCGCGAACGCTCCGCTCCGCCTCCGTGTAGATCAGGTCGATCCGCACCGCGCGCGTCTGCAGGAATCGCTGGATGCGATGGATCGCCTGAATGAAATCGTTGAACTTGAAGCCGATGCCGAGGAAGATCGCCCAGGCGCAATGCCGCTGGAAATTGCAGCCGGAGCCGGCCAGCACCGGCTTTGCCGCCAGCTCCTGGACCTCGCCGTCGCTGAACCGGATGATCGCCTGCTCGCGCTCCGACAGCGGCTGCGCGCCATAGACCGAAACGAGACCAGGGCGGCGCGCGACCTCGGGGATGGACGTGCCGGCCAGCGCCTCCAAGACGATCAGGCCGCCCTTCGTCTCGCCGCACCGACGCCACCCGGCCTCGATGAAGCACTTGCCCGGCGCGCTGTCTTTGCCGCGCCGATGCTCCGTCTTTTCCGCATCGACGAAGGTGTAGAGCCGCTGTCCCGGCCAGCGATCCCAGGCCGCCGCCATCGCGTGCTGAATCAGCTCGGACGACTGGATGTCGCTCTCGTTGCGGAAGAAGGCGCAATTGACGCCGCGCTGACCGCTATCGTCGATGAATTTGCGCCAGCCGAAGATCGCGTCGCCGCTTCCGCTCAGCAGGGCCATCTTCTCGCCGGGACCGAGTGCCAGCTTCCTGTCCTCGCCGAGCGTCCGCGAACTATAGTGGCGGTCATAGACGGCGCAGACGGTCGGATTGCCGTCTTTGACCTCGCCCCAGTGGCCGAACCAGCGGGACGGAACCGCATCCTCGATCGCCTGCCGCTCGGCTTCCAGATCGTGCCAGATCAGCCGGTGCGCCTCCGGGTCCTCGGCCCGCAGCTCCAGCATCTTGCCGATCCGCGCGGACAGGCTCTCCCGCTTCTCCCGGCTCGCGTCGACGACGCCGATCGCGGCTGCCTTGAACATGCGCTTCTGGCCGTCCGCCTCCGACCCGGCCTTGGAATGGTCGCTCGCCACTTCGTGCCAGCGCACGTCCAGCGGCGGCAGATCATAGCCCTCGTCGGAAAAGCCGAGATCGGAGGGCCGCTGGATGAACGCCGCCCAGCTGTTCACCCAGAGCCAGAACTCGTCTTCCTTGTGCGGGTGGAGGGTGAGCTGATCGGCCTTCTCGCTGTTGCGCTTGAAGAACCGGGTCTTCGCCTGCCCGACGTCCATGATGCCGAGAAAGGCTGCATAGGCGAGCAGCTCGATATATTCGTTCGGGCTCGGCGTCGCGGTGGCGACGAACCGATAGGGGATGCCCTCGCTCTTGACCGTGCCGCCACCCCGACGATCGTCGCCGGCCAGGATCGCCATGAACTCGCGGAACGTCTTGGTCCCGCCGAACCCGCGCAGGCAGGAGGCCTCGTCGAGCGACACGGCCGTCAGGATCGACGTGTCGATCTTGCCCTCGCGGACGCTCTCGTAATTCGTCAGGAACAGCCCGGCGAAGTCCTCGGCCAGCGCCGCGAGGATCTCCGCCGTCGTCCGCACGAAGCGAACCGGCGTGCCGAGCATCGCCGCGTCGCGCTGAAACTCGACCTTCACCGTGAGCGGGATGATGATCAGGCAGACGGGCAGCGCCGGAACGACCTTGCCGCCGAGCAAGGCCGCCACGGCCTCCCGGACCAGGCGCATCGTCTCCAGCTGGATGATCGTCTTGCCGAGCCCGAAATTGGCGAACAGCGCCCGCCGGCCGCCCTCGACCAGCCATTTCACCAGAACGGGCTGGTGCCGGTGCAGGAGCGGATTGACCGCCCCGGCCTGGACCGGCAGGCCGAGGTCGGGCGCCTGAACGGCCTTGGCGGCGATGAAATCGGCATAGGCAGTCGCCGCGCTCACGCCCCCGGCGCCGCCGTCACTCCGGCCTGCCGCAGCGCCCGCAGCAAGGCCCACGATCCCTGTTCGGCCGCCGCGATCCGGCGTCGGTCGCCCTGCTTGTTGGCCAGCGGCGGCAGCGCGTCGAAGGCGGCGCGATCGGTGAACCGCATCGCCGAGCTGCGCCGCGCCTGTTCGTCGTCGCTGTAGCGCCGCCCGTCGCGCGGGCAGGCCGGGCAGGCCAGCCGCGCCGGCGCCGGGCCGCCCGCCATCCGGATCATGTGCCCGCAGGCGAGCCGCAGCGTCACCGCCCCCGGCACGTCCGCCGCCGCCGAGACCACCGCCCGCAGCCTGGTTTCCGGCCCGCTCATGCCGGGACCGGCCCGTTGACGAGCCGCTCCTTGTTCCGGGTGCGGAGGAACGGGACGCAATCGGCCCCCTCATATTTCATGTCCTCGGACGACCGCGCCTCGATCACGAAGAAGGCCGCACCAGCGGGAAGCTCACGTTGCGCCTCGGCAATGGCGTGGTCGCGCGTGTCGTGCTCGCCAGCCCAGCAGTCGTTCGGCTCGCCCTCTTCAAGCCAGAACCATCCCCACGGGGTCATCGCTTCGGCTCCTGTTCGATAAGGCGGCCGCGGAGATCATCGTCGGTTGCACCCAACAGGTGATCGAGCGCACCTGATCCCACCATTGTTTGCAGCCGGCGCGACAGGCTGGCGCGACCGATGCCTAGACCGAGGCGCTGTCTCCACTCGGTGCTCAATTGCTGTTGCTCTGCTTTCGGCAGCCCGCAGCTACTTATCTTCCAGTCGTCTGGGCCACAGTCTCCGGCGATGTAACAAGCTGGATAGAACGGGCAGTTGTCCGGTGAACGCGTCTCAGCCATCAACGCCTCCCTTTTCGGGCGCGGCCCGGCCTAGGGCCGCGCCCGGGGGAGCGGCGGTCGCATGGCCGCCGATCGTCACGATCCGCCACGGCCCGTCCGGGCCCGGCACCGTCTCGATCGCGATCCGCTTCGCCTCGGCCAGCCGCCGCACCCGCCATGCCGCCTGGTTGCGGGTGGCGAGGCCGGCGATCCGGGCCAAAGCGAGGTCCGAATAGGCCCGCTTGCCGGCCCGCGCGCAGCGCCGCAGCGCCGCGAAGATGGTCTCGATCGCCGGGTCCGCCGGCGGCGCCGGCGCAGGCTCGATCGGCGCCCGCGGCGGCTCGCGCAGCACCAGGAAATGCTCGCGCCCGCCGCCGCCCGCCGCCGGCCGCTGGTGCGTCCGCACCCGCTCGGCCTCCAAAAGGTCGGCGATCAGCGCCTGCGTCGGCCCCGGCAGCATCGCCGGCCCGGTGGCGTAGACGAAGCGGTCGCCGGGCCGCGCCGACAGCAGCCAGCAGCTCAGCTCCTCGACCGCCGCGATCCGCGTCTCCATCCCGCCGCGCTGCCGGGCCGCGCTCACCGGCCGCCACGCCGTGCGTCCCGAGCCGGTCGAGGCATCCCCCCGCGCGCCATTACGCCTGCGCCGCCCGCGCCTTCAGCGCTTCCCGGAAGCCGACCGCCGCGTCGATCATCTGGTCCGCCTCGATCAGCAGCCGCGCTGCTTCCGCCGCGTCGACGTCGTTGCCGCTGGCCAGCGCCTCGCCGAGCCCGGCCGCGCAATCGCCGACTTCGCGCAGCAATGTCGCCCCGTGCTGGCTCCACGCCGTCTCGGGCAGGTCCGCCGCCGGCAGCGCGATCAGCACATAGCCGGCTTCGCGGGCCAGCATCCGGGTGACGTGCGGCGGCGCGATCGCCTCCAGGTCGGCGACCACGTCGATCGGCATGAAGGCGGCGACGTGGCGGTGGCCGTAATCGGAAAGTTGCGATTTGCCGGCTCGGCAGTAGCGCGCCGCCGCCTCGACCCCGCCGGCCGCGCCGACCAGCGCCCGCGCCGCATGCTTCAGCGCCAGCGCCGCCGGCCCCAGCGCCAATGTCCGCTCGCCGCTCATGCCGGCGCCCCGGTCATTTCGGAGCCGGAAATTTCCTGCCCCTTTCCGGGTGCGCCCGCCCCGCCGATCGGCCATTCCTCTGCCGGAAGCGGGTTGTCGCGGTCGAATTCGACCATGAAGGCGGCGAGCTTGTTCAGCGTGGCGAGGGTCGCGGTGCCGCCGCGCCGCAGCCGTCCGATCAGGCTCGGATCGTTCATCACCTGGATGCCGATCTGCCGTTCGGATGTCTTGCGTGGGTGGCGGGCCAGAAAGGCGTCCACGCCGTCGATCACGTCCTGGTGCGTTGGAATGTCCACGGCCGCACAATTGCCATTGGATCAATCAAACGGTCAAGGGGAAATGTTGGTCACATCAAACATTGCTGTGGATGCGGGGCTGTTGGATAATCCAAACGCCATGGCGGAGCCCGGAACCCTCTCGCATTACGATGCGCTCGCGTCGCTGAAGCCGGACGATCTCAGCTTCAACGCCTGGGCGGTGAAGGCCGGCGTCAACCGCTCATTCTTCGTCAACCTGAAGGCGCACGACAATCCGAGCTCGGAGACGCTCGCCCGGCTGCTCGAGGCGATCGGCGTCAGCGAGGCGCAATATGTCGCCGCCCGCTATCCGGATCGCCGGGTGCTGACCGAGGTGCGCGCCGGCGGCGTCACCGATCGGCGGCAGGCTTGGGATACCGAGCTGCCGCGCATGCCGCATCTCGGCTCCGCTGTCGGCGGCGAATGGGGCGAGGTGCGCGAGCATATCGAGCTGACCGAGCTCGACCTGGGCGAGGTGCTGGAATGGGTCGTCCGCCCAAACGAGCTGGCGGAGGATCCGCTGGCCTATCGGCTGACCATCGTCGGCGATTCGATGTCGCCCCGCTTTCGCCCCGGCGACCGGGTCGAGGTCAGCCCGCGCGCCAGTGTCGGGCTCGGCGACGACGTGATCGTCCAGCTGCGCGGCCCGGACGTGGACGATGACCGGGTCCGGATGGTGCTGATCAAGCAGCTGGTCCGCCGCACCGGCGCCGCCATCCGCCTGCGTCAGTTCAATCCGGAGGTCGAATTCGATGTGCCGCTGCAGCGGATCGTCGTCGACGGCCGCGGCCGCACCGCGATCCACCGGGTGCGCGGGGCCATCTTTTAGCGGGGCAGGCACTCGGCCGCCGGGCGCGGCCAGCGGCGGCAATCCCACATCGCGCTTTCGAATCCCGAGCTGCGATTGACGGTGTAGGTGAAGCCCATCGCCGCGACCTCCGGGTCGGTCATCGGCATCGCCCGCGCCGCCTCGCGCCGCGCCGTCCAGCCATGTACCTGGCAAAAGGCGGCGGCGCCGCAACGGTCCTTGGCGGCGTCGCGGATCGCCTCGGCCGCCATCGCCGGATCGAACACCATGGCATGGATGTCGCGCCCGATCGCCGAGAAGGCGGGCGCCGGGGCTGCCGCCTTCTCCGGCGCCGGCGCGGCGGCATCGTTCGCCGCCGGCGGCAGCGCGCAACCGGGTGCGACCGCATAGAGCAGCAGCGCCGCCAGCCGCCTCACCGGCGCCGCCCCTTGCCGCCGATCGCGCCGATCAGGCGCCGCAGCGCCCCGATCGTGCCCGCCTTGCCGCCGCGCCGGCGGGCGAAGGCGGCGGCGGGATCGGTGGCGCGCGGCGGCGGGGGAGGGCGCGCCGCGTCATGATCCGCATCGATCCCGTCCCAATTGTCGATCGACCTTACCCTGACGACCGCGCCCAGCAATCCTGCCGCCCCGGTGCCGATGCTTTCGATCGCCGCCGCGAAGGCGATCCCGTCGTCCATCTCCGCCGCCAGCCTGACCGCCACCTCGCGCCCGACATTGCCGATCTGGATGCCGCGCGCGCTGATCACCCTTATGCAATTGCCGTCATGCGGGTTGTCCGGTTCGCGCTCGAGCAGCGCCGCCTCTCCGGCGCGGCACCGGCGCAGCTCCGCCTGCCGGTCCGATCCGTCGCCATTGCGAAAGCTCTCGCCGACCACGCCGATCAGGAATTCACCCATCGCCCCTCCGGTCACAGGCTACCGGAATACCCGCCGTGGCGCACGTTTGAGCTGTCCAACATCGCGTATTGACTGTTGGATCAATCAAACGCTATCACGCCTCCATCAGACAGACGGAGGTTTCGATGATCAACGCACCCGCCGATTTCCCTGAGGCCGGCAGCTACGCCCTGATCCGCGTCGACGGCCGCATGGCCGCCGTTCGCGTCATTCGCCACGCGGGGGAGGGTGACGCGCGAAGCGTCGACGTGTCCCTGCTCGGCGTCCCCGCCGCCTCCGGCCGCCGCCGGGTCGCCTTCGCCGATCTCTACGACGGCACCCCGCTGACGCCGGCCGAGCGCTGCGAATTGGCGGCCCTGCAGGCGAAGCGCCGCTATCGCGACGGCGAGCGGCAGCGCCTCGCCATCCTCACCAGCCGCGACGTCGTCGCCCCGGTCCTCGCCGCCGCCCGTGATCTGGAGGATCGCCGCATCGCCGAGGCCCGCGATCGCGATCGGCGGCGGCAGGCGGGCTTCCACGGCCGCTTCGGCGAAATTCAGGCCAATCAAGCCGCGGCCGCCGCCGCGCGGGTGTCGGCATGACGAAGCTCTATCACGACGCCGGCGCATGGGTTGTGCCGGGCGAGCAGGGCCGCGGCGCCGAGCGCGTCGACGTCCCCGGCTCACCGGCCGAACTCGCGGCATGGCTCAACGACCGCGACGTTCAACCCGTCGCGGCGGCGCCGGCCGAGGCACCGGAAGCAGCCGACGACGAACCGACGCCGCGGCGCGGCGACCGCTATGTCAGTCCGCTCGGCGCCGACGCCACGATCCAGCGGATCGACGGCTCGATGATCGCCGAGGCGATCCGCCGGATGACGGATGGAAAGGCGCTCGGCGACATTCTCGGCTCGCTCGTCGACCGCATCCGCGCGATCGGCGGGAGGGACGCGCAATGAGCCGCCGATCCGTCGCCGCCCACGAGACGCGGCCGCCGCTGTCGCCGACCCGCCGACGCCATATCCACGGCCCCGTCCAGCCGATGGACGACGGCGCGCCAAGCTGGCGCACGATCGGGATCGCTGTCCTGTTCGCCGTGGCCGTGATTGCCTTCACTTGGCTCGCACTCCCGTGGCTCGCCGACATGACGATCGCCGCCACCGCGACGCCGGCGGAAGCCTTGGAACGGCCGAGCGCGCCGTGACGGCCGAGATCGCGCATCTGCCGGTCGCCCCGGCGCCGACCCGCGTCCCGATTGGCCGCCTATCCACGGGCGATCTTATGCTCGACCTCGACAAGCTGATGGCCGGCCGATGCCTGATCCAGGGCTCGTCGGGCGCCGGCAAGAGCCAGACTCTCCGCAAGATCATCGAGGAGACGTTCGATTTCCTCACGGTGATGATCGTCGATCCGGAGGGCGAGTTTCACAATCTCGCCGCGCATATCGGGGCGACGACGCTCCGGGCCGCCGACCTCGCTTCGGATGGCCTGACGGCCGCGGCCACGCGGGCCCGTCATCACCGCCTGCCGCTCCACCTTGACTTGACCGATCTCGATCCAGAGCAGCGCATCGTGAAGGCCGCGGCCTTCTTTGCCGGCCTGATCGGCAGCCCGCGTGAGGACTGGACGAACACGGTCCTCGTCGCCGTCGACGAGGCGCACCTGCTGGCGCCGCATATGGCGGCATCGGCGCGTGACGCGGAAACGCGCCGCCTCGGCGTCGCGACGTTGACGGACCTTTGCGCCCGCGGCCGCAAGCGCGGCATCGGTTCCGTGATCGCAACGCAGCGCCTCGCGAAACTCAACGCCTCGGTCGTTTCGGAGCTTCATAACGTGCTGATCGGCCTCAACGTGTTCGATCGCGACGTGAAGCGGGCGGCCGATCTGCTCGGATTCGACGCCGGCCGCGCCGAAATGCTGATGCGCCTCGCGCCGGGCGAGTTCTATGCCCTCGGGCCCGCGCTGGCGCCGATCGGCGTCCTCGCCAAGGTCGCGCCGACAATCACGTCGCACACGGGCTCGACGCCCGATCTCATCGCGTCCGCCTGCGTCAGCGCCGAGGAAGCCCGCGTGGCGCTCGATCTCGACGCGCTGGAACGGGCCGGCGCGGATCATGGCAGCACCGTCGCCAAGCGCGGCGGGGTGCGCGCCCTCGACGCCTTCCTGATGGAGCCGGCCGCGGCGACGGCCGTGCGGATCATCGAGGCGCTGCGGCGGATCGCGCCGAACGCGACGACGTCGGCCGACCTCGCGAAGCACCTCGGCGTCGACCAGTCGGCGGCCGACGACGCGCTGGACCTGCTCGGCGCGATCGGCGCCGCGGACACGATGCCGCGCGGCGACACGCGCATTGCCCGGCTCACGGCGCGCCTGAGGCTGCGCGAGATCGACACTCCGGTCGTCGGACTCGCCTGATGTTCGCCGATCTCGACGTCGACCTGGTCGAACTGGCTCCTTTCGTGCCGGCGCCGGCGCAAGCGCGACTGCGCGAGGTTCGATTCCGCGTGAATGCCTGGCTCCCGCAGGAGGACAGCGATCTCCGGCGACTCTTCATCGCCGACCAGCCGATCGCGGAGATCGCCGACACGATCGGCCGAACCTTCCAAGCAACTCGGACGCGGGTTTGGGAACTCGGCCTGCGACGCAATTCTAAGCTGCCATGGACCGAGCTAGAGGATGCGGAACTGGCTCGACGCTATGGCTATGAGCCCGCGGCCACGATCGCCGGCGATTTAGGTCGCCCCGTCGCCAGCACCTATGCTCGGGCGTGTGTCCTGGGGCTCACCGAGAAGCAGGCGCCGTTCTACAGCGACTGGGAGGATGCACAAATCCGCGCTGGCTATGAGCGCGCGATCCCGGTCGGACAGATCGCGACGTTGATCGGACGAACCCTCTCGGGGGTCGCGACACGCGCCAGCACCTTGAAGCTGCGTCACCCTTCAATGCCGACCGACTGGTCGGACTCCGAGGTCCAGCGGATGCTGGAGCTTGCGCAGACCGGGATGCTCTACAGCCGCATCCGCCGGCAGATGATCGCCGAGGGCTTCCCTCCCCGATCGAAACAAGGGTTCGGCCAAAAGCTCCGCATCATCGGCTACGGCCGCGGGTGGGGGCGTCCCTGGACGCCAGACGAGGACGAAATGATTCGCCGTGCCTATGCGGCGAGCGAGAGCCTGACGCCACTGGTCCAAGGCCTCGGCAGAACCCGGACGTCAATATGCTGGCGCGCCCGCGCCCTCGGCGTTGCTGGAACGCACAAAAACAAGGCCGGCTTTCGGCAAGGCCCGGTTTGGTCTGCCGAGGACAACGCCCTCCTGCGCGAGCAATACGGGAAGGTTCCGATGCAGGAGCTTGCGGACCGGCTCGGCCGAAAACTCCGCGCGATGTATGTCCACGCCCATCATCTCGGCCTCTCGGCGAACTATAACCGCCGCTTCTCACCGGACGAGGACCGGCAAATCCGAGAGGCTCTTGAGAAGGGCGGCGATCTGCGGGGGCTCTGCCAGCCGCTCAACCGCAACATCGATTCCATTCAGCGGCGGATCAAGAAGCTCGGGCTCGCGGAGCGCCGACCATGACCCCCGCCGATCTCGCCGCTTATGCCCTTGCCGAGCTCGCGTCGCGGGAGAAGCACTACCCGGCGATGATCGCCGAGGGCGCGATCGAGGCGGCGGCGGCCGAGGCCGATCTCGCCGCCTGGCGGGGAATCGAGGCGATCACCCGATTCTCCGCCGAACGAAAGCCCGGCGGCTACCGCGAAAATCCGCGCCTGGCGACGACGGCGGTGGCGGGGGAGGGCGCGACTTGGGATGAGATGGTGGCGGCTACGTCTCGCGCCCTAGACCGTCAGCGCCGCCGCGATCCCGCCTCCGGTCGCTGCGCCGCCGTCCAGGCGCTGCACGACCATGTCGTCGATCGCCGCTGGTTCTGGACCGGCGATGCCGCCCCCCGCCCCGCGCTCCCGGCCGAGCCGCTTTCCGAAGCCGCCTGATGAGCGCCGCCGTCCGATTTCGTCAGGCCGATCTCACCCGCGCCATTCGCGCCGCGCGCAAGGGTGGGATCGAGGATCCGCGCGTCGAGATTGAGCCGGGCGGAAAAATCGTCATCATGGCGGCTGCGGCCGCGCGTCCAGCGGCCAATCCATGGGATGAGGTGCTGGAGGAATGACCGCTCGCCGCCGTTGGCTGCCGCTCTACGTCTCGGAATATCGCGATCGTCATGGAAAGCCGCGGTGGCGCTTCCGCCGGAAGGGCTTCGCCACCCACCATTTCGTGAGCCCGCCGGGCAGCGAGGCGTTTCGTGCCGAATATCGCGCCTGTCTTGAGCAGGCCCCGGCCGAGGGCGGCGGCGCCACCCGCGCCGCGCCGGGATCGATCGCCGAGCTGATCGTCCGCTTCTACGCCTCGCCGGCTTGGCGCGGGCGGATGAAGCCCTCCAGCCAGCGCACCTATCGTTCGATCATCGAACGCTTCCGGGCCGCCCATGGCGACAAGCCGGTGGCGATGGTTCAAACGCGGCATCTGGACGCGATTCTCGGCAAGCTCGCGGCGACCCCGGCCGCCGCCAACAATTTGCGCAAGGTGATGAAACGGCTGTTCGGCTATGCGGTGAAGATCGGCCTGCGCCCCGACAATCCGGCGCTGGCGACCGATGGCTACCGGACCAATGCTGAGGGCTGGCACACCTGGACCGAGGAGGAGATCGCCCGCTTCGAGGCGTATTGGCCGCTCGGCAGCCGACCGCGCCTCGCCTTGGCGCTGATGCTCTACACCGGGCAGCGGCGCGGCGACGCGATCCTGCTCGGCCGCCAGCACCTTCGCGACGGCCGCATCCGATTACGCCAGGGAAAGACCGGCGAATCGCTCGCGATCCCGGTCCACAGCGCCCTCGCCGCCGCGATCGCGGCGATGCCGGAGAGCGATCACTTGACCTACCTTGTCACCAACTTCGGCCGCCCTTTCACCAGCGCCGGCTTCGGCAACTGGTTCCGCAAGCGCTGCGACGAAGCGGGGCTGACCGGCTGCTCGGCTCACGGTCTCAGGAAGGCGATGAGTCGGCGACTGGCCGAGCTCGGCGCCACCAATCTGGAGGGCAGGGCGATTACCGGCCACAAGACCGATCGCATGTTCGCTCACTATGCGGAGCGGGCCGATCAGGGGCGCCTCGCCGACGCCGCGATGGCGAACCTTGAAACCGGGTTCGCCACCAAGAAGGAATAAACCTTCGCTTATCAATGTCTTATGAAAAGCCATGGTGGACAGGGCTGGATTCGAACCAGCGTAGGGGCAACCCCGGCAGATTTACAGTCTGCTGCCTTTAACCACTCGGCCACCTGTCCGGCCATGCGTCCCGTTCGGGAAGCGCGGTGCAATGGCGA
>JBFWUJ010000011.1:35973-43488 GCA_050247295.1 Sphingomonas sp. | reverse complement strand
CGCGCGACTTCGGTCATCCGCCCGCGATAATGGCCGATGGCGAGCCGGATCACATCCGCCTCGATTGCCTCGAGCGTCCGCAGATTGCCGTCTGACTGGTAGAGGGTGATGCCGGGCCCGTGGGCCATGGCGGCGGTCGCGGACTGGCCGTTAAGCGGCTTGGCATGGAAATCGTCGGCGCGCCGGCCGTGCCCTGCCTCATTGGCGATGTGCGGGAAATCCACGGCGGTCAGCGCATCGCCTTCGCACAGCACGGCGGCGCGGAACAGCGCGTTCTGGAGCTGGCGGACATTGCCCGGCCAGCCATAGGACATGAGCACCGCCAGCCCGTCGTCGGTGATCGAAAGGTGCCGCATCCCCGGCTGCTCGGCAATCCGGTTGAGGAGGTGACGGGCGAGGGCGGGGAGGTCGCTGTTGCGATCGCGCAGCGGCGGGATCGGGACATGGACGACGTTCAGCCGGTAATAGAGGTCTTCGCGGAACGTGCCGCGGGCGACCTCTTCGGCGAGGCGGCGGTTGGTCGCGGCGATGATCCGGACGTCGACCGTCTGGGTGATCCGGCTGCCGAGCCGCTGGAACTCGCCGCTCTCGATGGCGCGCAGCAGCTTGACCTGGGTGTCCAGCGGCAGCTCCCCGACCTCGTCCAGAAACAGGGTCGATCCCTCGGCATCTTCGAAGCGGCCGATGTGACGGTCGAAGGCGCCGGTGAAGCTGCCCTTTTCGTGGCCGAACAGCACCGATTCCACGAGATTGTCGGGGATCGCGCCGCAATTGACGATGTGCAGCTGCTTCTTGCCGCGCGGCGAGGCGGCGTGGATTGCCTGAGCGAGAATTTCCTTGCCGGTGCCGCTTTCGCCCTCGATCAGGACGGGCACGCGGGCCCGCGCCGACTTCGCCGCGACGGCGAGTGCGGCGCGGAAAGCGGGAGCGGAGCCGACGATCTCTTCGAAGCCGAGGCTTTTGGAGATTTTTTCGGATAGCGGGCGCAACTCGCCGCTGGTGCGACGGCGGTCCGTGGCGGTGTTGAGGGCCGCGAGCAGCCGCTCCGGCGCGATCGGCTTGACCAGGAAATCGGCGGCGCCGGCCCGCATCGCGTCGACCGCGCAGGCGACGGTGGACTGGGCGGTGAGCACGAGCAGCGGCAGATCGGGCTTCAGCGCCTTCACTTCGCGGATCAACGCCGCGCCCTCTTCTCCCGGCAGCCAGTGGTCGAGCAGAATTGCGTCCCATTTCGGCTCTTGCGGGTCGGCCACCATCTCGCGCGCCTGATCGATGTCGTTGGCTCCGCGCACCCACCATCCGGCGCGCGCCCCGATTGCCGAGATCAGCCGCCGCTGCGCCGGCTCATCATCGATCAACAGCAGGCAGCGGGTTGGGTCCGGCCGCATCCTTGTGTCCCCTTCGTCCAGAAGCGGGACCGGATAGCCCGGATCGGGTAAAAACCGGCTTAAGACGGGATTTCCTGTCCGTTGCGGTCCCCGGCACGTCCGGCGCAGTGGAACCATGCGGGATCCGCCGCGCGAGAGGCGCTTGCCCTCTCCGGTGCGCCGTTGGTAAGGTGGCTGCGCACAGGGAAAGCCGAGGCTCTTATCATGGTATCTTCCGCCGACGCCGAACGCGAGGTTCGGACCCACCGCGACACCTACGGCTTGTTCACCGGGCTGATGAAATGGGGAACGATCCTCAGTTTCGTCGCCGCGATGATCGTCGTCTTCATCATCGCGAACTGACCGGGCTGCGGGGGTGAAGATCGCGGTCCTTAAGGAAACGGCATCCGGCGAGCGCCGCGTCTCCGCGACTCCCGAAACGGTGAAGAAGTATATCGGCCTCGGCGCCAGCGTGGCGGTCGAGGCCGGCGCTGGCGAGAGCGCGAACATCGCCGATGACGATTATGTCGCGGCCGGTGCGGCCCTCGCGCCGCGCGGCGAGACGCTGAAAGATGCCGACATCGTCCTGGCGGTGCAGGGGCCGGAGGTCGCGGAACTCGAAGGTGCCAGGAACGGCATGCTGCTCATTGGCGCGCTGAATCCTTTCGGGCAGCGCGAGCGGGTCGACGCCTATGCAGCCGCCGGGATCGAGACGCTGGCGATGGAGTTCCTGCCCCGCATCACCCGCGCCCAGAGCATGGACATGCTTTCCAGCCAGGCGAATCTCGCCGGCTACAAGGCAGTGCTCGATGCGGCCGGCGAATATGGCCGGGCCTTTCCGATGATGATGACCGCCGCCGGTACGGTGGCGGCGGCGAAGGTGTTCGTGATGGGGGTCGGCGTCGCCGGCCTGCAGGCGATCGCGACCGCACGGCGGCTGGGCGGCCAGGTTTCCGCCACCGATGTACGCGCCGCGACCAAGGAACAGATCGAGAGCCTCGGCGCCAAGGCGATCTTCGTCGAGAAGGTGGCCGGGATCGAGGGCGAGGGCACGGGCGGCTACGCGACCGAGATGTCGGACGAATATAAGGCCGCGCAGGCCGAACTGGTGTCCGGCCACATCGCCAGGCAGGATATCGTCATTACGACCGCCCTGATCCCCGGCAAGCCGGCGCCGCGGCTGATCAGCGATGCACAGATCGCGACGATGAAGCCGGGCAGCGTGATCGTCGATCTCGCCGTCGAAGCGGGTGGCAATGTCGAAGGTGCGGTCGCCGGCGAGGTGGTCGAGAAACATGGTGTGAAGATCGTTGGCCACCGCAACGTACCGAGCCGCCTCGCCAGCGACACCTCGGCCCTTTATTCGCGGAACCTCTACAATCTGATCAGCGCCTTCTGGAACGGCGAGAGCAAGACGCTCGTATTGCCGGACGAGGACGAGATCGTGAAGGGCGCGCGGCTGACCAAGAGCGGCAAGGTGGTCAGCGACCGGTTGCTGGCATGATGGAGGGGCGCGCCGCCCCGATGGCGCTGATCGCCGCCGGTGCCCTGGCCGCCTGCTCAACGATGGATGATGCCCATGCCGGCAGCGGCTGGAGCCGCGCGCCCGACCTTTCCGTCTATGGCGCGATGGAAATGTATGGCGGCATCGCGCGCGAGCAATCGATCCTGTGTCAGGGTTTCCGGACCGAAGTGGTGCGGACGCGCTGGCGCGACGATTTCGGCGCTCGCGCCGACGCGGTCGAATCGGCCCTGGTTGCCCGGCACGGCGCCGAGGCGGTGCAGCGCGCGGCGCTGTACCCGTCCCGCCGCGTCGCCTGCCCGAACATTCCGGACATGACCTGGCGAGTCCAATATGCTCGGCTTTTGAGATTGCTTGAGACCCGCATGGGGATCGCGGGATGATGATGGGGACGAGGCGAGGGGATTAGACAAAATGGACTTCATATCGATCCTGTCGATCTTCGTGCTTGCCTGCTTCGTCGGCTATTTCGTCGTCTGGTCGGTGACGCCGGCGCTGCACACGCCGCTGATGAGCGTTACCAACGCCATTTCCTCGGTGATCATCGTCGGTGCGCTGATCGCGGCGATGGCGGCCGGCGGCTGGCAGGCGAAATGGCTCGGCCTCGCCGCCGTGGTAATGGCGAGCATCAACATCTTCGGCGGCTTCGCGGTCACCGCGCGGATGCTGGCGATGTACAAGAAGAAGGAACGTTGAGGGTGGGGCGACAGGGGGGCTTGAGCCATGCATGACACCGTCGCGCCACCTGCCTGGGTGATGATCGCCTATCTGATTTCCGGCATCTGCTTCATCATCGCCCTGCGCGGACTTTCGAGCCCGTCATCCTCCCGTCGCGGCAATATGGCCGGCATGGCCGGCATGGCGATCGCGGTCGGTACGACGCTTGTCCACTACGCGCCGCATTCGCCCGGTGCGGCGAACGCGCTCGACATGCGGGTGCTGCTGGAGGTGGCCGCCGCCATCGCTCTCGGCGCGGTCATCGGCATCGTGATGGCACGGCGGATCGCGATGACCGCGATGCCGCAGCTTGTCGCCGCCTTCCACAGCCTGGTCGGTCTCGCGGCGGTCGCAGTCGGCGCCGCGGCCTTCCTCAACCCGATCGCCTTCGGCATCGCCGGCGTCGACGGGCTCATTCACCAGATCAGCCGGGTCGAGCTGGGCCTTGGCGTCGCGATCGGCGCCATCACCTTCTCCGGATCGGTGATCGCCTTCATGAAGCTGAACGGCAACATGTCGGGCAAGCCGATCATCCTGCCGCTTCGTCACGTCATCAATCTCGGCACACTGGCGGCGATCGTCGGCCTGGTCGGTTATTTCACCCAGGACCAGGATCCGTGGGTGTTCTGGACGATCACCGGCCTCAGCTTCGCCATCGGCTTCCTGCTGATCATTCCCATCGGCGGCGCCGACATGCCGGTCGTCGTCTCGATGCTCAACAGCTATTCGGGCTGGGCGGCGGCGGCGATGGGTTTCACGCTGCAGAACAGCGCGATGATCGTCACGGGCGCGCTGGTCGGCTCGTCCGGTGCGATTCTGAGCTACATCATGTGCCGGGCGATGAACCGCAATTTCATCTCGGTGATCGCAGGCGGATTTGGCGGCGACGCGGCCGCGGCCGGCGCCGAAGCAGCGATCGATCGGCCCTGGAAGCGCGGCAGCGCCGAAGACGCAGCCTTCCTCATGAAGCAGGCGGAACTGGTGATCATCGCCCCCGGCTATGGCATGGCGGTGGCGCAGGCGCAGCATGCGCTGCGCGAGATGGGCGATCTGCTGGAGGCCGAAGGCGTCAACATCAAATATGCGATTCACCCGGTCGCTGGCCGTATGCCCGGCCATATGAACGTGCTGCTGGCGGAAGCCAGCGTCGATTATGATCAGGTCTTCGAGCTGGAGGACATCAACTCCGAATTTGCCCGCGCAGACGTCGCCTTCGTGATCGGCGCCAACGATGTCACCAACCCAGCCGCCAAGACCGACAGCGCGTCGCCGATTTTCGGCATGCCGGTGCTCGACGTCGAGAAGGCGAAGACCGTGTTGTTCGTGAAGCGGTCGATGGGCGGCGTCGGCTATGCCGGCGTCGACAACGAACTCTTCTATCGGGACAACACGATGATGTTGCTGGCCGATGCCAAGAAGATGGTCGAGGAGATCGTGAAGTCGATGGGCTCCGGTCACTGAACCGGGGAGCGCCGACGCAATTTGGTCCACACTTCATCCGAAATGGATCAAGTTTCGCGACAGATCGTGGCGGATGACGAGACTTTAATATCTAAACAGCCCATGACATCGCGGGCGTGCCGCAAGTCGGAAAACGCGACGAGGCCTACCAGCATCTGTCATCATTCTCTCAAAATATCGTTTTGATCAGAGACTTAGCTCGCTAACCCGCTCCAGTTCGGAGGGGAAAGCATTTTCCCTTCTTCGCCCGCCGCTCCATCCATTTTGGAGGCGATCTGGCGGTCGGGGGCGACATGACGCATGATGCGCTGGCGATGGTCGAATATCGAAGCCAGCCGAGGGTTCAGATCGCGTCCGACAGCGAGGCGGGCCTCGTACGGGCGCGCGCTGCGGCGGCGGTCGCCGGCGCCGATGTCGCGGCGGCAGCGCTGATCGGCGATCGCTCGCACGCCGCTCGATGCGCCGCTGATCCGCTTCTCGTCGAGATTGGGGAGGATGATGCCGATCTCGACCCTTTTTTCGATGCGCTGGTGGCGGACGCCGAGGCCCTTGATCGTCGCGTCCTGTTGATCGCTTCGGCATCGCTGATCGATCCGATCGCGGCATTGGCATGGCATGCGAACATCGCCTGGGAGTTCGAGCCCAATGAAGAGGAACGGCTGGCCGCCGTGGATGCGCTCGTCGCGCCGGCGGAAAGCCGTTTCGAGGATATCGGCCGCGAGGGTCAGCAGGCGTTACAAAAGCTGTCGCGCGACGCAGGACGGATCGCGGCCACGCTCGCGGCGCTGGCCGAGGATGAAAAGCTCGCCGATCTGGCGCAGGCTGACGATCTGGGCGCCGCGCAGCCGCCGCCGCTCGATGCCCCGGCGATCCGCGCCATGATCCGCGCCCGCCGTCTACGCGATCACTATTTCGGTTCCGGGCTGTTTGCCGATCCGGCCTGGGATATGCTGCTCGACCTGATGGCAGCGCGGCTGGAAGGGGCGCCGGTGGCCGTATCGAGCCTCTGCATCGCTGCCGCCGTACCGGCGACGACGGCGCTGCGCTGGGTCAAGGCGCTGACCGATCGCGGTCTCTTCGTCCGTGTCGCCGATCCGCATGACCGGCGACGGGTATTCATCGTCTTGTCGGACGATACGGTTCGCGCGCTCGCTTCATATCTTCGCGCAGTCGGTCGCGCCGGCGCGCTGCCGATCTAGGGCTTGGCCTTGCCCGCGCCGCGCGGCAATGGCAGGGGCGGTGCAAGGGCGCTTAGCTCAGTTGGTAGAGCATCTCGTTTACACCGAGAGGGTCGGCGGTTCGAGCCCGTCAGCGCCCACCAGCCATCCGGCGAAGGTTCCAGGGCTGCGGTTGCCGCGCGGCGGGTTCCGGGGCGGAGATCGAGGGTGAGCGGCCATCGGGCCGCCCGCGCATACGGTGAAACTACGGTAACCGGTTCTTAACCTCGTTTGTTCACTTTCCGCCGGATCGGAAACGGCGGAAAGCGCTGACCTTGGCAACGTGTGAATCAGTGTCGGCGAAGACGGGGCAGGGCCGCGCCCTCCCGCTCTACCAGGCACTCCTCGAATGTGGATATCGCGACGGGCCGCGGCTCGCGCCGGGCACCTCGGCGGCGATCTGGCACGCCATCGATTCCCGCCGCGCGGCCGGAGGTGCGCGGGACGAGATTCGAATTCTCGAAGACATCGCCGTCGAAGTTCACGTGCTGAAGCAGTCCCTGGCCCGGCTGGCCGATGACGCCGAGGGCGATCTGGTTTCGCGGTGCCGGATCGGAGCGCTGACCCGGCAATGGCTCCAATTCGCGCCGCTACGCGCCTGATCAGAAGTTCCGGATCAACCTGATCGTGACCGCCGCCCAGGGCGGATCGGTGACCACCGTCTGCCGCCCGCCCGCGCCCAGCGGCAGGATGTGCAGCTTGTTGTCCTCGCGTCCGATCAGCCGGCCGAAGATGAAGCGCCCGGCGGGTCGCGGCACGAGCACGTCGCGGTTCAACGCCCCCGCAAAGGCATCGGGCGCCAACCGGTCAAGCCAGATCTCGTCGCCGCTGCGATAGTCACCGACGCTCGACGCCACGGTCATCGCGACCAGCCCCGGTGCGGTCTGCGGCGGCACCACCACGCCTTCCCGCCGGGGTGCATGTGCGCCCTCATGATCGAGCGTCGCGGCGATCGGCACATCGGCCCGGTCGGGCAGCTTCACCAGATCGCCCGCCTCGACACCGAGCGCCCCGGCGATCCGGTTCAGCCAGCCGACCGAAACGGTGCGCGTGCCTGTTTCGAGCCGGCCGATGGTCTGGGGCGTCGTGGGCGGGTCGCAGCGGTCGCCAACCTCCTGCAGCGTCAGCTTTTTGGCGCGGCGGACTTCGCGAATGCGGGTGATCATCGGCCTGCCTTCGAGAACCAGGATGGTTCTCCTGTTTCCTACATCATCGCCGAAATGGCAAGTGG
>JBFWUJ010000011.1:27186-35873 GCA_050247295.1 Sphingomonas sp. | reverse complement strand
CGGATGAAATGATCCGCTTGCCGTCGCCTGGTTCCGGCGCGACAACGTTTGCGAGGGCAGCGAGCGGGGGCGACGATGGCGACAGGGGAACCGGGCGAGGCGCGGACCGTCATCATGGGCGCGCCACTGCCGCCGGCGCCGCCCGAACGTTCCGTCGTCGCGCCGACGGGCGAGCGGATTGAAGTGCTGGATTTCGTCCGCGGCGTCGCCCTGTTCGGTATCCTGCTGCTCAACATCACTGCCTTCGGCCTTCCCGAAGCCTATCTCAACCCACAGAATGCCGGTGGCGCGACGGGCGTGAATCTGCTCGTCTGGATCGTCACCCAGATCGGCTTCGAAGGCACCCAGCGCGCCCTGTTCTCCATGCTTTTCGGGGCGAGCATCATCCTGTTCATGGCGCGGTTGGAGGCGGCTGGGCGGCCCGACGCTGCCGACATCTACGTGCGGCGCAATCTCTGGCTGGTCGGGTTCGGCATGATGAACGCCTATTTCCTCATCTGGTATGGCGATATCCTGTACAGCTACGGCCTCATCGCTTTGATCGTGTTTCCGTTCCGCAATCTCGGGGCGCGCACCTTGCTGATCCTTGGCGCCGGCGCGCTGCTCCTCGCCGCGTCATGGAATCTGTGGGATGCGAGGATCCTGCTCCAGCAGAACGCGGCCTATGAGGAAGCGACGGCGGCCCAACGCGCAGGCGAGACGCTTACCGCATACCAGACTCATGCGATCTCCGCCTGGGAGACCGCGCGCGCCAACTATGTCACGACTCCCGAAGGCGTGGGCTGGACGACCGACGCGATGCGCGGCGGCTATGTGTCGGCCTTCTGGTATGTCGTTCCCTACAACGCCTATTGGCAGACCTGGGGGCTCTACCGCTTCTTCTTCGACGTCTTCGGGATGATGCTCATCGGCATGGCGCTGTTTCGCATGGGGGTCCTGACGCTGCATCGCCGAACCGGGGTCTACGTCTGGATGATGCTGGCCGGCTATGCCGTTGGCCTCGCCGTCAATTTCGCCGAGACGCGCTGGATCATGGTGAACCAGTTCAGCCCGATCGCCTTTGCGGAGGCGGGCGTCAGCTACGATATCGGCCGCCTGTCGATGACGATGGGTCACCTGGGCGCCTTGTTGCTGTTCGTCCGGTCGAGGCTGCTCGCCTGGCTGCGCGCTGCCTTCGCCGCGGTGGGCCGGATGGCGGTGACGAATTATCTCATGCACTCGGCAGTTTGCCTCGTGCTGTTCGTGATCATGGGCTGGTACAACCAGCTGGAGCGTCACCAGCTCTATTACGTGGTGGCCGTCATCTGGGCCTTCCAGCTGGTTTTCAGCCCCCTGTGGCTGCGCTTTTTCCGCTTCGGCCCGGTCGAATGGATCTGGCGCTGGCTGACCTACCTGAAGCGCCCGCCGCTGCTGCGATAAAGGGGAGTTGCAACTGTATTATTGATATAATACAGGTCGAAGCATGAGAAGGATGGTTGTCCCGCTCGTTCTGTTCGCCTGTGCATTGCCGCAGGCGGCAACGGCGACCACCCCCGCCGCCAATCCGGACCGGATCGGCCGCATCTATTCCTATATCCGTTCTGACCGGGACGGCGCCGAGGCGGAGACGATCCACGTCTTCCGCCAGAGCCGAACGCATATCGGCGTCGCCAAGATGCGCAACCGCTGTACCAACGCTGCTTATGTCACCGCCGATCTCGACATCGAACGTGGCCATGCGACACGGCTAGGCGGCGGGCGACTTCGGCCCAATGCACAGCGTGAGGAATTCGCTGTGCTGACCTACGATGCCGCAACACGGCGGCTTGACGGCCGCGTCGAAACCCCGAACGGCCCGATCACACTCACCCTGAACGTGCCCGAGACGCCCTGGCACCTCTTTGATTTCGACTTGGCCAGCCTGACGATCGCGGCCCAATATCGGCCGGACCGACGCGCGAATCTCAGCTTCGGCATGCCCTTGTTGTGGCCCGACGGAAGCGCCAATCCCCTACGCTATCTCGGTCGCGCGGATCTTAACTTCGTGCGCGAAGAGATGCATGAGGGGCGTCGCTCTCTGCTCTTCGAGGCGGGCGGACCTGCTTTCGGCGATCGTGGCGGACCGATTTGGTTCGACGCTGAAGAAGGCCATATTGTCGAAGCTTCATGGGGCATTCCCAACCATACCGAGCATCGCGATTTCCGCCTGCGCCTGACCCGTGTCAGCGACGGCGGCGAGGCGGAATGGCGGCGATTGCTCTCGGCCCATTTCGAAGCCTGTCCGGAAACCGCGCGATAAGGGCGATGCGAGGATACGAATCGACGCGCTTCTTGGGCCGGGTGACCGGTAGCATCGCCCTTGCCCGGCGACGCTTGCGTCAGATGGACCCTGCTCGCGGCGGCCTCGCTTGTTGCGCGCCGCGCCAGATTGAAACCGTCTAAGATTATCTGGTTGCCCGCGCGGCCCGGCCACAATAAGTTACTTCTCATTACAAAAAGAGGCTGGCCATGATCGTCTATGGATCTTCCCTGTCCCCCTTTGTCCGCAAGGTGATGGCCTTCGCGACCGAGAAGGGGCTCGAGCCCGAGCTCAGGCCCAGTGCCCCAGGGAACAAGGATCCGGAATTTCTGGAGGCAAGCCCGTTCGGCAAGATGCCGGGCTTTCGCGACGGCGATTTTGCCATCTCCGATTCATCGGCCATCGTCGCCTATCTCGATGCGATCAAGCCGGAGCCCAACCTGATTCCGGTCGATCCGAGGGCGCGGGCCCGGACGATCTGGTATGACGAGTTCGCCGATACGATCCTGTTCTCCTGCGGAGGAAAGATGTTCTTCAACAGGATCGTCGGGCCGCGTTTCCTTGGCGTGCCGGGTGACGAGGAGATCGCGCGCAAGGCGGAATGCGAAGAGCTGCCGCCGCTGCTCGATTATCTTGAGGGCGTCATTCCCGACAGCGGCTTTCTGGTTGAGGACCGGATAACGCTTGCCGATATCGCCGTCGCCAGTCCGTTCGCCAATCTGAGGCATCTCAACGTTGCGATCGATCCCGCTCTATATCCCAAGATCACCCGCTACGTCGCCGCGATCCTCGACCGGCCGAGTTTCAAGTCCATGGTCGCGCGCGAGGCTGCATTCCTGGAGCGCACAGCCGCCTGAGTGGTGCGCGCACCTAGCGGGTTCCATACATCGCCGCTAAGGGCCGCCGATGTTCCGCTCCCTCTATGACTGGACGCTTCGGCTTGCGGGCCATCGTCACGCCCTGCGCTACATGGCGGGCGTTTCCTTTTGCGAATCGTCCTTCTTCCCGATTCCCCCGGACGTGATGCTGGTGCCGATGATGCTGGCCCAGCGCGAGCGGGCCTATCGGATTGCCTTCGTCTGCACCGTCGCTTCCGTCCTCGGCGGCATCCTCGGCTATTTCATCGGTTTTTTCCTCTATGACAGTATCGGGCGCTGGTTGATCAACCTTTACGGCGCCCATGACGGGCTGGCGGAGATGGAGCGCTGGTATGCCCAATGGGGGGCGGCGGTGATCCTCGTGAAGGGTCTGACACCGATTCCGTTCAAGATCGTCACCATTGCCAGCGGCTTCTTCCAGTACAATTTTCTGCTCTTCGTCATCCTGGCCACCGTCACGCGGGGCGCGCGCTTCTATCTGATCGCCTGGCTGCTGCGGCGCTATGGCGCGCCGGTCCAGGCCTTTATCGAGCGGCGGATGAACCTGATCGGCTTCTTGTTGCTGATTGCGCTGGTGGGCGGCTTCGCGGCGGTGCGGCTGATCTAGCCCCGGCCGCCATATTCCCGCCGCAACTTTATCGGACGACAGGCATCGCAGGGGTGAAACGGAGGTCCCGGTGACGTTTCGCCGCCTGGTTTTGCTCGCCCTCGTGCCGCTGGCGGCCGTTCCCGGTCTGGCGCAGGAGCCCGCTCGCCAGATTCACATCACAGTTTATGGCGAGGAAAGCTGTCCGACGCCGCGCGACGAGGAGGAGATCGTCGTCTGCGCCCGCCGACCGGAAGAGGACCGCTACAGGCTCCCACCGACGCTGCGCGAGCGGCCGGACCGGCCGGCGGAAATCTCTTGGCATGCGCGCAACGAGGTGTTGGAGGAAGATGCACGGACAATGCGCCCGGACAGCTGCTCCGTCGTTGGTTCGGGAGGGCAGGGCGGCTGCGCCTCGGCCCTGGTCCGCCAATGGTATGATGAACGCCGCGGCCGTCGGACGCGCTGACGCTTCAAGTCCGCCGCCGCTCATGTTAGCGCTTTGCTTGCCCGAGGGGGGCAAGCATGGTGCGGTCTGGCCGCACTGGCGGCATCGATTCCGGTCGCCGTCAGGGTCGAACCGTGGCAACTTGCATTGATGGTGGCGACGCTGATGGTGAGCGTCGCGATCTGGGAAACCTTGTCCCTGCGATCGCGACGGCCGGAAGAGGGAGGCGCAGGATGAGGCAGGCCTGTCTGGGTGTGGCCCTGTTGACGGGCCTTTTTGCCGGGGTGGCGCTGGCGAGCGATGATCCTCCCGCCACTGCCAGCCAGGATTCGCGCTGGCGTAGTGTACCGGAGCGCGAGATGGAGCCCGACACCGGTCCGGTCGGGCCGCCGGCGCCCGCCGTCGCCGCGCGCAGCTGCACGGCTTTCGAGAACGACAATTATGGCGGGCGACGGCTCGACCTGCATGATGGGACCGAGATGGAATGGGTCGGCCGCGGCTGGAACGATCGCATTTCGTCCGTCGCCTGCGCATCGGGCTGCCGCCTGATCGCCTATCAGACGATCGTCTTTGGCGGCGCCCGCGCCAATTTCACCGGCGCCCGACCGACGCTCGGAACCAGTTGGGATGACCGGATCAGCGCTCTACGCGTCGCCTGCGACGGCGATCACGCCGCCGCGAGCGCGAGTCACTGAGCAGCCTAGGCCTTTTCTTCCGGCTGCTTGGCGGTCTTGCCGGCCCGTTTCTTCCTGCCCTTTGAGGCTTTGGGAGGGGCAGGTATGATCTCGAACGTGGGTGTGTTGTCCTTGATCCGGACCTTCACCTCGCCGCCATGGACAAGCTTGCCGAACAGCAGCTCCTCGGCGAGCGGTTGCTTGATCTTCTCCTGCACCAGCCGGCCCATCGGCCGGGCGCCGTAGAGCCGGTCGTAACCGCGCGTCGTGAGCCAGGAGCGCGCCTCGTCGTCCAGCTCGATGTGAACGTTGCGGTCGGCGAGTTGCAGCTCGAGCTGCAGGATGAACTTGTCGACCACGCGGGCGACGACCTCGGTCGGAAGATAGGCGAACGGAACGATGGCATCGAGCCGGTTGCGGAACTCCGGCGTGAACATCTTTTTCACCGCCTCGTCCTGCGCATCCTCCTTGGTGAGGTTGCCGAAGCCGATCGCTTCGCTGGCCATGTCGGCGGCACCCGCATTGGTGGTCATGATCAGGATGACGTTGCGGAAATCGACCGTCTTGCCGTGATGGTCGGTGAGCCGGCCATTGTCCATGATCTGGAGCAGGATGTTGAACAGGTCCGGATGCGCCTTTTCGATCTCGTCGAGCAGGAGCACCGAATGCGGATGCTGGTCGACCGCGTCGGTCAGCAGGCCGCCCTGATCGTAGCCGACATAGCCCGGCGGCGCGCCGATCAGGCGGCTGACGCTGTGGCGCTCCATATATTCCGACATGTCGAATCGCTGCAGCGGGATGCCCATGATCGAGGCAAGCTGGCGCGCGACCTCGGTCTTGCCGACGCCGGTGGGGCCGCTGAACAAATAGGAGCCGATCGGCTTGTCCGGATCGCGCAGCCCCGCCCTGGCGAGCTTGATCGCCGAGGACAGCCGGTCGATCGCCTCGTCCTGGCCGAAGACGACGCGCTTCAGATCCTTGTCGAGATGCTCCAGCGCCTTCTTGTCGTCGCTCGACACGCTCTTGGCCGGAATCCGCGCCATCGTGGAGATGACCGCCTCGATCTCCTTCACGGTGATCGTCTTCTTGCGCTTTGACGGCACGACCAGCATCTGCATCGCGCCGACCTCGTCGATCACGTCGATCGCCTTGTCGGGCAGCTTGCGGTCCGAAATGTAGCGCGCCGACAGCTCGACCGCCGCCTTGATCGCATCCGGCGTGTATTTGACCGAGTGATGCTCCTCGAAGGCGGAGCGCAGGCCGGCGAGAATCTTGATCGTGTCCTCGATCGTCGGCTCGTTGACATCGATCTTCTGGAACCGCCGGAGCAAGGCCCGGTCCTTCTCGAAATGGTTGCGGAACTCCTTGTAGGTGGTCGAGCCGATGCAGCGGATCGCGCCGTTGGAGAGCGCCGGCTTCAGCAGGTTCGATGCATCCATCGCCCCGCCGCTGGTCGCGCCGGCGCCGATCACCGTGTGAATCTCATCGATGAAGAGAATGGCGTCGGGCAGCTTTTCAAGCTCCGTGACCACCGCTTTCAGCCGTTCCTCGAAATCGCCGCGATACCGCGTGCCGGCGAGCAACGCGCCCATGTCGAGTGAATAGATCACGGCCGGCTTCAACACGTCCGGAACGTCCCCCTCGACGATCTTCCGCGCCAGGCCCTCGGCGATCGCCGTTTTTCCAACACCGGGGTCGCCGACATAGAGCGGGTTGTTCTTGGAACGGCGGCAGAGGATCTGGACCGTCCGATCGACCTCCGGCCCACGGCCGATCAGCGGATCGACGCGGCCTTCCTCGGCCTTTTCGTTCAGGTTGATGGTGAATTGCTTGAGTGCGGATTCGGGCTTCTTCTTGCCTTCGTCGGCGCGGCTCTCGTCAGCCCCTTTCACCTCCTGGGGATCGTTTACCACCGGCTCACCCTTGCCGACCCCGTGCGAAATGTAGGTGACCGCATCCAGACGGCTCATATCCTGTTGCTGCAGGAAGTAGACGGCGTAGCTCTCACGCTCCGAAAAGAGCGCCACCAGCACATTGGCGCCGGTCACCTCGTCGCGACCGGAGGACTGGACGTGCAGGATCGCACGCTGGACCACGCGCTGGAAACCGCTTGTCGGCGCCGGGTCGGTATCGCCCTCGATCTTCAGCGCCTCGAGCTCGCGATCGAGATAATGGCGGACCTGCTCCTTCAACTCGCCCAGATCGACGCCGCAGGCCTCCATCACCCGGCCGGCATGCACATCGTCGATCAACGCCAGCAGCAGATGCTCCAGCGTCGCATATTCGTGCTTGCGGCCGCTCGCCTCGGCAAGGGCGTTGTGCAGCGTCTGTTCGAGTTCGCGGGCGAATGACGGCATTCTCTACTCCTGTGGGCCCGCGACAAGGCTCGCGCGCCGCTTACCCGAATATGTCGGAACTTGGTTAACGATCATCAACCATGAACCGCGAAAGTTTCTTGTTCGCGGCAGGTTTCCGTTCATCGTTTGAACAATTCATCGGCGCTGGCGCGGAAGCTCACCGAGCTATCGAGCTTGGCTTTGACGCGGGCGACTTCCGCCTGCAGGATGGCGATCCGCGCCTCGAGCTCTTCGACGGACAACGGGTCGAGATCCTGCTTTGTGAGCAGGGTGAGCGGGTCGTCCGGCTTGTCCGGAAACAGCTCGTCCAGATCCATGGCTGAATCGTTGACCGGCGCGGCCCGCAAGTCAATAAACCCGCGACCAATCCCCTGGGAATCGAGCTGAAGGATGAACGTCTCGGCGCAGATGCAGGCGATCGATCCGGCGGCGGCCGGCGATCCCGACGTGCTGACGCTGGTCGAGCGGCCGGTGCCGATGCCCGGTGACGGCGAGGTGCTGATCGAGGTCGCGGCGGCTGGCGTGAACCGGCCGGACGTCTTCCAGCGGCGCGGCCTCTATCCGCCCCCGCCCGGTGCCCCGACCGTTCCGGGCCTGGAGGTCGCCGGCACCATCGTCGCCATGGGTGAAGGCAGCCGATGGGCGATCGGCGACAGGGTTTGCGCCCTCATCGCCGGCGGTGGCTATGCCGAATATGCGCTGGCGCCGGCCGGCCAATGCCTTCCGGTCCCCGCCGCGATGGATCTGGCCGAGGCGGCGGCGCTGCCCGAAACCCTGTTCACCGTCTGGCACAACCTTTTCGAGCGTGGGCACGCGCGCGAAGGCGAAACGGCGCTCGTCCATGGCGGCACCAGCGGCATCGGTACGATGGCGATCGCGCTTGGCGGCCTGTTCGGCGTCGATATTGTCGTCACCTGCGGCAGCGACGAAAAATGCCGCAGTGCCGAGGCCCTGGGGGCGACGCGGGCGATTAACTACCGGACCCAGGATTTCGTCGCCGAAATCGGCGCGATGACGGAAGGGAGGGGCGTTGCCGTCGTCCTCGACATGGTCGGCGGCGACTATCTGTCGCGAAATCTCGAATGTCTGGCAGAGGATGGCCGTCACGTGTCGATCGCCGTCCAGCGCGGCGCGAAAGGGGAGATCAACCTTGCCCGGATCATGCAGCGACGGCTGACTCTCACCGGCTCCCTGCTGCGTCCCCGCTCGAGCGGCTTCAAGGCGCTGCTCGCCGAGGAGATTGCGCGGGAGGTCTGGCCGTTCGTCGAGGGCGGCCAGCTGCGGCCGGTGATGGATCGCGTCTATCCGCTGGCGGCCGCCGCCGAGGCGCACCGCCGAATGGAGGCAGGCGAACATGTCGGCAAGATCGTGCTGAAGGTGCGCTGATGGAGGCGCTTGTCCTCCACGAATATGCTGCATCCGGAAATTGCTACAAAATCCGGCTCACCGCGGCGCTGCTCGGGCTG
>JBFWUJ010000011.1:0-27086 GCA_050247295.1 Sphingomonas sp. | reverse complement strand
CGCAACTGGACCTCTCGGCCGCCGATCCGCGCCCGCGCGCTACCGGCACGCTGGATGATATACATCGAAGGAAATGGGTTCGCCTGGTCAGCCGGATTCCGGTTTACGTGCTGGCCGGGCAGGATGCCGAACCAGGCCGACCGGAGTTGATTGTCGTAATGAAGCACGGATGCCTGCGCTCCATGCGCTTCCTTTGAGCCTTCCAGGCCGAAGGGCACCATCTCAGGTTGCCCCGTGGTCCAAAAATGCGCGAGCACCGACCGATCATGGCCGGACTCGTCGACCGCATCGTGCGACATGCCGTTCACCATCCGCGGGTTCATGAGCGTGACCTCTGCGCGGCTTGCGCGAACCGAGGCCGTCAATGCGGAAATACGGCGCTCGACGATATTCCGAAAGGTGGCACCGCTCATTCCATCGACCCAAGTCGGCACCGTGGGAGAGCCGCGCGTCACCGTGACTGTGCCAGGCTGGCTATTCGAGCCCGGCGTGGCATCCACCGTCCAGACGTTGCCGTCGACCTCGACGCCGAAGGTGACGTCGATGAGAAAAGGATCTTGTGCATAATCCGTGGCGAGGCGGTTGAGCTCGGCCTCGACATAAGCGGGCGTGACCGCCGCGGGCTGAGCTTGGGCGGCGCTCGCGACCGCTACGATCGGCAACATCCATTCGGCTTGCATACATCCCTCCGCTGGTGTGTTGTTCGAACATAACACCCGTGCGAAATTAAACAAGCGTTTAATTTAGCTGTCGCGAAGACCATTGCGGAGGATGGCGGCAAGGGTTTCGACGAAGACGTCGAGCCCCGGTGTCGTGACTGCGGTCGCGTCCGCAGTCGCTTCGCGCTGGCGCTGCGCGACGAGGAAGTGGACGAGCGGTCCGATGCAGATCAGGTGGACGATCTGCGGATCGAAGCGCTTCGCCTTCGACCCGCGCGGGATCTGCTCGAGCGCGCGCTCGGTCAAGGCCATGAAGCCGCGCAGCTTTCGCGCCGCCGCCGGATCGAGCAGGTGATTTGGGTCCAGATGCTCACGCAGGATCATGCCCGGCAGATGCGGCCGGCTTGAAAAAACGTCGGCGAAGGCGCGGACGAGACTCAGTTCCGGATAGTCGTCCCCGTCCGGTGCGGACTGCGCCAGGCATGCGGCCGCATGGTCCACCGCCTCGCCGAGGATCGCGTCATACAGCCCGCCCTTGCTGCCGAAATGATAGGCGACGAGGGCACGGTTCACGTCCGCGGCGGCGGCGATGTCGCTGATCGTTGTCGGGCCGAAACCCCTGGTGGCGAACAGCCGCGCGCCGGCCTCGAAGATCGCGGCGCGGGTCGCCTCGCTTCGTGCCTGCGACGTTATCGTCCATCCTCCCTCAGCGCGAAGCGCTGGAGCTTGCCCGTCGCGGTCTTTGGAAGATCGGCAACGAACTCGATCTCGCGGGGATATTTGTAGGGTGCGATCTCGGCCTTCGCATGATCCTGCAGCGCCGTCACCGTGATGGCATCGGGCGCATAGCCGGAGCTGAGGACCACGAACGCCTTCACGATCTGCCCGCGCTCCTCGCAGGGCGCACCGACGACGGCGCATTCCTGCACCGCTGGATGTGAAAGCAGGGCATTCTCCACCTCGGGTGCAGCGATATTGTAGCCGGACGAGATGATCATGTCGTCGGAGCGGGCGAGGTACCAGAAATAGCCATCGTCGTCCTTGCGATAGGTATCGCCGGTCAGGTTCCAGCCGCCGGCGACATAGCTCGCCTGGCGCGGATCGTCGAAATAGCGGCAGCCGGTCGGTCCCTTGACGGCGAGGCGACCGGTGCCGGCGTCCATCGGCCGGTTCGCCTCGTCCAGAACGGTGGCGACATAGCCGGGCACGGCCTTGCCGGTGGAGCCGGGGCGGATGTCGTCGCCGGAGGCGGAGATGAAGATGTGCATCATCTCGGTCGCGCCGATCCCGTCGACGATCGAAAGGCCGGTCGCATCCTTCCAGGCATGCCAGATCGCGGCCGGCAGATGTTCGCCGGCGGAAACGCAGGTGCGCAGGGTCGCGATGTCGTTCTGCGCCAGCAGCGGGATCATCGCCTTATAAGCGGTGGGCGCGGTGGCGAGGGTGGTGACACCGTGGCGCGCGATCGCCTCCAGCAACGGCTTCGGACCAGGCTTTTCGACCGTCACCGCGGTACCGCCGAAGCGCAGCGGAAAAACAAACTGCATGCCGAGCCCGAAGGTGAAGGCGAGGGGGGCGGAGCAGGCCCAGCGATCGCCCGGCTGCGGATCGAGTATGTGGCGGGCGAAGCTGTCGGCGCTGGCCAGCACGTCGCGGTGATAGTGGATGCAGCCCTTGGGCTGTCCGGTCGTCCCGGACGTGAAGGCGATGAGCGCGATATCGTCGCGATGCGTGTCGATCGGCGCGAAGCCGCTTTCGATTTCGTCCAGCGCGGAGAAGCTCGTATCGCCATCATAGACGATCGTGGACGGCGTTCCGCCCGAAGCGTCGAAATCCGCCTGGAAGCGGGAATCGACGATCGCGTGGTTGATCCGCACCCGCTCCAGGATCGTCGCGATCTCTCCCGGGCGCAGCATCGGCATGGTCGCGACCACGATACCCCCGGCCTTCAACACGCCGAGCCAGGCGGCGAGCAGATGGGCGCCGTTCGGTCCGCGCAGGAAGACGCGATTGCCGGGGACCAGGCCCTCACGCTCGACGAGCAGCCGTGCGACCCGATCGGAAAGATCGGCCATCCGCCGACAGGTCCAGCGCCCGGCGTCATTGAGCACCGCCAGCGCGTCGGGATCCCGGCCGTCGATCAGCGCGACGGCGGCGTTCAGGCGCTCCGGATATTGCAGCGAGGGGAGATCGAAGAGGAATTCCGGCTGCGCGTCTTTCGATGGCAGGCCTTCGCGGATGAAATGGTCTTCATGCGCGCTCCTCATTCAGGCACCACCGCCATCGTCTCGATCTCGATCTTGGCCTTCGGCTCGACCAGCCCGGTAACGCCCACGACCGCCATTGCGGGATAATTGCGGCCGACGATCTCGCGATAGATTGCGCCGATTTCGGCAAGCCCGTTCCGGTAGTCGTCGAGATCGGTCACATACCAGGTCATCCGCACGATATGCTCCGGCCCGGCGTCGTCCTCCGCGAGAATCCCCAGCGTATTGACCAGTATCTGGCGCAACTGCCCCGAAAGATCGTCCGTGACGATTTCCTCCCGATCGTTCCACCCGATCACACCGGCGGTAACGATTATCCTGCCGCGGGCGGAGATGCCGTTCGAATAGCCCTTCGGCCGCGGCCAGCCTGATGGCAGCAGCGCCTTCACTTCCTGGCCTCTGCGAGGTGATTGCGGGCGATGACGACTTTCTGCACTTCCGATGCGCCTTCATAGATTCTGAGCGCACGAATCTCGCGATAGAGGCTTTCGACTGGCACGCCGACGGTGACGCCGAGGCCGCCGAAAATCTGCACCGCCTTGTCGATCACCGCCTGTGCCGAATCCGTGGCGTGCAGCTTGGCGAGCGCGGCTTCGCGGCTGTTGCGCCGTCCCTCGACGTCGCGGACCCAGGCGGCGCGATAGACGAGCAGGGCGGACGCATCGACGTCGAGCACCATCTCCGCCAGCATGGATTGCACGATCGCATTGTCGGCGAGCGTCCCGCCCATCGACCGGCGCGTCCGCGCACGCTCCGTCGCCTCATCGAGCGCGCGCCGCGCGAAGCCGAGCGCCGCCGCGCCCACGGTCGTCCGGAAAACGTCGAGCGTCGCCATTGCCTGCGCGAAGCCGCGCCCGCGCTCGCCGAGCAAGGCATCCCCCGGCAAACGCATA
Organism: Sphingomonas sp.; assembly: GCA_050247295.1. Taxonomy (GTDB): domain Bacteria; phylum Pseudomonadota; class Alphaproteobacteria; order Sphingomonadales; family Sphingomonadaceae; genus Allosphingosinicella. The sequence goes on along the minus strand of JBFWUJ010000011.1, from coordinate 23,267 downwards.
TTGGCGAAGTTGAGCGTCGCGAGGGGATGCGGCGCGATCACCGCGATGCGTTCGCTGTCGTCGAGACCTTCCGTCCCGCGCTCAACGATGAAGGCCGAAACGCCTTTCGCTCCGGGAGCCTCGCCGGTGCGGGCGAAGAGGACGTAGAAATCGGCGATGCCGCCATTGGAGATATAGGTTTTGGCACCGGTGACGAGATAGCCTTCGCCATCGGCATCGGCGCGGGTTTCCATCGACCCGACGTCGGAGCCGGAGATCGGTTCGGTCAGTGCGAAAGCGGCGATCTTGTCGCCTGACGCGACGGCCGGCAGATACGCCTGTTTCTGTGCGTCGTTGCCGAACAGGCTGATCGTGCCGGATCCCAGTCCCTGCATTGCGAAGGCGAAATCGGCGAGGCCGTCATACCGCGCCAGCGTCTCGCGGATCAGCGCCAAGGAGCGGACGTCGAGCCGTTCATGCACTCCGCCATAAGCTTCCGGAACGCAGTAGCGCAGCCAGCCGTCGTCGCCGAGCTTTCGCACCAGATCGCGGCATGCCGCGTCGATATTGTCGCCATGCCCGTCGGTGAGATTGGCCGCGCACCAGCTTTCCAGCTCGGCCGCCAGCGCGCGATGCGTGGCGTCGAAGAAAGGCCAGTCGAGAAAGGCGCGGTCGGCCATCAATCGCCCTTGAACGCGGGCGTTCGCTTCGCCGCGAAGGCCTCGAAGGCGCGGCGGAAATCGTTGGTCGCCATGCAGATCGCCTGGGCCTGTGCTTCCATCTCGATGGCGACGTCCAGGCTCACCGCCCATTCCTTGTCGAGCTGGGTCTTGGTGATGCCGTGGGCAAAGGTCGGCCCGTCGGCAAGGCCTCGCGCCAGCTTTTGCGCCTCGGCGAGGGGATCGTCGGCGAGCCTGTTGTGGAAGCCCCAGCGCTCGCCCTCCTCGGCCGTCATCATGCGCCCGGTGTAGAGCAATTCGGACGCGCGGCCCTGGCCGATGATGCGCGGAAGCATCGCGCAGGCGCCCATGTCGCAGCCCGCGAGGCCGACGCGGGTGAAGAGGAAGCCGACCTTCGTCTGCGGTGTCGCGATCCGCATGTCCGAGGCCATCGCGACGATTGCCCCGGCACCGGCGCAAATGCCGTCGATCGCGGCGACGATCGGCTGCGGGCAACCGCGCATCGCCTTGACGAGATCGCCGGTCATCCGGGTGAAATCGAGCAATTCGGGCATCGCCATTTCGGTCAGCGGGCCGATAATCTCGTGCACGTCGCCGCCCGAGCTGAAATTGCCGCCGGCGCCGGCGACGATGACGGCCTTGACGTCCTTTGCGTAAGCCAGCGCCCGGAACGTATCGCGCAGTTCGGCATAGGATTCGAACGTCAGCGGGTTCTTCCGCTCCGGCCGGTTCAGCGTCACCGTCGCGACGCCGTCGGCGAACGCCCACAGGAAATGGTCCGGCCGAAAGGTTTCGGGATTCATCGTTTCTTCCTTGCCGCCGAGGCCGCGGCGATCGAGGTCTTGAGCGTGCCGAGTGCGACATAAAGCCGCTCGCGGTGCGAGAAGCCAAGGCTGCCGACCATCTGCTCGATCCAGTCGCCATGGGCGCGGGCGAGTCGCTGGAATTGCTGCTTGCCGTCGGGCGTCAGGGTCGCGATCGAAGAGCGGCGGTCTCCCGGCATTTTCCGAAGCTCGATCAGCCCTTCGGCCACCAGCGCCTTGGCGACCTGGGTGACGTTGCCGTTGGAAACCAGAAGCGCCTCGGAAAGCGCACTCATCGTCAGTCCGTCGGGGTGGCGATGAAGCGTCGCCATCATGTCGAATCGGGGCAGGGTCGTGCCGCGCTCGGTGAAGCGGCGCTGAATCTCCTTCTCGATCGCCATCGTGCAGGTCAGCAGACGGAGCCAGACCCGGACGCTGTCGCGGCCGCCGAGCACGCCTTCATGCTTCTCGCGCAGGGGCTCGGCCGCTTTCACATCACTTCTCCGCCGGCGACGGCGATTGCCTGGCCGGTCATCGATCGGCTCTCCGGCAGGCAAAGCCAGACCACTGCATTCGCCACCTCCGCGGCGCTGACGAGCCGGCCCTGCGGATTGAGGCCGGCAAGTTCGGCCCGCGCTTCCGCCGTGCTGCGGCCGGTCTTGTCGCTGATCGTCGCCACCGCCTGGGCGACCAGATCGGTGTCGGTGAAGCCGGGGCAGACGGCATTGGCGGTGACGCCGGTGCTCGCCAGCTCCGCCGCCAGCGCCCGCATCAAGCCAACCGCCCCATGTTTCGCGGCGGTATAAGCGGCGGTGTAGCGATAGCCCGTCAGGCCGGCCGTCGACGCAATGGTGACGATCCGGCCCGCCTCCGCCGCCAGCAGATCGGACATGGCGGCCTGGCAACAATGGAAGACGCCATCCAGATTGACGCCCAGCATCCGTCTCCAGGCCGCCTCATCGGTCTTGGCGAAGGGCGCACTTTCCGCCGCACCGGCATTATTGACGAGAATGGTGATCGGCCCCTGCATTTCGCGGGCTTCGGCAAAGGCGCGGTCTACCTGCCTGCGATCGGTGACATCCGCGATGGCGAAGAAGCCGGAGCCGGTGGCGGCGATCTCCAGCGGCTCGCGGCGGCGTCCGATCAGGGTAATCCGGGCGCCTTCCGCCGCCAGCGCACGCGCCGTCGCCGCGCCGATCCCGGTGCCGCCGCCGGTGACGATGGCATGATGTCCGTCAAGCCTCATGCCTTCAGCTCCGCTTCGCGTTGCAGGTTGCGCGCGAGCTGCGCCATGCCGCCGAGATAGGGCGGGGGGATGGCGACGCGTCGATAGTCCTGGCTCGCCGCCGCCCGCAGCGTCCAGCTTGGATCGATCAGATGCGGGCGGGCGAGAGCGACGAGGTCGGCGCGGCCGGCGGCGAGGATCGAGTTCACATGGTCGGGTTCATAGATGTTGCCCACCGCCATCGTCGTCAGCCGGCCCTCGTTCCGGATCTGGTCGGCGAACGGCGTCTGAAACATGCGGCCATAGACCGGACGGCAATCGGCCCATGTCTGGCCGGCCGAAACGTCGATCAGATCGGCGCCGGCATCCGCAAAGGCCCGGCCGATCGCCACTGCCTCGTCCGGCGTGACGCCGGCGTCTTCCATCCAGTCATTCGCGGAGATGCGTACCGACATCGGCCGGTCCGCCGGCCAGGCGTCGCGCATCGCCCGAAACACCTCGAGCGGGAAGCGCAGGCGGTTCGCGAGGCTGCCGCCATATTCGTCGGTCCGCCTGTTGGTGAGCGGGGTGATGAAACTGGACAGCAGGTAGCCGTGCGCGGCGTGCAATTCGATCATGTCGAAGCCCGCCTCGAGGCCCGCGCAGACGGCGGCGACGAACTGGTCCCGCACCGCGTCCATGTCCGCGCGGGTCATCGGCCGCGGTACCTGATTGTCCGGGCTCCACGGCACGTCGGACGCCGCCATGACCGGCCAATTGCCGCTCTCAAGCGGTACATCATAGCCTTCCCAGCCGACCTTTGTGCTTCCCTTCGGCCCCGAATGGCCGAGCTGGAGGCAGAATTTCGCGCCGCTATTGGCATGGACGAAATCGACGATGCGCCGCCAGGCCGCGACCTGCTCGTTCGAATAGATGCCCGCGCAGCCCGGCGTGATCCGGGCTTCCGGAGCAACGCAGGTCATCTCGGTATAGAGGATGCCGGCACCGCCCTGCGCTCGCGCCCCGTAATGGACGAGGTGGAAATCGCCGGGTGTGCCCTCGACGGCCGAATAAGTCGCCATCGGCGAGACGACGACCCGGTTCGCGACCTCCATACCGCGCAGGCGGAACGGCGCGAACATCGGCGGTGCGGCCTCGTTCACCGGCTTGCCCGCCGCCTTCGACTGGAACCAGCGTTCGACACCCTCCAGCCAGACCTTGTCGCGCAGGCGCAGATTCTCATGGCTGACCCGCTGCGATCGGGTGAGCAGCGAATAGGCGAACTGGATCGGCTCGAAATGCAGATAGCGGTCCAGCGTTTCGAACCATTCGGTCGAATTGCGCGCCGAATTCTGGAGCTTCAGCACCTCCAGGTTCCGCTCCGCCTGATATTCGGCGAGCGCCGCTTCGCGGGTGAGACCGGGGCGGTTCAGCACCTCGGCCAGCTTGATCGCGTCCTCAAGCGCCAGCTTGGTGCCGGAGCCGATCGAAAAATGCGCCGTATGCGCCGCGTCGCCGAGCAGGATCAGGTTCCGGTGATGCCAGGTGTCGCACTTGATCCGGCGGAAGGTCAGCCAGGCCTGCGGCCCGGGCAGGTGCGTGGCGTTGGACAGGAGCGGTGCGCCGTCGAGATATTTGGCGAATATGCCTTCGCAAAGCGCGATCGCCTCGCCCTGACTCATCCGGTCGAGGCCGAGGCCGGCCCAGACCGCCGGGTCCATCTCGACGATGAAGGTCGAAAATCCGTCCTCGAAGCGATAGGCATGCGCCCAGATCCAGCCCGCCGCCGTCTTCTCGAACGCGAAGGTGAAGGCATCGAACGCCTTGGGCGTGCCGAACCAGAAGAATTTGTTGCGGCGGACCTGAATGTCGACGCCGAGATGCTCCTGGTAGCGGTCGCGGATGCGGCTGTTCGCGCCGTCCGCCGCCACCACCAGATCATAGTCCGCCCAATCGGCGAGGTCTGCGCTCGCTTCGTGTTCGAAGTGGAGCCGGACGGCGAGTTCGCGGGCGCGTTGCTGCAATATGTTCAGCAGCCGCTTGCGGCCGATGCCGATGAAGCCGTGGCCGGACGAGCGGATCGTCTCGCCATGGATATGGACGTCGATATCGTCCCAATGGGCGAATTCGTCGCGGATCGTCGCACCGCTTTGCGCATCGTTCGCCATCAGATTCTCGACCGTCTGGTCGGAGAAGACGACGCCCCAGCCGAACGTATCGTCAGGCCGGTTGCGCTCGAACACGTGCACCTCGTGCGCCGAATCGCGCAGCTTCATGGAAATCGCGAAATAGAGCCCGGCAGGTCCCCCGCCGAGGCATGCGATCCGCATCCTTCGCCTCCCAGTGCTTTATACCTAAAATATCGTGCTGGCCGATTGCGTCAAGGCGCCGCCGCCGCGACGCCGCTTTTCAACGGAACAGGGTGCGCGATGGCGCGGATCGCCCTATATCGGCGGCATGTCCTTGTTCGTCGGCATCCTGCTGCTGCTCGCGACGGTGATCGTCATGGAGGGCGTCGCTTATGTCGCGCATCGCTGGATCATGCATGGGCCGGGCTGGTTTCTGCACGAAAGTCACCACCGGCCGCGTGTCGGAAATTGGGAACTCAACGATCTCTACGCGGTGATCTTCGCCATCCCGTCGATCCTGCTGATCCTCGGCGGCGTCCAGCTCGGCTGGGGTGCCTGGGCGGCCTGGGTGGGGGCTGGAATCGCAACCTACGGCGCGATTTACTTCGGCTTCCACGACGTCATCGTGCACAAGCGTATCGGGCACCGCTACGTGGCCCGGTCTGCCTATATGAAGCGGATCGTGCAGGCGCACCGGCTTCATCATGTCGTCGAGACCAAACATGGTACGGTGAGCTTCGGCTTTCTCTGGGCGCCCCCGGCCGAAGAGCTGAAGGCCGAATTGGCGCGGCGAGAGCGAGCCGGGGTCAGGGCGCCTGTAAATTCCTAGGCCGCGTCCACAGGGCAGCGCGATCGACCGGCTCCGGCCTGTCGCCGCATTCGACCAGAGCGTTGACGACATGGACGAGCTTGGCCGGCTTGTGGATCACGGTGCGGCTGTCCCAGGCTGCCGGCCCCCGCGCTACGACCTTGCGGGCGATCGCGCCGTAGATATTGGCGGCCGAGAGGACCGCCCAGCGGGCCCGGAAAGGCAGGCGCGCGGCGCCGACCCGCGCCGACGCTTCATAGCGTTCGACGAGTGCCGCCAGCCGCTCCGCATGATGGGCCAGCGCAGGGCGATCCGCCGGATCGATGTCCCCCCAATTGGCGGGAACATAAACCCGGCCGACCGCATGGTCCTCGACCAAGTCGCGGGCGATATTCGAGAGCTGGAAGGCGAGACCGAGATCGGCGGCGCGATCGAGCGTGTCTTCGGCCGCCGGATCGACGCCCATGATCACCGCCATCATGCAGCCAACGGCGCCGGCGACATGGTAGCAATAGCGCAGCATGTCCTCCTCGCTTGCCGGCCGCCAGCCTTCGGCGTCGAGTGCGAAACCCGCGAGGTGATCGTCGATGAAGCGGCGCGGGATGGCGCATTCGGCGGCGACGACGCGGAGCGCGTCGAAGGGCGCGATGCCGACGGTTTCACCGGCCAGTGCGCGATCCGTGGTTTCCCGCAGGAAGGCGATCCGCGCGCCCGGATCGGCAGGTGGCGCGGCGTTGTGGCCGAGCGTCTGGCCATCGGCGAGATCGTCGCAGGCGCGGCACCAGCAATAGAGCAGCCAGGCGCGCTCCCGGGTTTCCTGATCGAACAGGTTGCTGGCGAAACGGAACGACTTCGATCCCTCGCGGATGATCCGTTCCGCCTCGGCGACGAGGGACTGGCGCTCAGGACTTGAGGTCATCGATCATCAATCCGGCGGTCGCCTCGGCGCTGCCGACGACGCCGGGAATGCCGGCGCCGGGGTGGGTGCCGGCGCCGACGAAATAAAGATTGGGGATCACGTCGTCGCGATTGTGAACCCGGAAATAGGCGCTCTGGGTAAGCAGCGGCTCGAGGCTGAAGGCCGAGCCCAGATGGGCGCCGAGATCGGCTGCGAAGTCGCTCGGCGCATAATGGAAGCAGGTGGTGATCCGATCGCGCAGGCCGGGCATCAGCCGCTGTTGCAGGATGTCGATGATCCGGTCGCGGTAGCGCGGTCCTTCGACACCCCAGTCCACATCGAGCTTGCCGAGATGCGGCACCGGCGCGAGCGCGTAGAAAGTCGAATGGCCGTCAGGCGCCATTGCCGGATCGGTAATGCTGGGATGATGGAGATAGAGCGAAGGATCGTCGGCGAGCGTCCCGCGCTTGTAGATGTCTCCGAGCAGCCCTTCATAGCGCGGCCCGAACAGGATCGTGTGATGGCGGACGTCCGGATAGTCGCCGCGCACGCCGAAATGGACGACGAACAGGGAAGGGGAGAAGCGGCGGCGCTTTAGCTTGCGCGCCATTTTCGGGCCGCGCGGATGGCCGCGGACGAGACCGTAGCTGTGCACCACGTCGCCGTTGCTGGCGATCGCGTCGAACTGCTGGTGCCAGCCGCTCTTGGTCAGAAGGCCGGTGGCGCGGACGCCGTCGGTGATGATCTCGTCGACCGGATCGCCCAACCGAATGGTGCCGCCCAGCCTCTCGAAATGGGCGACCATGCCTTTCACCAGGGCGTTGGTGCCGCCCTTGGCGAACCAGACGCCGCCGTCCCGCTCCAGCTTGTGGATCAGGGCGTAGATCGAGCTGGTGGTCATCGGATTGCCGCCGACGAGCAGGGTGTGAAAGGACAAGGCCTGCCGGAGCTTTTCGTTCTTCACATATTTCGAGACGATCGAAAGCACCGAGCGCCACGCCTGATAGCGGGCGAGTGCGGGGGCGGCCTTCAGCATCGAGGCGAAATCGAGGAACGGCACGGCGCCGAGCTTTTCATAGCCCTCGCGGTAGACGCCGGCCGAATAATCGAGGAACCTGCGATAGCCTTCGACATCGTCCGGGTTCAGTGCGCGGATCTGCCGCTCCAGCGCCTTGTCGTCGTTGGAATAATCGAACAAAGTCCCGTCCGGCCAGGCCAGCCGATAGAAAGGCGTGACCGGGACGAGATCGACGTCGCGGGCGATATCCGCGCCGCCAAGCGTCCAGAGTTTCTTCAGGCAATCCGGATCGGTGATGACCGTCGGGCCGGCGTCGAAGATATGGCCGTCGCGTTCCCAGACGTAGGCGCGGCCGCCGGGCTTGTCGCGCGCCTCGATGATCGTGGTCGCGATGCCGCCGGATTGCAGGCGGATGCCGAGCGCGAGTCCGCCGAAACCGGCGCCGATGATCGCGGCGGTCCTGGTCATGCGGCAAGCGCCTTCAGTGCGCGGACGATCGGGACCGGGGGCTTGCCGGAAAGGATGCGGGCCTTGTCCGCGAGCGTGGACTTGGCGGCGTAGAATCGTTCGATCAGCGCCGGATCGAGCCGGTAGAAATGTTCGAGGACGCGGTAGCGCTCGGGCGGGGCGGCGGCGCGGAACAGCATCTTGTCGAGCAGGCGGTAGAAGCCGCGTGCCTTCCACAGCCGCTTCGCCTCGGCGCGCAGGATTGCGGGCAGGGCCGAAAAGTCCTGCTGCCGGGCGATCAGCATGGCGATGCGCACCGCGTCGGGAAGCGAATAGCCGGTGGTGGGATGAAAGAAGCCGCCGCGCAGACCGATCCGCGCCGAATCGTCGGTCTGGGGCCAGAAGGCGTCGAAATCGCCACCCATGGCGACCGGGAGCACGCCTTGCTCCTCATGCTCGACCGCCGCGATCCGCCAGTCCTGCGCTTCGGCATAAGCATCGATCCGCGCGCCGATCGCCCTGTGGTCGAGTGCCGGATCGGCGCTGTAATAAGTGTCCTCGATCAGCAGGCGATCCTCGGTGAAGGGCAGGCAATAGACGAAGCGATAGCCTTCGGCCTGGTCGACACAGGCGTCCATCACGATCGGGCGCTTGAGGCGGTGCGGCGCGGCAAGCCGGACCTCGCGGCCGACGAACTTCTGCCAGCCGAGATCGAGCGCCTCGAGCCTGGCCGCGCCCCGCGCATCGATGTCGATCTCATCCTCAGGGGCGGTCGCGCGAAGCCGGTACTGGTCCGCCCGCAACCGCTCGCGCACCAGCGGATCGAGCAGATCGGAACGGGTGCTGTTATAGCGGGTCGGCAGGGTGCGGGTCCGGGCCGGAAAGCGGATGTCATAGCCGTCCCAGCTCTTGGCCATGAACGGTTCGACCAGCCAGCGATCCTCGGCGGCGACATCGGCATCGAAGAACGACCAGATGTGATTGCCGCCGAAGCGCTCGCTTTGTTCGACGAGCAGGAACGCTACCTCCGGCCGCAGCTTCGCCAGCGCGAGCGCGGTCAGGCAGCCGGCCAGCCCGCCGCCCGCGATCACCAATGGCTTTCCCCGCGCGTTCACGACGCCCCCTTACGCATGGCCGTCGCGCGCCGCCAAGCCCTGCGCTAAGGGAGGGACATGTCCGTATGGATCGCCATCATCGCATCCATCGTCATCATGACGCTGATCGTGGGCCTGCGTTATCTCGCGGTCAGCGGTCTTTTCGCATGGCTGACGCGGCTCCGGCATCGCGGTCTTTATGCCGGGCTCACCCCGCAGATCCGGCGTGAGATCGGCTGGTCGCTGGCCAGCGCTTTCATCTATGGCGCCCCGGCCGGGTTGCTCGCCTGGGGATGGCGGGAGCATGGCTGGACTCGGGTTTATACGGATGTAGCCGCCTATCCGCTCTGGTGGCTGCCGGCTTCCGTGCTGGTCTATCTCTTTGCCCACGACAGCTGGTTCTACTGGACCCACCGGCTGATGCACCGGCCGAAGCTGTTTCGCGCCGCGCATGCCGTTCATCATGCCAGCCGGCCGCCGACCGCCTGGGCGGCGATGAGCTTCCATCCCTGGGAGGCCCTGACCGGAGCAGTGGTTATCCCGGCGCTGGTGCTGACGATCCCGATCCACTTCGCCGCCTTGGGCGTGGTCCTGACGGTGATGACGGTGATGGGCGTTACCAATCACATGGGCTGGGAAATGTTTCCGCGCGCCATGGTAGGGGGTAGAGCGGGCAGCTGGTTGATCACTGCCAGCCATCACCAGCGGCATCACCAGCAATATGGGTGCAATTATGGGCTTTATTTTCGCTTCTGGGATCGGCTGTGCGGCACGGACGAAGGGCTTGGCGATTTCTCCCGCCGCCCGGCTCATCGCGCCGGCGGTGCTCTTCCTGTCGTTGAGCGGGCAGGCGGGGCCGGGTGAGATCGACGTCCAGGTCCAGAATCTGCGCAACACGAACGGCGTCGTCCGCCTCTGCCTCACGCGCAATCCAGCCCATTTCCCGAATTGCGACCGCGATCCGGCCGCCGTCAGCCGCAGCGTGCCGGCGCGGGCGGCGGGGCTGATCAGATTTCCCGGCCTTGCGCCCGGCATCTACGCGCTTGGCGTGATTCACGACGAGAACAACAATGGCCGGCTCGATACCTTCATGGCGATCCCGCGCGAGGGCTTCGGGTTTTCTCGCAACCCGAGGCTCAGGATGGGACCGCCACGGTTCGAAGAAGTGCGCTTTCAGGTGGGGCCGGGGCGCGCCGCCCAGGTGATCAGGATGACCTATCTGCTTTGATCGGTACCGCCCCGGCCGCTCATTAGGCCGGCGGCTTGTCCTCCGTGGCCGTCGAGGTTCCCGGATCGGGCTGCGGGTCGACCGGCGCGTCCATCTGCTGCTGCGGATCGGGAGCCGCCTCTTGCTCGGGCTGCTGCTGTGCGCCCCCTGCACCGGGAAGCGGCATCATCGGCAGCTGTGCCTCCGCCCAGGAGGCGAGGCCGCCTCGATACCAGAAGAGGCGGGTATAGCCGGCGGCGTTGGCGCGCAGGGTCGCATTGTGCGATTCCCAGCAATTCGCGCTGGCACAGAAGAAGACCAGGGGACGGCTGCGTTCGCCGGCCGTCGCCTGATTGAGGCCGGCCGCGAAATCGCCCTGATAGCTGTCCTGAAACGTGCCGCCTGACCCCCCCGAAGGCAGCCAGACGGCGCCTTGCACCGTCTGCGGGTGCGCTTGCGCCAGAACGTCGACGAGCAGGAGCTGAGGATTGTCGGCGATCATCCGCTGCAGCTCGACGGTCGTCACCCGCTCGCCGGCCGAGATCGTCATCGGCGTCGCGCCGGCGACGTTGGAGACCAGTTCGCCGGTCGGGCTTACGCCCTGATCGACCAGCTCGTCGGCGAAGCCACGCTGGCCGGCATCGGCGATCCGGTTGCCGCCGTCGCCACCGCCCATGATCTGCGACGCACCATAAGCGAGCAGGATCACACCGCCCACGCCAAGGGCGATGCGGGCGGCGATATTGGGCTTCTTCGGCAGTTGTCCCGCAAGCCCCATCGGCGTCGTGACCGGCGCGGTCGGATAATGCGGCTGGCTTGGATTCGAAATGGGCGGATATTGCGAGATCGGCTGCGATGGCGCCTGAGCCTGGTTGATCGGCGCGGATATGCCGGCCCAGGCGTCGGGAGCGGGCGGTGGCGCCGCCGCGGGCGGCATCGTCGCCGCTTCATAGATCGAAGGCGGCGGCCCGAGGTCCATCGCAAAGGCGAAGCTGCGCACCACTTGCCGCGCGATGTCGAGCCTGAGGCCGGTGGTCGCTTCGAGGCCATTGGCGAGTCGATCCATCTCGACTCCGACGAGATGCCGCTCGGTGCGGGCGAGCGCGGCCGGAATTCCCTCGTCGATCGCGGTGCCGACAACCCTGATCTCGCGCTTGGCGTCAGGCACCTTGTCCGCAAGCAGGCCGATGACGCGGCGTCGGTCGGAAAAACCGCCGGCGCCGAAGCGCGGACGGATTTCCGCCAGCGCCTCCGCGAGACGATCGAAAATCTGCGCGCCGTTGCTCATCGCCCGTCGCCCATTGCCTTCATTGAATGCGGCCGCATCCCACCGATCTTTGGCAATCGCCGTCCATCACGCACATCGTGGTGCCGGAAAGCCCGACATCTCCACCCTGACTCTGCCCGGCGCGGCCTTGGAAAGCAATGCAGACGGGGCCGAGGTTGAGACCGTCGCGCTGCCATTGCACCCGGCCGGCGCGAGCGGGTCTGCCATTGCCCTGCATCCGTTGCATCTGGACACTGCCTTCATTCATCACCTGGACCCGGCCGGCAACGTCGCCCGGTCGGCCGAACGCCACTTGGGTCGGCCCCTGGTCCCAGCCGTTGGCGGGCAGGACGACGACTCCGGGCGCCGCACCGCCCTGACCGTCGAGCTGGAACAGGATTGAAAGGCCGTTTTGGTCCCGGGTGTAGGATAGCGTCGGCAAGGTCTCGTCGAGGCTGAGCGTCGGGTAGGAGCCAGCCGTCTGCGGCCCCGCCTTGTCCTTGTCGGCACCGCCGGGGCCGGAGGATTGCCGACTCCAGACGAGCAACAGGACAATCGCGATCGCGACCGCGCCAATGACGAATTTGTTCTTGTAGATCGGCTGGGCTGCGCCGGGCTGGGCGGCCGCTGGCGTGGCGCTGCCGGGAGCGACATAACCGGGCGTCGAGCCCGGCGGTGCATAGGGTTGAGCCGGGCCGCCAGGTGCAGGCGTGGCCATGACCGTCTCGCCGGCCCAGCCGGCGTCGTTCGGGGCGGGCGGCGAAGGCGGCGCGGCGGGAGCGGCCGCAACCGGCCCGAGACCTCGGGCGATGGCGACACCCGCGGTGGCGACCGCCATCGACAATTTCTCGCTGCCTGCGATCTCGGTCGCGACGCGGCTCGCCTCGCCTTCCTGGTCGGCGGCGGCGGCGATGCGGGCGGCATCGCCACGGCGCAGTGCCGCCGCCAGCGCCTTGATCTCGCCATGCAGATCGGGCGCCTGAACGCTGAGTTGCGCGATCAGCTGCGGCGATCCGGTCAACGCCGCGTCGCCAAATTGCGCGCGATAGCTCTGGATCAGCGCCTGCAGGCGGGCTTCGACGGACATGCGCGGCTCCTACCAGATGATCTCGGTCTGCGGCGATGCGCCCTCGTCCGCCTGGCCGGCCAGCGCGGTCAGCGGGTCCGGCGCGTTGGTCGGTGACGAAACCGCCTTCACCGGCGCCGTAGTCGCCCATTTGATCCTGTTGACGAGTTCCGTCGCGTTGCTGGCCCGCAGCGGCCGGGCGGTCGGGTGACGGAGGAAGCGATCGAGCGGCTCCGCGTCTGCGTCGGTGCCGATCGCAATGGCGACGCGGACTGCCGATTCGGCGAACTGCGCGGCGAAGAATTCGGCCAGGGCCTCGTCGAAATCGTCGGTCGGCAGGCCGTCGGATGCGAGCACGATCACCGGGGGGAGTTGCCGGCCGCGCATCTCTTCGGGACTCAGCGCGCGGGCGAGGACGCGAAGCGCGGCGCCCATATTGGTTTCGCCGTCCGCCGCCAGGTCGTGCCAGACATAGTCGGCGGCGCTCGCCGCCTCGCCCTGCCATTCGGCATCGTCGGCGAAGCGCAGGACGCGAACGCGCACGTCGATCTCGGGGTTTTCGGCGGCGACGTCCGACAGCTCCGGCAGCGCGGTTCGCATCGCATAATTGAGCGAGGCGATACGGTCTCCCTGCATCGAGCCGGAGCAATCGAGCGCGAACATCACCTGCAACTGCCGGCGGGCGATGGCGGTCGGATCGAGTGCGAGATCGCCAGCCATCGTCTCAGCCCAGCTTGACGACGGCGCCGCTGAGCCCGTCCGCGAAATGAATCTCGACTCCGGCTGCAAGCCGGATGCTCTGGTCGTGCTCGATCGCCTGTTCGCTGCCGTCGCGCAGCTTTGCCCGCCAGCCGGCCGCGCCTTCGTTGCGCAGGCCGAGCACGTTGGCGCGGGTCGGATGGGGGATGATCGTGCCGACGATTCCCGCGCCGCGCCCGCCGAGCGCCGGCTCGGCGCCAAGGTCGAGGCGGCCGCCGGCGCGCAGCGGCAGCATCATCCCGTCGATATTGATGGCCAGGGCCTCGGCGGGCGCTGCCGCAGGCGCCGCTGGCGGCGCCGGTTGCTGCGGCGGCGCAGCCTGAGGTGACGGCACGGGCGCTGGCGCGATGGGCTGGGGCGACGGCGCTCCGGCCGGCATCCCGGCCGGCGCGGCGGGCATGACCGGCGGAACCCGGTTGTCGACGACGATCGACCCCGTGGTCTCGGCGCTCGCGCCGCCCGTCGCAACCTCGAGCTGACGCGCTTTCAGCATCACGGCTGCAAGGCCAAGGGCCGAAATCACCGCCACGAAATAATAGCCGAACGGAATTTCTTCGGCAAAGCTGTTCCAGATCGCGTGGATCAGCGAGGCGCTCAGATAGCCGATGGCCAGCAGCTTCCATTTCTGCCGCGGCCGGATGACGGCGAGACCGATGAAATAGCCGAAGATGCCGGCATAGGCCATGTGGCCGGTGATCGCGCCGAGCACGCGGGGGAAAACGACCAGCAGGGCGATCGTCGATGCCTGCGCGACGTTGCCGCCGGCGGCCATCACGTTGTTCATCACGTTTTGGACATATTCGAGCCCGGTCTCCATCAGCACGAAGCCGCCGCCGGCAAAGACGCCCATCAACGCGCCGTCGAGCGGGCCGCGGACATGGAAGGTGCGGTAGAGTCCGGATTGGGTCGCGCGCGGATCGTTATAGCCGCGAAAGCTGAGCCAGGCGCCGAACAGGATCGGCGTCGCCTTCAGCAGCTCCTCGCACAGCCCGGCGATGAAAAACATCGTGTAGAAGGCACGAAATCCACCGGCCTGTATGCCGGCCATGATTTCCTGCGGGCCGCCGATGGGCAGCGTGCGGAAGATGAACCGATAGGGCTCGAACAGGAACGGCAGCGAGAGCGCGGCGGCGGAAAAGGCAAAGGCCGGCACATAGGCCCAGATCGGACGCTTCGGCTTCACATAGAGGTAGACGAAGACGCAGATCAGGGTGGTGATGAACAGCACGGCGACGAACGTGAATGCCTGCAGCCGGCCGACAATCTGATCCGGCGGAAGATTGGCCTGTTGGGCGGCGGCGATGGAATTCACCGCCGCGAACAGGAAGGGCACGACCAGGGCACACAGGATCGCGACGATCGCGAGCGGGCTCTTCAGCAGGTTGATCTTCTTCGACCGGAACGGAACCATCTCCGAGAATGTCGCGTCGGCATGGTCGCGGGGAACCGGGGGTGTGAACGGCTTGTCGCGCTGGTCGCCCATCTCGCTTCTCCCTCAGAGGCTGTTGCCGTTGGCGTCGCAGATCGCCAGGCACATGGTGCTGTCGTCGCCGCTCCCCTGAGCCGTCACTTGTGCCAGCCAGTCGGGGAGCGCGGCAAGCGTTCTTTGCCAATTCTCGAAGGCAAGGTCGCGGAGCGAGGCGATCGCGCCTTCGAACGCCCCATCGTCGCGGAACGATTTGGCCACGCCATCGGTGGACATGGCGACGAAATTCGGCAGCGGCCGGTCGTCGCTCTTGAAGAAGGTTGCCAGGCGGAATCGCTGCGGCGCTTCCGGCATGCACAGCGAATAGGTCTGCTCGCCGATCAGGCCTTCATCGGCCTCGAGCGGCCTTTCGATCCGACCGTCGGGGAAGCCGACCAGGAGATCGCCGTCTCCGATCTGGAGCACCAGCATCTGGGTCTCGTTCGCGCCCAGCGCGAGCAGGGTCGCGCCATAAGGCGTATAGCCGAGCTCGGCCGGCGGGTCGTAGGGCTGCTCGCCGATATGGGCATCGACGCGCTGCTGCCATGCCTGGACAATCTCCGCGGCCAGTTTCTCGTCGAAATCGTCGATCTCGCCGTCGTCCAGATCCCAGGCGATCATCTCGGTCACCGTCTCGACCGCGATGCGGGCGCCGACGTCGGAACGGAAATGCGGCGCGGCGCCGTGACCGTCCGCCACCGCGCCGACGATCCGGCTGCCATGGCCGGCGCGCGGCACCCATGTGATCGCGTCCTGGTTGGGCTTTCCGGACCGCTCGTGCGCCGGGCCACGAACCGATCCGCCACCGATCCGCCAACCGTTCATGCCATTTTCTCCGCGCTTGCGACGACGCCGACATCGTCGCCGAAATCGATCCTGATTCCCGGCATCAGCCGGACGGTCTTGCCCGGCGGCACCTCATGGCTTGCCGCCTTGGGTATTCCGGCGGTCCAGTTCACCTGCGAATAATTGCGCAGGCCGATCAGTTCGGGCCGTGTCGGGTGGACCTCGACGCGCCCGGCGCCGCCACGAACCTGGTCGCCGACCGCCAGCCGCTCGGCCCGTGCGTCGCCCACCAGGAACAAGGGCGGAACCATCGCTGTTCCGCAGGCGAGGCATTCATGCCGGGCGCTCGCTTTGCCGCGCCGCAGGTCGGCGACATGTTCGAAGCCGCAATGGTCGCATTGATGAACGGCACCCTCCACCCGGCGGAGCGCCGTCCGCCACTGCGTCTCCAATACGCGCGCGCCGGGATCGACGAGACCCTTGGTGAATGCCCGCGTGAACAGGTTGCGCAAGGTCGTCGGAAGCGATCGCCAGCGGGCCACGATCGCATCGTGATACCCGGCCACGGGGCCGTTCGCGTCATTGTTGGGATCGAAGATGAAGAGCGGTTCAGCGCCATAGAGCAGATGCTCGGCATTGGCGTCCATGAGTGTGACCTCATGCTCACGCTTGCCGTCGAGCGGATGCCAGCCGAGCAGGGTGTAGAAGAACAGCACCGACATCGAATAAAGGTCGGTGCGGCTGTTCGGCAGCACCTCGCGTCGCACGACCTCGGGCGCCATGAACTTGCGGGTGCCGTAGATGCTGGCGTCGGCACCGTCGATGTTCACATTGTCGTTGTCGCAGATCAGGATTCGGGCGGTCGCGGGATCGAAGAAGATGTTGCCGAAATTGATGTCCTGATAGCAAAAGCCACCTGCATGAAGCTCCAGGAAACCTTCCGCGAGCTGGCCGCAGATCTTCGCTCTTTTCCCGAGATCGATCTCGACCCGCTTCGGCGGCGCGGCGATGAGATCGCGGATGCTGACGAACTCATGGCCGCGCAGCGGCATGAAATAGCCGAAGCTGCCGCTGTCGGCGATCTCGACCAGATCGAAGGGCCAGAGGAAATGGTTCGTGGGGGCGCCGCGGCGCACCGCCCGCTCCAGCCGTCCCCGCAGGCCGGTGTCGATCTCGACATAGTGGCGGTGGTACCATTTGAGCGCGAAGGGCAGTCCGTCGACCGTGACGTGATAGCATTCCCCCTGGCCGCCGGCGCCGAGCAACTGCCCGACCGTGCCACGCCTGTTGTTGACGGTAAGAAAGGTCTGGCCCGGCTGCAGTGACGGGCCGGTCGGTGCGTTCATCGTCGGACGCGCTCCGGCTCGCCGTCGCGCTCCCCGTTCAAGCCTTCGGTCGCTCGCGTCATTCTTCCCCCTTCGCAGGGGTCTAGCGAGAAAATCGTCCGTTTCAAATCGGCTAAGATCGAAACCGGAGACTTGGTCGTGCAAGGGCTGGCGCACCCAAGAGGATTCGAACCTCTGACCTCTGCCTTCGGAGGGCAGCGCTCTATCCAGCTGAGCTATGGGTGCATTGCCAAAGGATGTGGGCGCTTAGCAAAGGGCCGGCAAGCCCGCCAGCCCGGATTTCATCGCTCCGCGGGCGGCGGCGTCTTCGGCCTGTAGCGGCACAGATCGGCGACGACGCAGCGCCAGCATTCGGGCTTGCGCGCCTTGCAGACATAGCGGCCGTGCAGGATCAGCAGGTGGTGGGCGCTGTTGCGCCAGGGCGCGGGCGTCTGCTTCTCCAGCTTCGCCTCGACCGTGTTCACATCCTTGCCGGGCGCGAGGCCGGTGCGGTTGGCGACCCGGAATACATGGGTGTCGACGGGAAATGTCTCGGCCCCGAAGGCCACATTCATCACGACGTTCGCCGTCTTGCGGCCGACGCCGGGAAGCTTCTGCAGCGCGTCGCGATCCGCCGGCACCGCGCCTTCATGCGCGTCGATCAATGCCCGGGACAGCGCGATGACGTTCTTCGCCTTGGTATTGAACAGGCCGATCGTCCGGATGTGCCGCTTCAGCCCATCCTCGCCGAGCGCGACCATCTTCGCGGGCGTGTCCACCGTCTTGAAGAGGTCGCGGGTGGCGACGTTCACGCCCGCATCGGTCGCCTGCGCCGAAAGCACGACAGCGACCAGCAGCGTATAATCGTTGGTATAATCCAGCTCGGTGACAGGATCGGGCGTCCGTTCGTCGAGGCGGCGATAGAATTCGGCGATGTCGTCCTTCTTCACCGCAGTCGGTCCAGCGCCGCGCCAAGGCGTTCGAGCCCGCCTTCGACAAGTTCGGTCGGCTGGCCGACTCCGAGCCGGAAATGATCCGCGAGCCCGAAGAAGCGGCCCGGCACGATCGAGGTCTCGTAACGTTCGCGCAGCAAGCGGTTCAGCGCCTCGACATCGCCGCGGAGCAGCCGCGGAAAGGCGGTGATGCCACCTGTCATCGGCGCGCATTGCAGATCGTCGCGGCCCGCAAAGAAGCCATTGGCCAGAATGCGATTGCGTTCGAGCAACGCGGCGAGGGGAGCAGCGATCTCGCTTAGTCTTTCGAGTGCAAGCAGCGACAGCCGTTCGGCGGCATGCGCCTGCGCGACGCCGAACAGCTCGTTGAGGCGCCACAATCGCTCCGCCAGTTCCGGCGAAGCGATGATCCAACCGCAGCGCAGGCCGCTGAGGCCATAGCATTTGGTCAGGCTCGAAGTGGTGACGAAATGATCGCCAAGATGGGCCGCGCTGCGCTGCCGCGGCACCGCGGCATCCAGATAGACCTCATCGATCAGGACATGGGCGCCGCGCCGCGCGGCGATCTCGCCGATCTCGAGCAGCACATCTTCCGCCGCGAGGTTGCCCGTTGGATTGTGCAGGTTGGTGAGCAGGATGACGCGGGTGCGCGGCGTCGCGGCGGCCTCGATCGCCGCCGGATCCAGCGCGAAATCGGGGCCGGCACGCTGGAACGTGCGGATCGTGGCGCCGCAATGCGACGCCGTCGCCACCATCGGCTCGTAGGCCGGCGCCTCGGCGAGCACGTCGTCGCCGGGTGCGATCAGCGCCGACAAGGCCAGCATGTTCGCCAGCGACGTTCCGTCCGCCATCACCACCCGGTCCGGCGTCACCCCGCATTTGCCGGCGATCGCCGCGCGCAATGGCGGATCGCGATAGCGGCTGGCGCCGTCGAGCTGCAGCTCGGCGATGCCGATGGGGAACTTGTCGAGCCGGCAGTGCGGCACCTCGCTGGACGACAGCGGGTACCGGACCGGCACCTGATGCTTCGCCCAATACATATAATCGGACTGCATCGCCCGCATCAGGCGGCGCTCCGCCGCGCCATGAACCACAGGCAGGCCGGGACACCCGCGGCGAGGATCGCGAAGCCGATTGCGCTATTGGCCGGATGCGCGGCGACTGTGCCCAAGACCGTGACGGCGCAGGCGAGGATGAAAAACAGGGTGGTCGCGGGGTGGTCCGGCACCTGAAAGCCCGCGCGTCGCCGGTCCCGGCTCCGGAACACCAGCAGCGCCGCACCGGTGAGCGCGAACCAGATGAAATCGACCGAGACGACATAGCTCAAAATCTGGCCATAGGTGCCGGTCAGCGCGATCAGGCAGGCGGCGACGCCCTGCAGGACGATCGCGAAGACCGGCGCGTGGCTGCGCGGATGGACGGTCGCCATCTGCCGGAAGAACAGGCCGTCCTCCGCCATCGCGAAATAGACGCGCGGTGTCGTCAGCATCCCCTGGCTCAAGAAGCCGAGGGCGGAGATGGCGATGCCGAGCGCGATCAGGTTTGCGCCCGTATCGCCGAGCGCGAGGCGCATGACGGCGCTGGCCGGAGCGCGGGTCTCCGCCAGGCCGGAAGGGCCGAGCACCGCGACGCAGGTGAAGGCGACCGCGGCATAGAGAATGACAACGCCGATCACGCCCATCAGCAGTCCGCGCGCCAGATCGCGGCGCGGGTCGCGCATTTCGGCGGCGACGAAACTGGCGGTTTGCCAACCCCCATAAGCGAACATCACGGGGGTCAGGGCCGCCAGGAGGCCTGAGGGAACGGCCATGTCCGTCGTCCGCCCGGTCGCCGGAAACCAGGGTGCCAGCAGCAGCCCGCACAGGACCAGCGCCACGATGGCGCCGATCTTGAGCACCATCAGCAGGCTCTGCACGGTGCCGCCGGCGCGCACACCGAAGCAGTTGATGGCGGTCAGCAAGGCCAGCGTCGCCGCCGCGACGGCGCCGTCCGGCGCGCCGAACGCCGTCACCTCCTGAAAATAGCGGGCGAAGGTGATCGCCACCGCGGCCATGCCGCCCGACTGGATGACCAGCAACAACGACCAGCCGTAGAGGAATGCCGGCATCGGTCCGAAGGCGTCGCGCAGATAGGCATATTGGCCGCCCACCTCCGGCCGCCGCGCCGCCAGCTCCGCGTATACGAAGGCACCCGCGATCGCGATCGCGCCGCCGATCAGCCAGACGCCGACGATCCAGCCGGGCGAGGAGATCGCCCGCGCCACCTCGGCCGGGTTCAGGAAGATGCCGGATCCGATGATCCCGCCCATGACCAGCATGGTCGCGTCGAACAGGCCGAGCCGGCGGACCAGCTTCCCCTGCGCGCTCGCCTCGCTCACAGCCCGAGCACGTCGTCGATCGAATAGGCGCCGGCCGGCTTGCCGGCGAGCCAGAGCGCGGCCTTGACCGCGCCGGCGGCGAAGATGGCGCGGCTTTCGGCGCGGTGGCCGAGTTCGATCCGCTCGCCTTCGCCGGCGAGCACGACCAGGTGATCGCCGGCCACCGAACCTCCGCGCAGGCTGGCGAAACCGATCGCGCCTTCGCCGCGCATCCCGGCGACGCCGTCACGGCCGCGCTCGCTCGACGTGTCGAGATCGATGCCGCGGCCGTCCGCCGCCGCTCGGCCAAGCAGCAAGGCGGTGCCGGAGGGCGCGTCGACCTTGTGGCGGTGGTGCATTTCGACGATTTCGATGTCCCAGCCGGGGCCGAGCCGGGCCGCCGCCTCGCGCACCAGATAAGCGAGCAGGTTGACGCCGAGCGACATGTTGGCGGCGCGCAGTACCGGTATCGCGCCGGCGGCGTGCGCCACCGCTTCGTCCTGTTCCGGGCCGAGACCGGTGGTGCCGATCACGATCCCGATACCGGCCGTTCGCGCCGCGTCGAGATTGGCGGCGAGTGCGGCGGGGGTTGAGAAATCGATCAGGACATCGCTGGCGCGCGCCGCATGGGCCGGGTCGTCGCCCTCGTCGGCGGTCCCGCCGATCGTCGCCTCGCCCTGTTTTTCGATCGCTTCGGCGACCGCACGCCCCATCCGGCCGGCGGCGCCGATGATCCCGATCCGTGTCGCCATGCGCTCCCCTTGTCGGCCGCCTTCATGGGCGAGCGCCGCCGCCGCCGCAAGGCCGCGGCAAGGGAACAGCCCGGCGCGACCCTGCGTTGCAGCGCCGTTACGTTATGAGGAGTATCGATATGGCCGAAGAGAAAGAAGTGATCGTCACCCATGATGGCGGCGGCGGCGGCGCGGGGATGATCATCGCGCTGGCGATCCTGATCCTGGTCATGGTGGGCGTGTTCCTCGCCTATCAGAACGGCATGTTCTCCGGCGGCGCGCAGAAGGTCGATGCCGATGTCAAGATCGAGACGCCGGCCCCAACCAACTAGGAGGATCGCGGATCGCCGCCGGCAAGGTGGCGCAGCCAGCGCTGGCGGGCCCATTCGCGGATGAGCCCGTCGGCGGCGCGGCGCTCGGCGCTTGCGGGATGCAGGTCGGCATGGCGGGTCCAGCGGCCGCGGCCGGTCGTCCAGACGGCTTCGCTGTTCAGGTTGAAGATCAGCCGCCGGCCGTCCGCACCCACCCAGCCGATCATCCCCGGGCGATCGAGGGTGCCCAGATATTGAAAGACCGGCGCATTGCGTCCCGGGGCATCCGCCCCGAGCGCCCGCAGCACGATGCCGCGCATGTCGGAAAGGCCGATCGCCGGCGGCATCGTCACGCCCGCGTCGCTCAGCACGAACGGGATGCGCGTCTGCTGCTCGTTCAAAGCGTGGCCGTGGCCGAGGAAGCCATCGTCGAACAGCGATTCGCCATGATCCGCCGTAACGACGATCAGCGTGTCGTCGAGCACCCCCAGCCGCCGCAACCGTTCCCGGATCGCGCCGATCAGCGCATCGTTATAGGCGATCGCGTTCCAGTAGGTGCGGATCAGCCAGTCGCGATTGGCGGGCGAAATCTCGCCGCGCGGGATCGGCTCGCCGCCGAAGGCGCGCGGCATGCCGGGCCAGGAATAGGGGAAATGGGCGGACTGGAGATTGATGTAGAGGAAGGTCGGTCGCCGCCATTGCTCCGGCCGGCCGAGCCTCCGGTCGAATTCGCGCAGCTGCACCCGGCCGTCGATCGCGAGGCTGCCCTGGGCGGCGAAACTGAAGGCGCGTTCCTCGCGGTTGGTGGTCGCATCGACGAAGAATTCGCCCAGCCGCATGCCGGTGAGGTTCGCGGTGTCGCCGAAATCCTCCGCTTGGCCGGAGAGCACGCCGACCCGGTAGCCGTTGGCCAGGAAGTCGCGGATCAGCGACTGGCGGCTGTCGTGCGGCGCCAGCTGGCCGCTGAACAGGCTCTGCAGCGACTGGGTGGTGAAGCCGACATGGCTGTAGGCGGCGCGGGCGCTGCTGCCTGAGCGCGCCATCGCCTCGATGTTCGGCGCCACCGGGCGGCCGTCGATCCGCATCCCGATCGCGTCGCCGCGGGTGCTTTCGAGCACGATCAATACGACATGCCGCCGCCGCTCGGCGGGGATCGCTGCCGGCGGCCCGGCCTCGCTGTTGCCGGCGAAGGTGAAATCGCCGCCGAAGCCGTCCTGGTCGATCCCGTCGCCCGGCACGTCGAGCGCGTAGGGATGCAATGCGCCGTCGAACGGCGCGCGGTCGACGGGGAAGGAGAAAAGGCTCCACCCGTCCCGGTCGAAGTCGGTCGCCTCGTGCAGCACGGACCCGAACGCGAGCGCCGAATTGAACCGGCCGACGGCCGATCGGGCGTCGTCGATCCGGTTGACCCCGAACAGGATCATCGGCGTCGCCACCAGCATCGCCGCCCATTGCCGCCGGCTCGGCCGCCAATGATCGGCCAGCGGCGCGGCGTTGCGCCAGCGCCGCCGCAGCAGCCACAGGATGCCGAGATAGCAGATGGCCGCGCCGCCAAGGCCGATCGCCGCCAGTCCGATCTCGTTCAACGAGAAGAGCAGGGCGTCGGTCAGGCTGCCGCCGCCCAGGTTGCGGACGATCTGGAAGCTCATCGCGTCGCTGAAATAGGCCAGCGCCTGATATTTGCCCGCCGCCGCGCCGATCATCCCGCCGCCGGCGAGGACGAGGAAGTTGAAGTGGAAAAGCGGGCCGTCCGCTTTGCCTCCATGCAGCCGCCGGATCAGCCGGTAGAGCAGCAAGAGCAGCAATGCCTGGCAGGCGACGACGCCGACCGCGAACGCCGCGATCTCGCCGGGCGTGTCGAGCACCTGCGAAGCCCCGAATCCGCCGCCGAACAGGGCATATTTCCGCTCCGCCAGCGCCATCTCGAAGAGCAGGGTGACAAGGATCGCAGCCGGCAGCGTGAATCGCGCCATCGCCCGCC